>JAFZPG010000013.1 GCA_017550425.1 Lachnospiraceae bacterium | reverse complement strand
TTCTCAAATATCCGCATGGGTGATGCCCTCCTTCTCCAGCTCCATTCGAAGCTGCTTTCTCCCGTTATACAGCAGATTCTCGACCCGTTTCAACCCGCAGTTCATGATCTCCGCCGCCTCCGCATAACTCTGTCCCATCATATAGACCAGCCATAAGCCTTCGCGGTATTGCGGGGCAATGCGATTTAAACATTTATCCAAAATAGCTCTGCGTTCTGTTTTCAAGATCTTATCTTCAGGGTCGTCTCCATTCGCCTGTAGCGTTTCCTCCAGAGACTCGTCCAGACTGAATTCCCCTCTTCTGAATCTGAGCTTCCACAGACGATTTGCTTTATTTCTGGCCACTTTAAAAAGATACGACCGAAAATGTCCTTCCATGATCTTGGGTTTATCTACCAGGATCACGGTAAAGCAATCCAGCATCAGATCCTCAGCATCCTGTGCATTATGAAGGATGGCATCCAAATAAGCCGTCACTGCGTCGCCATAGCGCAGCATCAGCTCATCTCCGGCCGCTTGATCACCGGTCAGATATCTTTGATACAGCTGATCATCCGACACAGCCTATCCCCCTTTCACTTTTGTTCCCACCCCAAAAGTGCACACAGAACCAAAGATATTCGTAACCTTTATAAGCATTATAACATGGTTTTCAGAATTTCTAATGTCCTTACAAATTCGTTAGATACCTACTTTATGTCTATTTATTTAATTGTATTCTATTCAAGGGGTAAAGTCAAGAAAAAAGAGTTTTATGAAACGCAAATGCCCCGTTAAACTAGGGGAAAGTTAACGGAGCACTTGCATGTGTAAATAAGGAAGGGATGTATACAAAAAAAGTCAGTAAACGATTTCAGGTTGAAAATGGGATAAAAAAAACTCCCCGGATAGATTCCGTGGAGGCAATTGACACACCAAAATAAACGATAGCAGCTGGCTGTCCGCTTCTCAACGGACCCTATAGCTTTGCGTCCTTATCTTACGATAAGTTTGCCCCACATATCTTCTTCAATTTTCAACACCTTGATTATAGCAGTCTGTTAAACTGTTGTCAATAGGTTTTTTAAAATTTTTTTAGAAATTTTTTAGAAACGGCTCAGGCTTTCGTCTGAGCCGCGAAATCTTTCAGTTTCCGGTAGACATCGCCCACATGTTCGATGCCGATACAGGTCACATTTTCCGGGATCTGGAGTTGCTTTACGGCCACTGCCGGAAGCATACACAGGGAGAAACCGAGCTTAGCGGCTTCGTTCAGGCGCTGCTGAGCCATGGATACCTGGCGCACCTCACCGGTCAGGCCCACCTCTCCGAATACGAGGAGGTTTTCCGGGATGACCAGATCGCGATAACTCGAGATCAATGCAGTCAGGATTCCGAGATCCAGGGAAGGTTCGGCAATGCGCATACCGCCCGCGATGTTGATGTAGACATCGTACTCATACATGGGCAGGTTCAGTTTTTTCTCCAGGACCGCCGTCAGAAGCTGAACACGGTTCGGATCCGCTCCGGTCGTGTTACGACGGGGCAGGTTTAAGTTCGTGCGCGCTACGAGTGCCTGGATCTCCAGCAGGACCGGACGCGTGCCCTCCATGGCACAGGTAACGACCGAGCCGGGAGCCTCCACGGGGCGCCCCTTCAGCATATACTCCGAAGGGTTCGCGACGGGCACCAGTCCCCTCTCTTGCATCTCGAACACGCCGATCTCGTTCGTCGAGCCGAAACGGTTTTTCACTGCGCGGAGCAGACGATAAGCCACACTCCGCTCGCCCTCGAAATAGAGAACGGTATCGACCATATGTTCCAGAACACGCGGTCCTGCGACCACGCCTTCCTTCGTCACATGACCGACCAGAAAGATCGGGATGCCGAGTCCCTTACTGAGCATCAAAAAAATGTTTGTCGCTTCCCGCACCTGGGTCACACTGCCGGGCGAAGAAGGAACTTCCTCATGAAACATGGTCTGGATCGAGTCAATGATGACGATATCCGGGTTTTCGGAGCGGATGGTCTCCTCGATGGGACGCAGGTTCGTCTCACAGTACAAAAGCATGGTATCGGAAAATGTTCCCATACGGTCCGCGCGCATGCGGATCTGTTTCGCCGATTCCTCGCCGGAGATATACAATACGCGTTTCCCGTCCTCCGCGAGGTTCCTGCACATCTGCAACAGAATCGTGGACTTACCGATACCGGGATCTCCGCCGACTAAAACGAGAGACCCGGGGACGATACCGCCCCCGAGCACCCGATCCAACTCGCTGATATGCGTGGAAATGCGGGCATGCTCTGCCGTGGAAACTTCATTGATCGCCACCGGTCTCACCGAATCCAGCACCGGTCGGGAAATGCCTCCCTTTCCGGAAGTCTTCGGCGCCTTCGGCTCCTCAACGAAACTGTTCCACTCTTTGCACGCCGGACACTGTCCGAGCCATTTGCTGCTTTCATATCCGCATTCTTTACAAAAGAAAGCGACGTCTTTTGCTTTTGCCATCCGATTTCCTCATTAAGCGTGCTTTTTGATCTTCACTGCGACCGGTTTCGCTTGCTCGAGCTCAATGTTGAGCGCCAGCTTTCCGCCGAGGTTGGTACGGAGCAGATCGACCTGCTTATTATCGAGATAAACCTCGTAATCCGCCTCATCCTCGAGCATCACGATGACCTGTGCGGTCTTCGGTCCCTCTACGATAAACTGCACACCGTCTTTTGTTGTCGTGTAATCAAACACGGACGTTCCGGGAACCGACTCATACGCAAACAGACCGTTGCGTTCCAGTTTGGTGATCTCTTCGAAGGTCTTCACCTTGAAAACATCCCCGTTGTAGGAAAAGCCGTCCAGTTTCGCCTTCTGTGCGAGGGTATAATCCCCGAAGCACAGTTTTCCGTCCGGTTGCTGCTTGATCAATTCTTTTACGACTGCCATTTTGTTGCCTCCTGCATCTTATGCTTTTTTATGGAATAATAATCCGTTATCGTCGGCCGAAATGGTGACCTTGTCACCCTTTTTGATATTGCCCTCCAGGATCTCTTCGGCCAGACGATCCTCCAGAGCGGTCTGTATGGTCCGGCGCAGCGGGCGAGCGCCGTATTTCTCGTCGTAGCCATGCTCGACCAGCCAGTTCTTCGCTTTCGCGTCGATCACGAGCGTGATGTTCATCTGCTCCTGCACGCGGCCCCGGATCTCCGAAAGCATCACGTCGGCGATTTCGATCATCTGGTCACGTCCCAGCGAATGGAACACGATCTGCTCGTCGATACGGTTTAAGAACTCCGGTTTGAACATCTGCTTTACTTCGTCCATCACGCGGGTCTTCATGTACTCGTAATCCGCCTTTGCATCCGCGGTCGCTCCGAACCCGAGTCGTTTCGGGGAAATGATGTTCGCCGCGCCGCAGTTGGATGTCATGATGAGCACCGTGTTACGGAAATCGACCTTGCGTCCCTGCGAGTCGGTGATCCGACCGTCATCCAAAACCTGAAGCAGAATGTTGAACACATCGGGATGCGCCTTCTCGATCTCGTCGAACAGGATCACGGAATACGGGTTACGGCGTACTTTCTCCGAGAGCTGCCCGCCCTCTTCGTAACCGACATATCCGGGCGGCGAACCGACCAGTTTGCTCACACTGTGTTTCTCCATGTACTCGGTCATGTCGACGCGGATCAGAGCATTTTCCGTACCGAAGATTGCTTCGGCGAGTGCTTTTGAAAGTTCGGTCTTTCCGACGCCGGTGGGTCCCAAAAACAGGAAGGAACCGGTCGGGCGTTTCGGATTCTTCAGGCCGACACGTCCGCGGCGGATCGCGCGCGAAACGGCCGAAACTGCCTCGTCCTGGCCGATGACTCTCTTATGCAGGATCTCTTCCAGTTTCTTCAGGCGTTGTGTCTCGCCCTCTTCCAGCGTGCGGACCGGGATCTTCGTCCAGCCGGAGACGACATCGGCGATTTCTTCCGCGCCGACCGTCAGTTCACGGCTTTCCTTCTGCTGTTCCCACTTCTTCAGGAGCTGGTCGATCTTTTCCTGCTTCTTCTGCTGTTTCTTATGAATCTCTCCGGCTTTTTCGTAATTCTCGGATTTGATGAATTCTTCTTTTGTCTTGTTGAGTTTCTCCATCTCCTCTTCGAGTTTTTTTACCTCTTCCGGCGGATTGAAGGCCGAAAGGCGGAGCTTCGAAGCCGCTTCGTCCATCAGGTCGATGGCCTTATCCGGGAGGAAACGGTCATTGATATAGCGGATGGAGAGACGGACAGCCGCCTGCAGAGCTTCATCCGTAATGGTCACATGGTGATGTTCCTCGTATGCGGGACGCAGGCCCTTCAGGATCTCTATGCTCTCCTGTTCTGTAGGCTCGTCCACCATCACGGGCTGGAAACGACGCTCGAGCGCCGCATCCTTCTCGATATGCTTGCGGTATTCGTCGATCGTGGTCGCGCCGATGATCTGGATCTCGCCGCGTGCCAGACTGGGTTTTAATATGTTGGATGCGTCGAGCGCGCCTTCCGCGCCACCCGCGCCGATGATCGTATGGATCTCATCGATAAAAAGCAGGACGTTCTTATCCTGGCGCACTTCGTCGATCAGGTTTTTAATGCGCTCTTCGAACTCACCGCGGTATTTGGAGCCGGCGACCATACCGGACAGATCCAGCATGACGAGTCGTTTATCCGCGATGCTGTCCGGAACGTTGCCGTCCGCGATGCGCTGTGCCAGGCCTTCGATGACCGCGGTCTTGCCGACGCCCGGTTCACCGATCAGGCAGGGATTGTTCTTCGTTCTGCGGCTCAGGATCTGGATGATCCGGCCGATCTCGGTCTCTCTTCCGATGACCGGATCGAGTTCGTTTTTCGCGGCCAATGCGGTCAGATCCCGCGAGTATTTATTCAGCGTAGGTGTCTTTCCTTTGGACGCCCGCATGTGGTCGATCTCTTCGCGAACCTCGTTGCGGTCCGCGCCCATAGCCTGGTAGATATCGACATACATCCGGCGGATATCCACCTTCAGTGTATTCAGTATCTTACGCGCTGCGCAGTCATTTTCCCGAAGGATGGCGATCAAGATGTGCTCCGTCCCCACGAGCTGGCTCTGCATGCGCATGGACTCTTTTGCGGCCTGCTCCAGGATCAGTCTGGCCCGCGGCGTATAGCCGCCGGCATCCGCGATCATGGACGCGCCGACCGGAGAGATGACCTCCTCGATAAGATGGCCTACCTTCTCTGCGGTAACGCCGTACTTCCGCAGGATCTCCGCGGCGATCGTGTCGCCCTCGCGGAGGATGCCCAGCAGGAAGTGCTCGGATCCTATATAGCTGTGGCCGAACTCGGCAGCGGCCTTCTGGGCCTCTTCCAGCACGGCCTGTGCTTTTCTGGTATATCGTTCAAACACGTCAGTTTCCTCTCTTTCAAGTTTCCCGTCAACCGAGGATCTCGGGCAATGCGGAGCGCAGGTATTCGGCCCGCAGGACGTTCAACTCGTTTTCATCCAATTCTTTCTGATAATGCACGCGGAGGTTATCCGGCGATACCATCAGCATCAATTTATACAGGCTGAGGGGCTTAGCAAAGTTTACCTTGCCTGCCGAAGCCGCGATTCGGATACGGGACAGGTTCAACAGTGCCTCATCGTATCGCATGTAGCGGGCATATTTCAAAAGTCCGTACGAACGGTAGACTTCATCGTCGTTCTGCAGGCTGAAGCGCTGCGCGCGGATGTTGCGCACGCGGCGTTCCGATCCGGCGAGCTGCATGCCCACCTTCGTCAGCACCGACATGATCTCCGATTCGCTCTGACCCAGTGTCTTCTGGTTGTAGATCACGTACAGACCGCTGGGGTTTTTATCTTCGCAAACGAACGCATCCCGGATGGCTACGCCGTAGCGTCCCAGTTCCGAAGTGATCGTACGGAACCTCTGGCTCGAAGCCAGTAGCGGCAAATGCAACACCAGATAGGCGCGCATGCCGGTCCCCACGTTCGTCGGGAAGGCAGTCATATAACCGTATTTATCGTCAAATGCATAGTTATAGGTCTCATTGATCGCGTCGTCCAGACGGTCCGCTTTTGCATATGCTTCCCGTAGATGCAAGCCGCTCTCGCTGACCTGCAGACGCAGATGGTCGTCACAGTTGTACAACACACTGTAGCTCTCATCTTCCGAAACCGTCAGCGCGATGTCTTCAGTCTCCCGCAGCGACGTCTTCGTGAGCACACTGCGTTCGAGCAGAGCGTTTTTCTGCACGTTATCCATCTCCGACAGATGCAGGCTGTGGTTCTCCACTCCGGTTGCCGAAAGGATGCCGGACACGTGGTTCATCAGTTCACTTCCGAGTTTCTTGCGCTGTTCGGAGGGCAGCTTCTCGGGGAACATCTTCCCCTGTATATTTCTGCGCAGGCGAATGCGGCTTCCGACGATCACATCCTGCTCCGCGCCGATACCTTCGTACCATTTTTCCATGGTTATTTCTCCCCGCTTAATGCTTTGATCTCATCCCTGCAAACGACCGCCTGCTCATAGTCTTCCGCGGCCAATGCTTCCTGAAGCCGGACGCGCAGGCGCGCGATCTTCTCTTCCGCCGTCAGTTCTTCGATCTTCTCTGCTGGCGCTGCCTTCTTCCCCTGCAGTTTCGGATGTTTTCCGGTATGGATATCACTGCCCTGCAGTTTATGGATATTGGCATCGATCAGCGGTCCGAAGATGTGGTAGCAATCCTCGCAGCCAAAGCGACTGCAGTCCACGAACTCCCGGTAAGAGGTCTTACATGTCGGGCAGAAAATACCTGCATATTCGTCCTCTTCTTCGGTGTCATTTTCCGCGACCATGCCGAGAATGCCGGATAAAAGCTGTCCGAAAGGAAGCTCCCCTTCCGACGGCAACAGATCCATCTCAGCGGCGCACTGACTGCAGTAATAATGTTCGGTTCTTTTATTTCCATCCACCTCGGTGACCACAACGGTCGCCTCGCGGGACTTACACTTTTCGCATTTCATATGTCATACTCCTTTGGAGTGATCGGGAGCAAACTGCCCCGATTACAGTATACCTTATTTCGCGTTAAGATTCAATGGATTTAGTTATGAAATAAGTGTGAAAAGGGGCGGAACGACCTTAAGGATCATTCCGCCCGATTTATGATTTTCCGTAATTACGGAGTGTGATTAAAACTCGATGAACTCGAAATCGTCATCGTTTGTTTCGTCGTTGCCGGAAGGTTTTTCCGTCTTCTCTTCGCCCGTATTCACATCGAGATCGTAAAGGCCCTTCTTATCGGAAACGGCGTTTAACTTAAGGCCCGCTGCTTTCGCCTTCTCGGCTGCCGCATCGGCTGCCTTCTTTGCTGCCGCTGCCTTCTGGGCTGCTTCTTTCGCCTTCGCTTCCTTCTCGGCTACTTCTTTAGCTGCTGCTTCTTTAGCTGCCGCTGCCTTCTGGGCTGCTTCCTTTGCCTTTGCTTCTTTCTCCGCCTGACGTGCCGCATAGGCCGCTGCTACGGTCTGCTTAATGGATTCGTCCACGGTCTGGGAAGGAAGTTTTTCATCGGAAGAAGTATCTACATCAAACGGTGCCGGTTTCGGAAGAACGATCTTCTCCTGCGGCTTCTCTTCTTCGATCTCGTCGTCACTGTCGTTGCCGCCGTTGTTGTCGTCACCGCCGTCATCGTCACCATCATCACCGTCATCGCTGAAATCATAACGGCTGTACAGAGAACGAAGTTTCAATGCCATGATGATCGCCAGGATCAAAACGATGAAAAGAACGATCAGGATCAGAATAAAATAGATACTCAGTTTGGAATGATTTGCCTGCAGATTGTTGTAATCATCAATATCCTTATTGTTCTTTTCCTTCTGCTTCTTCAGATCTTCTTCCAACTTTTTGATCTTTGCTTCAGAAGCGGAATCCTCCTCGGTAACAGATTCGGAAGGATCTTCGGGAGTTCCTTTTTTATCAGCCGCATCCTTGAAATAGCGTACGAATGTACCGATCGTGGTATCGAAACGGTACCATCCGATCGAGCCGTCTTCCGCCATCGCATATACGAGGAAAACGCCGTCATTGACATCGCCGGACAGAGACCATGCATTGATCTTCGGTCCATCCTCATTTACACGCAGTGTAAACTGACGCATTCCTTCCGTGACATCCGCAGCGCCCGTATTAAGCAATACATAAACGCCGCCGGTCGGGTTTACCGGATAGTACGGATAGAAGGTATCATTTTCCGTGTTGTAAACGTAGAAGTTTTTGACGGATCCATCCGGGGACGCCAGACAATACAGGACCATATCCTTTTTGGACTTAGCTACGGCCACATCGTTTCCCTTATAGGAAACGGAGGAACGGCTGAAGCCTGCGGGCATCGCCTCGTCCAGCCAGTCCGATTTGATCAGCATGGAACCGGTACCATCGTAGATATTGGATACTTCAACATCATCGGAAGAAGCGGGAGGAAGGGTCTCATCCTCGTTAGTAGTAGGCTCTTCCGTGGGCTCTTCTGTTTCACCCTGGGTCGGCTCTTCGGTCGGAGCCTCGGTAGGTTTTTGCGTCGGGGCCTCGGTGGGTGCTTCCGTCGGAGGTGTTACTACGACCTCTCCGTCTTTATTCTTACGGATGACTTCGAGGGAATATTCTTTCTGTGTTCCGTCCGGAGCGGTAACAATGAGTTTTACGATATTGCTTCCGACTTTCAGATCGGCAAAACCGGTAACAACGATCTGTGCGTTGGGATCTTCGGTCGTCGCGCCGACATTGATCGATCTTACGCTATAGTCGAGTTCCGAAATGGTATAAGAAGTGCGGTCCGGGGAAAATGCCTCGAGGATCTCACCGGGTGCCACAGCCAATGAGCTCAGATTTGCATTACCGCCGGCCGGAGGATTCGTGGGTGCTTCCGTGATCGGCTCGGTCGGTGCCTCCGTCGGCTCTTCGGTCGGTGCCTCGGTAGGTTCTTCTGTCGGCGGTTCGGTAGGCAGATCCTTAACATGAACCGTGATCGTAGGAATGGCCAGATCTGCAAAATCGCGGCCTTCATACGGCTGTGTGAAACCAAAGCCCCAGGTGCCGCCGACCGTATCATAAAGATTTGCAGTAATTACCGCATCCCCTGCTTTCAGAGCCGTGAACGTATACGTGCAGACATAAGAAGTGACAGAACCGTCCACATCTTCCGTGATCAACAACGATACATCCGACAGCGCTGTCGTTCCTGAGGAAGCGCCTTTGAACTGTATAATGTCCTGCGGGAACACCAGAGCATAATATGCATCCGTAAATCCCGGCACTCCTTCGTTAAAAGTCACGAACAGGGACACATCAAATGTGGTTCCAACGGTTACCTCGTTTGATCCGATCTGCAATTCCACGTTGCCGTCATAGGCAAATACCGTCTTGGGAAATCCCAGGCAAAAGCCCAGCAACAATGCCATCATGATCAAACCGGCGATTCTTTTTTTCATTTTGTTTGCTCCATTCCGTCCGCCAAACTGCGAACATAGTTTTTATATTTCCTTTTTGTCAGTTGACTGATTGGATATCTTCGGAAGAAGGTTCGGTCTCCTCCTTCGTCTCCGGTTCTTCCCGGAACACGTGGACTTCATACGTGAGAACCCTGCCGTTTCCGGCCGTGACCTGAATGGAAAATACATTCTCTCCGTAGATAAGTTCCTTCTTTCCTGCTTCTTCGACCTGAGCCGACGCAATGCCGCGCCCGGACGCCGCCGCGTTCGGAAGCACATTGGCGATCGCCTGTGCATCCAGTGTGATGCTGTTGACATTGGCCTCGACGTATACGTCATATCGATAGACCGTTCGATCAAATGCAGGTTCTAATCGGGGCAATGTCGGCTCCGGCAAAGTCTCTTCCTCTGGCAGTGTTCCTGCTTCATCGGAAGTCCCTGTCGGCGAACCCTCTTCGGTTTCGGAGCCTTCGGTCAGACTCTCTTCTGTCAGAGGTTCTTCCTCCCTGGTCTCCTCCTCCGTCTCATACGCTTCGATCGCCAGGATCTGCAGATACGGGTTCGGATTGCCGTCATTTACCGGCTTCGGCGCGGGCTGTTCCGGCATGTTTTCATAGACCGGAATATAGAAAATGTAACCATTGTCCAGGCACCCGAGCTCCTTATACGCTGAAGCGGTGCGCACCGCTTCATTACGTGCCGCCAACAGGTTTTGCATGTACTGATGACGGTAGAGCGGATACTGGCCATATTGGATCACATTGAACTTCTGTAGGTACAGTGTATATTGACCGGCTGAGATATACTTATCGACGATCCTGGATGCTCCGCCGCGGATCGCGTTGACCGGGCTGTCCCAGCCATTTTCTTTTGCATATTCCAGGCCGTTTTGGACGATCTCCTCGGCTGTCACACCGGCAGCGCCGAAGTTGAAATAGTTATAATATCCTTCGTATCCTTCGACCTTACCGCTGATCAGGGAACCGGTGCCGCTCGTGCCCTGTTCCTGCCGCAAACGCACCGCCAACATATACGGGCTTACTCCGTATTCCTCGGACAATGCGACGACGCATTCGGCGTAAGTCAGTCCGTCTGCGCCATATAATGCATAAGCATCATCGGGTTTTTTCTCGGCTTCGTTTTTTCTTCTCTGGTCGATCGGATAATACCCATACGCTGCTCTCTTTACATAGAGGCGGTCCCGAAACGTCATAATGCCGTCCAAGTCTGCATCGAGCGCAAACGAATACGGTTCTTCCAGATGATAATAATCCAGGATATGACGTTTGAGATACAGGTAATCACGGGGCGTATGCGTTCCGTCGCCGTCGGTATCTCCGTAGAGAACGCAGATGTAGGTCGCATATGCGGGCTCTTCATAGTCCTCCGGGAGTTCCGGAGCATCCCAAAGGAGTTCTCCGTCCGCAACGGTGACCAGATCTCCGGTACCGATCAACTCTCCGTCTTCTTTCGCTGTACGATCTGCATTCCATATGCGGATCACCTTATCCGGACCGCAGGCGAGCAGTTTAAAAAAGTCTTCTTTCTTCGTGTCGGGTTCAATGCCGGTCACGAGACCATCTTGGATATACAACGTCGGCTTAACAACGTAAGTCCGTGACATGAAAGTGCCGAAGAATATCTGTTCCACCCCATCGAGCGTCTGCAGCATCGGGTTCGACGCCAAATACTCAAACTGGAAGATCTCTTCGGAAGTCAGGAAGTTCCGCGGATCCATGTAATAGGCGATCGCTTCCCGCGAAGCCTGGACCCAGTTCGGCGCACTCTGAATGACAAAAGCATTTTGATCATAGTCAAACGTGAGGTTTCCGCCGACCGACGACGTAGCATGAAAGGAGGTTGGATAATTGACCGTGTTCGGCGTCAGATTTAAGCGATACTCACTCTCTCCGTTTACCGCTTCCTCCCAGTCAAGCCCTGTCTGATACGGCAGGAATGCCCACTGCGGATGCTCTTGATGCAGTGCTGTCAGTTTTTCATAGTAGCTCTCCGGAAAGCCGAGTTGCTGCAAAAGCAACTCATAAGCCGGGTCCCGTTCCGCGAAAACCGTAAAAATCCCCGCATGAAAGAAACCCCCGCATATGAACGCGAGGGAGAACAGCAGGATCATAATAAGGCTGCATATCTTCTTCCTTCGTTTCAAAGCTCTGCTCCTTAAAGGTATGCCAAATACTTGCTTTCAAGCATTCCGGTAAACTACCGTAGTCAGTATACTATCCTTTACGAGATTTGTCAAGAAAAGACGGCGGTCCGGCAGCTCTGAACGGATGCCGGAAAACAAGATACCGGAGGCGGAAATACGCCGCCTCCGGCATCCGATATCTTAGTAATTTTCTGCGGAGATCTCGAAGAAGCTCTGCGGATGCGCGCAGGTCGGGCAGACTTCCGGAGCCTTCTCACCGACTACAATATGACCGCAGTTTCTGCACTCCCAAACCTTCACCGTGCTCTTCTCGAAGACCTGTGCGGTCTCGATGTTCTTAAGCAGCGCGCGATAACGCTCCTCGTGGTGCTTCTCGATCGCTGCCACGAGACGGAATTTTTTCGCCAGTTCGTCAAAGCCTTCTGCTTCCGCCGTCTTTGCAAACTCTTCATACATGTCCGTCCACTCATAATTCTCGCCGTCGGCAGCCGCGCCCAGGTTTTCGGCGGTGTCACCGATGCCGTTCAGTTCTTTGAACCAAAGCTTCGCGTGCTCTTTTTCATTATCTGCTGTCTTTAAGAACAGATCCGCGATCTGCTCGAAACCTTCTTTCTTCGCTTTTGATGCGAAGTAGGTGTACTTGTTTCTCGCCATGGATTCGCCTGCGAATGCCGCCTCCAGGTTTTTCTCGGTCTGTGTTCCTGCATACTTATTCTGTGCCATAGTCATTCTCCTTTGTAATTGTGTGATCATAGTTTCATTTGGAAAAAACGTTATAATCAGTATACCTCATTATGGTGTAAAAGTCAAAATATTCTTCACCTTCCTGCCCCGTTTGGGATTGTTTTTTCCATGAAACGTGATAAACTATAGGTAATCGGGTCCGGACGTCTCATCCGGGCTGAAAAACTTACACTGAAGGTGTGGAAAGTGAGGACAAAATGAGTAAAGAAGTATCACGTGACAGTTGGGGCTCCCGTTCCCAGTTTATTCTGGCAGCTGTAGGTTCCGCAGTCGGTCTGGGCAATGCGTGGCGTTTCCCCGGACTTGCAGCAAAACATGGCGGCGGTGCCTTTTTGATGGTCTATCTTTTGGCCATGCTGGTCATCGGCATCCCCTTTTTGATGATGGAGATCGCCATCGGACGTAAGATGCATCGGGGTGTTCCCGGCGCCTTTCGCGCCATCAAAAAGCAGTCGGAACCCGTAGGTTGGTTCGCCGTATCCAACGCTTTCGTAATCGCTGTTTACTACGCAGTCGTATTTGCATGGGTCATCATGATGGCTCTGGCATGCTTTAAGTTCGCAAACATCACCGGAGATACCGCTGCGGCTTCCGGTATCTGGGCCGACCTAATCGCGACCACCGGAACCACCTCCGGTTATGATAAGATCTCCATACCGGTCCTGGGCTGTCTCCTGATCGCATGGGTCCTGATCTATACCTGTATCCGCAATGGTACCGGTACGGTAGGAAAAGTTGTTAAATACACGGTATTCCTCCCGATCATCTGCCTGCTCATCCTCGCCGGTAAGGGTCTTATGATGTCCGGCGCATTAGAGGGCATCAAGCAGTTCTTCGTCCCGGATTTCTCATCCTTGAGCGATGCGACCCTTTGGGTCGATGCTGTCGGTCAGGTATTCTACTCCCTGTCCATCATGATGGCCATCATGGTCGCTTACGGCTCCTTCCTGGATGAGAAGAGCAACATCGCCGCCGATGCGATGATCATCGCATTTTCCGATTTCCTCATCAGCGTTCTCTCCGGCATCGTGCTGTTCACAACGATGAGCGGAACCGGTCAATTAGGCAACATGACTTCATCCGGTATCGGAACGGCCTTCATCGTTTATCCCCAGTCCATCGTTCTTCTGACGGACAATGGCGTGGTCAATGCGATCTTTGCTTTCATCTTCTATTTCTGCCTGTGTACACTCGCGATCGACAGTGCATTCTCCATCATCGAAGGTGTTTCCACTGCGATCTCGGATAAATTCCATCTGAACCCCAAGAAAACTACGCTTCGCATCTGCTGCGTCGCAGGTTTTCTTTCGATCTGGTTCACGCTCGGTTCCGGTCTCGCTTGGCTGGATATCGTCGACAACTGGTGTAACGCATACAGCCTGATTCTCGTAGGTATCCTGGAGGCTCTCGTGATCGGATGGTTCTTCAATCCTCTGAAAGTACTGAAGGAAGTTAACCGCAACACAAAGAGTTTCAAGATGCCTGCATGGTGGTTTGTGATCTCCATCAAGATACTCGCTCCGGTGACTCTCGCTTGTTTCTTCGTTTGGAACCTGGTAACACTGTTTAATGAGAAGAACGGCGGAATCTACGGTAAAGCCGACGGATATTCCCTGACGGCCAACATCATCGGCGGCTGGCTCATCCTGGCGCTTTGCATGATCAGCGGTTTCATCGTTAAATTCATCGAGAAAAAGCTGAAAAACTACGAACCTGACGATGATGAGTGGGAAGACTGATGTCTTACCGTGCCACCGGGGACGGTCCTCTTTGGCTGTGCCACCGGGGACGGTTCTCTTTGGCACATTAAAAATTTTAAATACACGAAGAGCCGGCGTATCCGCCGGCTCTTTTCTTATGCCCGTATCATCGGATCATAACATCTTCCGATGGTTTCAAATGTACGACCTTCCTCACGATCACCGAATGGATGATCGTAGAAAAGATCAAAAGGATCACCGCTGCCACGATCCATGCCCCGATCTGTGGTGAACGGACAATGTGGAACTGACGTCCTTCCAGCATTCGTAGGATCTTCGCAGACAGCCACGTGCCGCCGAAGATACCCAACGCCATACCGACCACATGCGTGATAACAGATTCTCCCAGTACATACCCCGCTGTTTCCGCGGGCGTAAAACCATTGATCCTCATGACCACCAGGCTGCTCTTCCTGCGATAATACTGCAGATAGATCAGGTTGATCAGGATACCGCCGGCCATCAGGGCCGCTATACCTGCCAGCATTCCCGCGATCGCGTTCAGCGCGGAAGTATACTGCAGATATTCTTGTTTTTTATCCTCCGTCTCTATCAACGTGACCGAAAATTGCGATAGTTGCGCGCGAAGCTCACCCAGACGCTCCTTGTCGCAACGGATCCATATACTGTTGTTCTCCGGTTTTTCCCGATAGATCTCTTCATAAAACTCACTCGGCACCAGGATCTGACCGCCGACATAGTTATCATACACACCGGCGACGGTCACGATCTTCAGATGCATCCGGCTGTCCAGAAGAAACATGGGGTCACCATTATTCATGTTTGCGGTCTCGGCGGCACGAAGAGGGATATTCACGCCCCACGTCCGGGACTGCCCGAACGTCTCTCCGTTTTCAATGTTTCTCGCCGAAAAGAAAGCATCCAACTGCTCAGGCTCGGCGCAGAGCATCTCGCCCCCGTTCAGTCTGCCTTCGGCATAATACAGACACTCCCGCTCCAGGACCTCGATCCAACCGTCCTTCAGCGTCCCCTCTTGCAAACCGGAATCCTTCAGGATCTTTGTGATCTCGTCTTTGGCTCCCCCATCCGCCGCTTCATCAAAGCGGACCTTCAGGTCATAATGCTCCACATCCGAAAACTGCTTTTCAATGGAACGCGTGATCGCCGATTTGATGGAAAATCCTGTCACCAGCAGGATCATACACCCGGTAATGGAGACTGCGATCATCAGCACGCGACTCTTCTCCCGTCGGATCTGCCTGAGGATCATCCGAACATAGAGCCTGTATTTCGAGCGGACTCTGGCGGGTTTTTTCATTCTTTTTACCCGTCCGGATCTACGTACATCGCCCGTCCACGTCCTGTCATTCAGCAGGGAAAGCACAGGCTTCAGGATCCATCCGATGCAGCCAATGAATGCCGCCGTGCCGGCGATCACGATACCGGTGACAAAAACGATGCCTGTCAAACCGGGCAGAAACGCAGGCGAGCCCTTTCCGTAAACATAAAATCGCCCATAGATCATCAACATGACCTGTTGCAGCACGGCATAGCCCACCAGAATTCCGACCAGCATGCCGGCAATCGTCGGCGTCAGCCCCGCCGCCAGATATCTAACCGCGATCTCCCGCTTCGTCATGCCCATCGCCTTTGCGGTTCCGATCCGTCGTTTATCCTCCTCGACCATCCGGTGGATCGACGCAAAGATCACGAGGGCGCCGACGAGCACGAACATCAGTCCGAACGTCTTCCCGATATCGACAACATTGTCCACGGCGACGCGGATCGCATAGCAATACATGGAGCTCCACACATCAAACACCATCCAGGGACGGATCTCTTCCTCCCGCGACATCACTGTCGTGAGGATCGATTCCAGCGTCAGGTCGCCGGAATGTGCCTGTATCTCGCGGCCAATGTCTCCTGCAGCCAACAGGTACAACCGATCCAGCACCTTAGCGACCGTTTCCTGATATGCGTCAGTAAAACGATCGAAAGTTTCTGCCCCTTCGACACGCAGGATTGCTTTCATACATCGGTTCTTCAGGCTCTCCAGATCAAATGCCTCTTTCTTTACGATCATGTAGCGGTTTCCCGGGACATGGACCGGCAGGCAGGCATGGTCCGCATGTTGCGCGATCCCGCATATCACAAAATGGCGATGCACGAGGTCCTCGGCGTCGCCTATATCCAATATA
>JAFZPG010000012.1 GCA_017550425.1 Lachnospiraceae bacterium | reverse complement strand
ATGATACAGTTGAACTATGCTTAGAAGCGGATCTCGTAAGAAGCACATTGACTCGTGGCAAATGCGATGCGGGACGGGCTGAGTCTGGTGAATGCAACCGGCTCGCCGTTACTCATGACAGTGATGTCGGAGTGAGGCGCAGACAGCTCAAGGGTGCAGACATTGCCCGCGTGGGAGGTTACGCTGACCGAAGTCACGGCATGATGCTCCCAGGTGAAGGAAAGCTCGAAGGCGCCGCGAGCCATGAGACCAGATGCACTTCCGCTGTCCCAGGCCGGGATGAGGGCAGGGAGCAGGCGGATGTAGCCTAAGTGGCTCTGGATGAGTGACTCCGCGATGCCGGCGCAACCGCCGAAGTTTCCGTCGCTCTGGAAGGGCGGGTGCGAGTCGAGTAGATTCGGCGTGGTGGAGTGACCGAGCAGGGCGCTTAGGTTATCTTCGACCGCCTGTGCGTTGCGCAGGCGCGCCTGGAAGTTGATGATCCACGCGCGGCTCCAGCCGGTGTGCCCGCCGCCGTTTTGCAAGCGCACATCGAGAACCTTCTGTGCGGCTGCGGTGAGCGGATCCTCCGGGTCGCCGGTGATCATGTTGCCGGGGTGCAGGGCGAACAGGTGGGAGATGTGCCGGTGCCCCGGCTCGGTCTCCTGATAGGTCGGATCTGCCCATTCGGGGATGCGTCCGTCCGGCGCGATGGCAGGGCGGGGGATCCGCTCCGACATGTCGCGCAGCTGTTTGCAGAACTTTGCATCCTCCGGGTCGGTGATGCCGAGCGCCTGCGCGGCCTGCTCGATCGCGTCAAACAAACACAGGATGATCTGACTATCCATGGACGGGCCGATGCACAGGCAGCCCTGCGTGCCGGACGCGGTGCGGTAGGTATTCTCCGGGGATACGCTGGGACCCGTAACGAGGCGGCCCGCCGCATCCTCAAAGAGGTAGTCGGTGATAAAAAGTGCGGCTTCCTTCATGGCGTCGTAATGCTGCGCCAGAAACGCTTTGTCGCCGGTAAATGCATAGTGCTCGTAGATGTGCAGGCACAGCCACGCCGCACCCATGGGCCACACGGTCGACGGCATCCAGCGATCCTGCGGCGCGGTGTCGCCCCAGAGGTCGGTGTTGTGATGCGCGCAGAAACCGCGGCACCCGTACATCTCCGACGCGGTCACGCGGCCGCGCTCGCGCATGCGCTCGATCAGGTCGATGAGCGGCAAATGGAACTCAGGCAGGTTCACGATCTCGGTGGGCCAGTAGTTCATCTGCGCGTTGATGTTGATGGTATATTTGCTGCCCCAGGCGGGCCAGGAGTCCTTACACCAGATGCCCTGAAGATTTAGCGGGAGGGTGCCGGGACGGCTGCCGCTGATGGTGAGGTAGCGGCCGAAGTTAAAGTAGAGGACGGGAAGAGCCGGATCTTGCTTCAGATAGCCGGGATCCTCTTTCGCGCGGGCCAGGCGCATGTCGGTGCAGAGTGATCCTGCCTCGCATCCTTCCGCATCCTTGGTTTCACTGTAGCCATTGGACGCGGTCAATGCAACGCGATCGTACAATGCGCTGAAATCGTCCGTATGGGCCTTAAAAAGCGTGGAATAGTCCGTTTCACATGCACGGGTCAAAACCTCGTTACAGAGGCTCTGAAGAGGCTCTGTGTGGTAATAATCGGTTTTTACGGTCAGATAAACGGTAAAGGAACGCGCATGGTCCACGCGGATCTTATTTCCGAGCATGGAAACCTTTCCGCCATCCGCTTTGGCGCGTACCATGCAGCAAAAAGAGATGCCGTCACGCCCGCCGCTTCCGCCGGTATACAGGATCGTTGCTTCGTTGTTTTTCGTTTCGCCCGCGTAGGGACGGTTGTCATCGATGTAGTCGCGACGGTCACCGTCTTCCATGAAGATCGTGCCGTCGATCGGCTCGCCCTGCGTCGCCTCACAGCGCACGACCAGAACGTCCGCAGGGGCAGAGCAGAAGAGCGTCTGCGTAAATCCGACGCCACCCTTGCGATAGGAGAATGCACCGACGGCACGGGCCAGATCTAACATCCGGTGTCCGTATTCTACGTCACTTCCGTCGGTTGCGTCCGTATGCTCGGATGAGCTGCTCAAGGCTATGCGCAGATCCCCCACGGGCATGTAGTGGCGGCACCCCTCGGGGATGCCGGCCATGCTGTCGAAGACTAGACGCTCGGCCTCGGGGATATTTTCCTCCATAAGCAGCGCCCGCAGTTTCGGAAGCATTTCCTTTGCGGTGGGGTTGTTGCGGTCGCGCGGCCCGCCGGACCAGACGGAATCTTCGTTGATGTGGATCCGTTCGCATTCCGGGTCGCCGTAGAACATGGCGCCGAGGCGGCCATTGCCCAGAGGGAGGGCTTCGTTAAAGTTTGTGGCAGGTTTCTTATACCAAAGGGCGTGCTCAAGCACGCCCTTTGCGTTTTTCATGTTGATATTTTCCATAGTGATCTACCTATTTGCGCACACTGCGGCGCAGTACATCAGCAGACTTCGTGCTTTCAAACCACTCGATTCGGTAATCCGTCGGTGTAATGCCTTCGGTCTTCTTAAACACTTTGTTGAAATAGTTGGCGTCCATGATGCCGCACAATGTGGCGATCTCCTGAATGGAGTGGCTGGTGAAACGCAACAGCTCCTTTGCATAGTTCAGGCGCATGGTCGTGATGTAGTTCAGGATGCTGTAGGTATAGCGGTCTTTGAACTCACGGCACAGATAGAACTTGCTGACACCGTAGAGTTTGGACAGCATATCCAGCGAGATCTGCTCTCGGTAGTGTTCGTCCAGATATCTGCGGATGTCACGCAGTTTCACGCTCATGGACTCTTCGTCTCCCTCTGCATGCAGGAGATTTAAGTCGATCTTTTCATCCAGCATGTAGGTCAGAAGCGTGGTCAATTTCAGTGAAGTATACGCTTCATAACACGGCGGTTTTTCTTCCTGCAGGTTGATCAGTTCGAACATGGTCTCGCGGAAACGCGAAGGGTCTGCAGGGGACAGGATCAGAGATTCGGCTTCTTTGATCGCTTCATAATAAGCTCTTGCGTTCTTGCCGTTGAAATGGACCCACAAAAGTTCCCAAGGGGTATATTCATTGCTCTCGTGGTAATAACCCTTGCTGCAGTCGACCAATACGCAGTCGCCTTCGTTTAAAGAATAGACTACGTCCTCAGTCATAAGTTTTCCGGAGCCGGTCCACACATACAAAAAGAGAAACGAGTCCAGACCCTTACGGCTGGAACGATGTGCCTTCATGCTCTGCAGATAACCGACTTCCTGAGAATAGAAAAAAGTATCCCTTGCATTGCTGCTGGGGGTGGAAATATAGCGCAAAGAGTTAGTGAATTTCTCCGGTTGCGCATTCTTCCGAAGCATTTCAGGTGTCATATTCATCCTCCTTAACATACAACGCCGCGTCGATTCCCGTCTCTTCGCAGCGACACATTTGTGTGTAATACCAGTATAGCAGTATTTTCCATGTGAATCAATAAGGAGGGATATTAAAAAACTGTAAAATATTATCCGATTTTCGAAAAATCCACGTCAAAACCCCTTGAAAACCATGGATTTCTACGAAAATATTTTCGAAAACCGCAAAACGGAGGATGGTCGAATTTGCTAAGCACCTCGCAATAAATGCAGAGCAATATTTGCCGCGCCGTCCGGAGGCGCGGCAGTGGCGCGATCCACGAGAGTCAGGATCGTCTCCATCGGATCGGGGAGCTGCGTGCGTTCTGAGGCAGAACCCGGGAAAATCTTTTGACATCCGCGCTGCAGGGGAAGACCGGGAATGTGGAGCACATAAGTACAGCGCCTCTCATCGTAGATCAGGAAGGTGTCCTGCGGGCGCTGGTTGACGAAATGCAGGACCAGAAAATCCAGCACGTCATTCTTCGGGCGAATGCGTGCCACATAGATCTCGCCGAGCGGAGTGACATGCCGTATAAAACCCGGAAAGCCGTAGAGGAGGGCGCCTTCACGTCGTACACTCTGATAGTAGGCCCGCAGACGCTGTACCTCCGGCCGCTCGGTATGTTCGATCGCTTGTTGCCCGACGCCGAACGCATAGAGCAGAAAGCGGTACAGGGTGTCGACACGATCCTTCGCGCTGCTCTGCATGGCAGTAAGGCACACATCGTGCAGTTCATCCCCCAGCTTTTGCGCGATCCCGTTCGATACCATCTCGGCCTTCGCCTCGTTTGGCAGGACGTCGATGAACTTGGAATAGTCGCAGAAGCGGAAACCGCCGTCCACGACCAGACGCAGAAGATCATGGCCCGCATTTCCCGCGGATCCCTCAGGATCCGCTTTGCGGCTCGTATCGGCAAGTTTCGCCCCCGCCGGATTTTTGATTCGCAACGCGAAATCCCACGCATCATAGATCCCCGTCAAGATCCCACACATCGACGGCCGGCAAATAAAATAATACACAAGACCACCTCCCGGTCCCCAAAACCAAACAAAACAATAAAACCGAACATATGTTCGGTTTTATTGTACCACCACAATCTCAACTTGTAAAGTCCAAATTTAATTCCTATTCCTACCTACCTCTGCTCCTTTCTTTTTTCCTTTCTCCCGCCAATTCCGGCAACACGTGCCGCCCCGAGTATCGTAAAAGTGCTCCGCGTCATATCGCAATATATCTGCACCCGGCGACGGGCATTGATCGAGCTGTAGAAAAACACCTCGAATGAAAAGAAGGATCAGGGTCAAAAACCGAATATCCCCATTCGGTTTTTGCGCGTCGCCGAGGGCGTTTTCGCGTCAGGCGGCAGCCTGGCGCTATCAAGAAAACGGCCGACATTGACGCGGTGCCCGTAATCCATCTTTGAAAGAGAGGCATGTTTTTCACAGCGCAGTGAACTGCCCGCCGTGGGTGCAGATATATGCGTCAATCTCCCGAAGCACAGCGATTACATAGCCCGGCGGCGCATGATCCACAGAGGGAATACAACGGCCCCTCGGCCGCGGAGCATCGACACTTTGACAAATAAAAAAGCCCGCCGCATGTAGATGCGGCAGGCTCGTTATGACTATGCGTGAGGTCACATGGTGATCTCTACGTTGTATTCGGTCACACCGGCTTCAAAAGGAACGGTGCAGCCGGAAACTTCTTTTCCGTTTACGACCATCTTCTTAACTCCGTACTGGCTCTTTGCAGCATTGTTTACATGAATGTTATAAACCGCGCCGGAGAACTTACGGGTGATCGTAAGATCGGTGATGGTGTCGGGGATACAAGGATCGATCACAAGACCGTCGTAATCCGGGCGAACACCGATGATGTGCTGGGAAGCATTGACAAACGTCCATGCAGCCGTACCGGTCAGCCAGCTGTTTTTCGCCTCGCCATGGTTCTTCGCGTCACGGCCGGCAACCATCTGGGAATAAACGTACGGTTCGGTGCGGTGGATCTCGCTGATCTCCTCAACATAAGCGGGGCAGATCTTCTTATACAGGGAGAATGCACGGTTGCCGTGGCCCAGGCAGGTTTCTGCGATGGAAACCCAAGGGTTGTTGTGGCAGAAGATACCTGCATTTTCCTTGTAACCCGGCGGGTAAGAGGAAACTTCACCGAGGTTGAGGTGATAGTCCTTATAAGCGGGCTGCAGGATCATTACACCGTACTTGGTCTCAAGCTTTGCTTCAACGCTGTCCATAGCCTTCTGCGCATAACCGTTCTCAAGGCCCACGCCTGCGAGAACACAGAAGCCCTGCGGCTCGATGAAGATCTGACCGTCCTCACACTCGTGAGAACCGACCTTCTCGCCGAACGCATCGTATGCGCGCAGGAACCATTCGCCGTCCCAACCATCCTTATAGATGGCTGCGATCATGTCGTTAACAGCTGCCTCGGCAGCATCTGCCTCGTCGTTTAAGCCCTTCTTGCGGCAGAGAACTGCGTACTCACGGCCGTACTTAACGAACATGCCGGCGATGAAAACGGACTCTGCAACGGGACCTTCGCTCGGGCCGAAAGTCTGGAAGGACTCACCGGGCTCCTCGGAGAAGCAGTTCAGGTTCAGACAGTCATTCCAGTCCGCGCGGCCAATGAGAGGCAGCTTATGCGGACCCAGATGCGTGCGAGTATAGTTGAAGGAACGACGCAGATGCTCCATCAGCGTCTGTGCCTTGCTTTCGTCGTTGTCGAAAGGAACGATCTCGTCCAGGATCGAGAAGTCGTGCGACTCCTTGATGTAAGCGGCTGTACCTGCGATGAGCCACAGCGGGTCATCGTTGAAACCGGAACCGATGTCGGAGTTGCCCTTCTTCGTCAGCGGCTGGTACTGATGGTACGCGCTGCCGTCCTCGAACTGGGTGGATGCGATATCGATGATCCTCTGGCGAGCACGGTCCGGGATCAGGTGAACGAAACCGAAGAGATCCTGGCAGCTGTCACGGAAGCCCATGCCACGGCCGATACCGGACTCATAGTAAGAAGCGGAACGGGACATGTTGAAGGTAACCATACACTGGTACTGATGCCAGATATTGATCATACGATCCAGTTTCTCGTCGCCGGTCTTCACCGTGAAGGTGGAGAGGAGGTTGTTCCAGTATGCGGACAGCTCGGCGAGCGAAGCGTCGAACTGTGCCTTTGTGGCAAATTCCTGCATCAGAGCTTCGGCGGGCTTCTTATTGATCACGCCGCGGCTCTCCCATTTGTCGTCGCGCGGGTTCTCAATGTAAGCGAGGATGAAGATGAAGTTTTTGGACTCGCCGGCTGCGAGGTCGACCTTCAGGTTGTGGGAACCGATGGGCGCCCAACCGCTCGCCATGGAGTTTTTGGAAGTGCCGGAGAATACGACTTCCGGATTGCGGTAGCCGTTGTAAGCGCCGAGGAAGCTGTCGCGGTCGGTATCGAAACCGGCTACGGGAGCATTGACCGCGAAGAGAGCGTAGTGGTTGCGGCGCTCGCGGTACTCGGTCTTGTGGTAGATCGCGCTGCCCTTGACCTCAACTTCACCTGTGGAGAAATTACGCTGGAAGTTTGTCATGTCGTCCATGGCATTCCAGAGGCAGAACTCTACATAAGAGAACAACTGCAACTGCTTTGCTGCTGCGGTGTTGTTGGTGAGTGTAACCGATGTAACTTCACAGTTCTTTCCGATGGGAACGAAGGTGGTCACTTCCGCTGCCACGCCGTTTTTGGAAGATTTGAAGATGGAGTAGCCGAGACCGTGGTGGCACTCATAAGAGTCCAGCGCTGTCTGGGTCGGCTGCCAGCCGGGGTTCCAAACGGTATCGCCATCCTTAATGTAGTAGTAATGTCCGCCGTCGTCCGAGGGAACATTGTTATAACGGTAGCGGGTCAGACGAAGAAGCTTCGCATCCTTATAGAAGGCATAGCCGCCGCCGGTATTTGAGATCAGACGGAAGAAACTTTCGCATCCGAGATAGTTGATCCACGGAAGCGGTGTCTTCGGAGATGTGATGACGTATTCTTTCCGCGCATCATCAAAGTAACCAAATTTCATACGTACCTCATTTCCGCGCCGATCCGGCGCAAATATTTAAGCTGAAGGAAGACGGGAAGCATGTTCGGACAGGGGGACGATAGAATTTCGCAAAACTTTCGTGCTTTCACTGAATTTCGAAAATTTTTCTCCAAATGCTTCAGAATGCCTTCATTCCTATTAAGTATAAGGTATTTTCCTTAGGATTTCAATGTGGAATCCTGTAAAAAATGACAGAATCGTAGAAAAAACCGAAAAAACCCCTTGAAATCTGTGCAAGATTATATTATTATAGCCTTGTTACGAAAATAATTTCGCTCCCGAGCGAAAAAACAGGGGTTTTTAAGTAGAATTTAGGTTCTCATGGAAGTGGAGAGGGAAGAACGATGAGTCTGGTTTCATTAAAAGACATTGCAAAAGAGTGCGGGGTATCCGTAGCGACCGTCAGCAAGGCACTGAACAATCATTCCGACATCAGTGAGGAGACGAAGGAACGCATCATCAAGAAGGCGAGCGACATGGGCTACATGCCGAATTCCGCGGCCCGTATGCTGAAGATGCGTAAGAGCAATACCATCGGCGTGATCTTCGTGGATGAAGCACACACCGGCCTGAAGCATCATTATTTCAATCATGTGCTCGAGAGTCTTCGGAATGTGGCCGAAGCATCGGGCTACGACATCATGTTTATCAGCCGCCAGCTCACGGATCCTTACTACGAGCACTGCGTGTCCCGCGGCGTCGACGGCGTTGCGATCGTTTGCGTAAATTATGAAGATCCGGAGATCCTGCGCCTGATCAATTCGACCCTTCCCGTGGTCACCATTGACCATGTATTCAACAGTTGTACGACCGTCCTTTCGGACAATGCGGACGGTATCTGCGAGCTTGCGAAATACGCTATTTCCAAGGGGCATTCGAAGATCGCGTACATCCACGGCTATGCTTCCTCCGTTACCCAGGAACGTCTGGCGACCTTCTATAAAACGATGTATTCTTACGGCATCGAGGTGCCGGATGAGTATGTCCGCGAGGCCGATTATCTGGACACGAAGGGCAGCTACGAGGCAACGAAACAGTTGCTGGAACTGAAGGAGCGCCCGACTTGCATCCTGTACCCGGACGATTTTGCAGCCCTCGGCGGCATGGAGGCGATCCACGAAGCCGGACTGTCCATTCCCGAGGATATCTCCATCATCGGATATGACGGAACGGCCATGGCAGAGGTGCTCACACCGAAGCTCACGACCTGGCAGCAGAACACGCAGAAACTCGGCGAGGAAGCGGCACGTCGCCTGATCACCGCGATCGAGCAGCCGAAGACCGCCATGGTAGAACGTATCGTCGTTCGCGGCAAGCTGATCGAAGGCTCCTCCGTGAAAGACATCCGGATCATCTGAAAAAATCTAAAAAATTTCTAAAAAAGTACTTGAATCTGCGTTCGACATGTGCTATACTCAAAGCACATCGAGAACGAAAACGTTTAAGATGATTTCATTATCGGTCACTCAAGATGCATATAGCTTGTGCATTTTCCTAATATGATACTAAACCAAACATTTTCTCTACACCATGAGTCCTGTCGTACCCGGAAGATACGACAGGACTTTTGGTATCAAGCAGTGAGCCATGCAGGCCTGTCGCCATGCTTGCATGGCAGCAGGCCTATATGGCGAACGCCCCACATGAGCGGCTTCACTCTTGCACTGTAAGAAATCCTTAAGAAAACGTTCATTGACTTGACACAGGTTTTGTGACATAATCAGTTTAAAGGCGAAACCGAAAGGGGATGGCACCCATAACAAAAAACGGCGATGGTTTTGGGACGGGCCGCACATCGGCGGCGTCGTCCATGGCATTTGTTGCAAGAGGGGAGGACACCCATGGAAAAAAACATCATTGTAACAGACGAAATGGGCAGACAGATTGGAACGACCTACGAAAAAAGAGCGTGGGGTCTGGTTAAAAAAGGTCGGGCGTGTTATACGGACGATACTACGATTATGATGTTTGCCGAAGAGGACACGTCCGGCTATGTATTTCATTACATGGAGGACATACATATGAATTATATTTATTTTGATGCAAAGCAGTGGAGCCTGGACACCGCAGCAAAGTCTGTCGGCGAGCGCTCCTACATTCAGGATTTTAATGGTAAGATGACCGAGATCTTCCAGGTCGGTGCCTGGGACTCGGAGGTTTCCCGCATTGTTTCCGAGCCGGTCGCTCTGGAGGGCGCTACCGACTACACCTTCGTTTTCTGGCTGAATGGCGGCGAGAACGAGGACAATGACGAGACCTGCCGCCTTGAAGTGATCTTCGACGGCGATATCAACAAGATCAATTCTTACAAGCTGAACCGTACGTTCATCGCCCCGATCCTTAAGGTTGCGGGCTGGGAACTGTACGCGATCACCTTTACGACACCGGACGGCGCTTCCGTCAGCACGGAGCTTCGCTTCACCGCGGGTAAGGCGCCCATGGCAGTTATGAAGGCAGAAGAGCTTTCCGCATACGACGGCTGGGAGAACGATCCCGACCTCTACGAGGAGTACCGTCCGTACCGCGCGAACATCGTTTTCTCCGACGGCTGGCCTTCGGGTAAGGAATATTGGTATTCCACCGCATGCCTGAAGGAACTCTATCCGGAGATCAAACCTCCGAAGAGAAAACCCAAGAGAGGCAACACCGAAGAGGAAGCAAAGGATTCTAAGAGCTTCGATTTCGGTAAGGAATTCACGAAGTTCGCAAAGACTATCGGCGGTTCCGCGACCGCATTTGCCGGAAAGGTAAAATCCAAAGCATCCGAGATCAAAAATTCCGCATACGCGGATCGTGCTTCGAAGAAGACGAAAGAGGCTGAGGAGAAACTGAAGGTTTACGGTTCGATCGTAGGCGAGCAGGTAAAAGGATTTGTATCCGACATCACCAGCACCGAGAACCAGGAGAAGATGAAGAACGTCATTGACCGCGTAGGCGAAGCTATGGCGGATGCGGTACGTAAGGGCGATGAGGCCGCCAGCGCAGTCCTGAGTAAGACCAAAGATGCGCTGAATAAGTACCGTGAGTCGAAGAAGGCGGAGCAGGAAGCGAAGGCTGCTGCCGAGGCAGAGTTCGTTGCGGAAGAGATGGCAGAGACGGTCGACACGATCGAGGCTCTCGAGGCTTCCATCACCGAGGCTGAGGATGAGATCACTGCGCTGCAGGATCGCGCCGAGGCTCTGGATGACGAAGTTGAGGCTTTGAACGCAGAGATCGCAAAGGAGCCGGAGGCATCCGAGGCGAAACTCGATGAGGTGAAGGCTCTGGTTACGGAGAAGGGCGAGATCCTGGAGAAACTCGACGCGCTCCGCAACAAGCTGGACACCCTTCGCGCTGAAAAGGCAGAGGCCGCTAAGAAGGCAGAAGCCCTCAGCGAGGACGAAGAAGACAAGTAATCTTTACTAAAGCACATTACCACGGCGACCTGCCACGGCAGGAAGCCACCTATTAAATCTCGTAAAACAAAGGGCCGGTCATCCGCAAGATGACCGGCCTTTGTTTTTTCTACGTACGGGACCCCTCCAATACATTGTAGAAGGCAGATGAAATAATAGAAAGTATATAGTTTTACACCCACGTATTAGGGCGGGCGCAAAGCTCGTAGATCTTCGTGATGTCGTCCTTCTTCAGATGAACGAAACCACCGGTCTCACCATCGCCGATGCCGAAAGTCTCGACCAGCTTCGGTATGTCCTCGGCCTTCGCACCGAGTTCTTCGAAATTCAGCGGCATGCCGATCGCGTGCAGCCATTTACGGAAGGCGTTGATGCCGGCCATGGCGGTATTTCTCGGGTTCGCATAGTCCATGTCGATGTGGAACACGCGGGTCGCGAACTGGCAGAAACGGTTGATGTCATGATCCATGACGTATTCCATCCAGTTCGGCATTACGACGGCCAAACCTGCGCCGTGTGCAACATCGTACAGGGCAGAAAGCTCGTGCTCGATGCCGTGGGAGTTCCAGTCCTGGTCACGGCCCACGCCGACGATATTATTGTGAGCGACCATGCCGGCCCACATGATGTTCGCGCGGGCGTCGTAGTTGTTCGGGTCCGCGATCACGCGGGGCGTTTCTTTGATCATGGTCTGCAGAACGGCTTCGCACAGACGGTCGGTGATCTCGACTTCCTTCGTGTTGGTGAAGTAACGCTCGCACACATGCGCACAGATGTCGGTCGCGCCTGCGGCCGTCTGGAACGCGGGCAATGTCTGCGTCAGTTCGGGATTCAGGATCGAGAACTTCGGGCGGATGTGCTCGCTGCCGGCACCGCGTTTCAGCATGCCTTCTTCCAATGTGATCACGCTGTCGCCGGAACCTTCGCTGCCTGCAGCTGCGATCGTCAAAATGGTTCCGACCGGGAGGGCGGCCTTAGGGGCGGCCTTGCCACAGTAGAAATCCCAGAAATCGCCGTCATAGCAAACGCCCATAGCGATGGCTTTTGCCGAGTCGATCGCGGAACCACCGCCGATCGCGAGAATAAAGTCTACACCTTCCTTACGGCATACTTCGATGCCTTCGTATACGAGTCCGCTGCGGGGATTCGGCTTCACGCCGCCGAGCTTCACATAGGGGATCTGATCTGCATCGAGTGCCTGACAGACACGATCCAGGAGACCACTGCGGACTACCGAGCCGCCGCCGTAGTGCAGAAGCACCTTGGAGCCGCCGAAACGCTTGATGTATTTGCCGGCATTGACCTCCTGGCCCTTACCGAAGGCAAAATATGTGGGGCTGTAAAAAGTGAAATTGTTCATAAAACCTCCTTCGTAATTAAGCGTGCTTTCGCAAAGGATTGCTTCTATTTGCGGATCGCCGCGATCGCTGTTTCCCGTGCAGCGACCACACGATCGGTAAATGCGTCAAAGTCCGGATCATCCACCTGACATTCCGGATGCTCCAGGATGTAGCGGATGCTGTTTGCAATGCCTTCATCCGCGCGAACGGTCGCACAGAAGCCGGGTACCAGACGCTTCAGTTTCGTATTGACAAACACAACGGAGTTCGCCTTGTCGCCGATGAGGCTTCCCGTGAAATCGTACGCGTCGTCCTTGCATGCCGCCAGAAACTCTGAGGACACGTGGATCGCGTGCAGTTTTACGCCGAGCGCTTTGGCGATGGACTCGTACACCTGGTTCCAGGTCACGGTCTCGTCGCTCGTGATCTGCACAGCCTCGCCGATGGCGTGGATATTGCCCATAAGGCCCATAAAGCCTTTTGCGAAATCGCTATTATGGGTCAATGTCCAAAGTGACGTACCGTCGCCGTGGATCATGACGGTCTTACCATCCATGATGCGCTTGATGACCGACCAGCTGCCGTTCTTGCCGTGCACACCCAGAGGAACATTGCGCTCGTCGTAGGTGTGGCTGGGGCGGATGATCGTGATCGGGAAGCCTTCGGTGCGGTATTTCTCCAGGAAGAACTCCTCACAGAGGATCTTATTACGCGAGTACTCCCAGTACGGGTTTGCCAGCGGCGTTCCCTCCGTGATGCGATAGTCGCCGACCGGCTTCTGATAGGCCGATGCGGACGAAATAAACATAAACTGCTTCGTGCGGTCCTTAAACAGACGATAGTCGCGCTGCGCCTGCTCCAAAGAGAAGAGGATGAAGTCACAGACCACATCGAAGGTAAGGTCGCCGAGTGCTTTGGCGGCAGCTTCCTCGTCGTTGATGTCGCAAACGATCTGATGGTAACCGGCGGTGTTCGCGTCCGCGACCTTGCGGTTACCGCGGTTTAGAAGATACAGTTCGCAGTCGGCAAATGCATTGACCCCGATGGGATCGTGCTCCGCGGCTGCCTTCAAAATGCTTCGGGAGATCGCGGTACTGATGGTCCCGGTACCTCCGATAAACAAAACTTTCATGTAAAACCCTCCAAATGAACCCGTTCAATATACCGACATTATATAACAAATCTATTTTCGGTTCAATCGGCGATTAAATTGAAAAATAGTAAAAACCTATTGCAATCCTGCTTTCGGATGTGCTATACTCGAAGTGTGATCCGTATTGTTAACAAAACAGAAGGAAGGTTAACAACATGAATAAATTGTATGAATATCTGGACACAGTCCACAGCCCCTATGAAGCTTTTGTAATGGAAACCGCCAGCAGTTTCTTCCCGGTCCGGAAGCATTGGCACTATTTTATCGAACTGCTGTATGTAAGAAAAGGACAGATCGAAGCGATCTGCGACGGAAAATGGTATTCCCTGCATGAGGGTGAACTTTTGCTGTGTCATTCCCAGGCGATTCATGAATTTCTCCCTTCGCGCGACTCGGCGACCGGCGAGATCATTCCTGGGCAATACCTCGTCATCCAGTGTGACTTGAACGCGCTGAACACCGGAAGCAATTATGTGCCGAAGTTCCGTCATCTGTTCCAGGCCGCGAGACAGGCGGAGTGCAAGGTTGTATTTTCCGCGGAGGATCTTCAGGATTTTGACACGGAAGCGATCTTCTGGGGTTGCATCCGCGAACGCCATCAGCGCGATTACGGCTATACGGTCCTTCTGAACAGTTTCATCAGCGATTTGCTGATCCAGATCGTCCGCATCTGGCGCCGCAACGGCCTGGACCCGAAAGATGTGAGATACGTTAAGCCGGAAGATAAGGAACTCTGCATGATCGCCGAGTATATCGATGCGCACTCCAGCCAGAGTATCCGCGTGCAGGATCTGGCCGAAATGTGCAACATGAGTTATTCCTACTTCGCGAAGAATTTCCGTGATTACTATGGCATGAGCTGCAAAGAATACATCGAATATGTCCGCATGAACAAAGCGGAAGAACTGGTCCTTTTCACGGATCATGATCTGAATTACATCTGTCAGGAAATCGGTTATTTCGATTGCAGTCACTTCATAAAAGAATACAAAAAGAATAAAGGCGTGACCCCGAAACAACATCGGATGATGATGCGAAAACAAAAGGGGCAGGATGTGCTGAACTACTTTGATGAAAAGGATCTGGTGCAGAAGAGCGAAGAATAACCCCCGGGGGCTGCCGGTAACGGCATGCCCCGGGGGTCATTTTATGTGTTGGGCTTGCGTATGCGATCACCGGTGGGCAGTTCACTGCGCTGTGACCATCTAATCGCTCGAACCGGATCCGGATTGCAGGGGGCCCGCTACGACTTCGGCCGTTTTCCTGATAGCGCCAGGCTCCCGCCTGACGCGAAAACGACCTCAGCGTGCGCGAAAATCGGTCTCGGAGACACGATTTTCTCCCCTGATCCGGATCCTCTCTCGCGAAGATGCTCTACAGCTCGATCAATGCCCCCCTTGTGATCGCATACCGCAAGCCTTCTCTCAAAAACTGAGCCCCCGGGGTATAACTTAGCAGTCCCCGGGGGTTATTCTTCGCTTTTGAGGCGTAAAGAAGTGTTAGCGGTGAAGATCATTACGACATATAACTTGTTTGAGTCTCCGGTGTCGTAATTGGTCAAAAATTCTTCTCAGGGCGCAAATGAAAAAGATCAAAACACCCCTCCGCAGGTTGACCTGCGGAGGGGTGTTTCAATTAAATGGATATTCTTTACTGCGCCTTGCGTTCTTTTTCCGCTTCGGCTTTCATGTTCTTCACGGCGGTGGCCAGCATCAGCTTGATACGGTTGAGCTGGTTTACTTCGCTGGCGCCGGGGTCGTAGTCGACCGCGACGATATTTGCCTCGGGATGCGCAGCGCGCAAACCTTTGATGACGCCCTTGCCCACGATGTGGTTCGGCAGGCAGCCGAACGGCTGTGCGCAGACGATATTCGGAACACCGCTCTCGATGAGCTCCATCATCTCACCGGTCAGGAACCAGCCTTCACCGGTTTGATTGCCCAAGGATACGAAAGGCTTCGCCATCTGAGCCAGGTGGGAGATATGGGCTGGCGGTGCGAAATGCTTGCTGGCTGCCAGTTCCTCCTTCGCGGTCTTACGAAGCTGCTCGAGCGCCCAGATACCGAGGTTGGACTTGCGGGCGCTGCTCTTCTTCATGCCGAGTTTGAGCGCCTTGAAATTCGTGTTGTAGAAACTGTAGAGGAAGAAATCCAGCAGATCCGGCATAACTGCCTCTGCGCCTTCCTGCTCCAGAAGTTTAACGAGATAGTTGTTCGCCGAAGGCAGGAACTTCACCAGGATCTCGCCGACGATGCCGACTCTGGGCTTCTTCAAGTCCTCATGAACGGGGAGAGCATCAAAATCGCGGATAATGCCGCGGATGTTCTTTTTAAACTCCGAGAACGAAGCATGCTTCTTCTCCAGGGACGCGATACACCGCGCGCGCCACTTCTCGTGAAGGGCATCCGCGCTGCCCGGCGTGACTTCGTACGGACGCGTGTGATAGAGCACGCGCATGAAGACGTCGCCGTAGATGATCGCCATCATCGCCTTGATGATACGCTTCGGTGTGAATTTGAAGCCCGGGTTTTTCTCCAGACCCTGAACACTCAGGGAGATGACCGGGATATGTCCCATGCCCGCATTCGTCAGGGCACGGCGGATAAATCCGATGTAGTTGGAAGCACGGCAGCCGCCGCCCGTCTGGGTGATAAGCACCGCGACCTTATTGAGGTCGTAGCGTCCCGAGAGCAGGGCCTGCATGATCTGGCCGACAACGATCAGCGAAGGGTAGCAGGCGTCATTGTTCACGTACTTCAGGCCGACATCGACCGAATCCTTGCTTTCCTTCATGATCTCGACATTCAGACCGGTCGACTTCAGTGCCGCGGACAAAATGTCGAAATGGATGGGCGTCATCTGCGGGCAGAGGATGGTGTAATCCTTCACCATCTCCTTCGTGAACACCACGCGCTTAAACGCAGAGCTCTGGATGACACGCTTATTGCAGTTCTCGCCGTTTTCGTTCATGCGGTCGCGGATACGCAGGGCCGCGATCAGCGAACGGATACGAATACGCGCCGCGCCGAGGTTATTGACCTCGTCGATCTTCAGCACGGTGTAGATCTTACCGGAACGTGTGAGGATGTCATCGACCGCGTCCGTGGTAACGGCGTCGAGGCCGCAACCGAAGGAGTTGAGCTGGATGAGATCCAGGAATTCCGTCGTCTTAACATAGTTTGCCGCCGCATAGAGGCGGGAATGGTACATCCACTGGTCCATGACGATCAGCGGACGGTCGACCTTACCCAGGTGGGAGACCGAGTCCTCCGTGAGAACGGCGATGCCGTAGGAGGCGATCAGCTCCGGGATACCATGGTTGATCTCGGGGTCAATGTGGTACGGACGGCCGGCCAGCACGATGCCACGGCCACCGCTTTGCTTCAGATATTCGATGACTTCCTCGCCCTTCTGCTGCATGTCCACACGGGTCTGCAGAAGCTCGGTCCAGGCAGCATGCGCCGCACGGCGGACCTCTCCGGCGGGGATGTGATACTCTTTGTCAAATACTTCCACCAGACGCTTCGTCAGCACTTCCTCATCGGTAAATGCCATGAATGGATTGATGAAGCGGATATGGTTCTGCGAAAGTGTCTCAACATTATTCTTGATATTTTCCGCATAGGAAGTTACGATCGGGCAGTTGTAGTGGTTATTCGCGTCCTTCTGCTCGTTGCGCTCGTAAGGAATGCAAGGGTAGAAGATGGTCTTCACGCCATTCTGGATGAGCCACTCCACATGACCGTGCGCGAGCTTCGCCGGGTAGCACTCCGACTCACTCGGGATGGACTCGATGCCCAGCTCGTAGATCTTACGGGTCGACGCGGGCGACAGGATGACGCGGAACTTCAGCACCTTAAAGAAGGTCGCCCAGAACGGGTAGTCCTCGTACTGGTTGAGCACGCGCGGGATACCGATCACGCCGCGGGTCGCCTCCTCCTCGGACAGCGGCTCATAGCCGAAGATACGTTCATTCTTATATGCGAACAGGTTCGGAACGCCCGAACCTTTTTTCTCCTGGCCCAGACCCTTCTCACAGCGGTTTCCGCTGATGTAGCGGCGGCCGCCCGAGAAATGATTGATGGTCAGACGGCATGCGTTGGTACAGCCGCGGCAGCGCGTCATGGTCGTCTTATATTCGAGATTGATGATGTCGTCGAGCGAGAGCATGGTGCTCTTCGTGCCCTCCACAAAGCGTTCGCGGGCAATGAGTGCCGCGCCGAACGCGCCCATGATACCAGCGATGTCCGGACGCACGGCCTTGCAGCCGGAAATGCGCTCGAAACTGCGCAGGACCGCGTCGTTGTAGAAGGTACCACCCTGAACGACGATATTCTTACCCAGATCCTTCGGATCGGTCAGCTTGATAACCTTATATAACGCGTTTCGGATGACCGAATACGCCAGACCCGCCGAGATGTCCGCCACATCGGCGCCTTCTTTCTGGGCCTGCTTAACGTTCGAATTCATGAATACGGTACAACGGGTACCGAGGTCGGTCGGGTGCTTCGCAAACAGCGCCGCCTTCGCGAAATTCTCCACCGTGTAGTTCAACGATTTGGCGAATGTCTCGATAAACGAACCGCAACCCGACGAGCATGCCTCGTTCAAAAGCACACTGTCGACTGTGTTGTTTTTGATCTTGATGCACTTCATGTCCTGGCCGCCGATATCGAGGATACAGTCGACCTCCGGCAGGAAGAATTTCGCCGCGTAGAAGTGGGCAACGGTCTCCACCTCGCCCTCATCGAGCATCAGCGCCGCCTTCAGCAGGGCCTCGCCGTAACCGGTGGAGCAGGAGTACGCGATCGTGACACCCTCGGGGATCAGCTCGCGGATCTCCTTAATGGCACGGATCGTCGTCGCCAGCGGATTACCGTTGTTGGAACTATAGAAACTATAGAGCAGGCTTCCTGTGTCGGAGACCAGGGCCACCTTCGTCGTGGTGGAACCGGCGTCGATGCCGAGGAAGCAATTGCCCTTATAAGTCGACAGATAGTCGCGTTTTACACTGTAGTTCTCGAAGCGGGTACGGAAACGGTCGTACTGCTCCTGGTCACGGAACAGCGGCTCCATACGCTTAACTTCGAAGTCCATCTTGATGCCCTTCGAGAGGCGCTCGATCAGATCCTGCGCATCGAGGATCACGGTGCCGTCGGCAAATGCGCCGTTCTCGTCGCGCTCCGCGTGGTTCATAGCGGCGCCGATCGCGGCAAACAGATGGGAATGTTCGGGGGCAATGATCGCGTCCCCGGTCAGTTTCAGCGTGCGGATGAACGCCGCACGCAGCTCCGGCAGGAAGTGAAGCGGGCCGCCCAGGAAGGCGACATTGCCCCGGATGGGCTTACCGCAGGCCAGGCCGGAGATGGTCTGGTTAACGACCGCTTGGAAAATGGAAGCAGCCAGATCCTCGCGGGTGGCGCCTTCATTGATCAGGGGCTGGATATCGGTCTTCGCGAACACGCCGCAGCGGGCCGCGATAGGATAGATGTTGGAATAATTTGCTGCGTACGCGTTCAGGCCGGACGCGTCGGTCTGCAGCAGGGACGCCATCTGGTCGATGAACGAACCCGTACCGCCGGCGCAGATACCGTTCATACGCTGCTCGATACCATTTGTGAAATAGATGATCTTTGCGTCCTCACCGCCGAGCTCGATCGCGACGTCGCAGTGCGGCGCGTAATCCTTCAGCGAGGTGGAAACGGCAACGACTTCCTGTACGAAAGGCACTTCCAGATGCTTCGAGAGGGTGAGACCGCCCGAACCGGTGATGACCGGCAACACGTGGAAAGGACCCAATTTATCGAGACCGCGCTTTAACAGCTCGGCCAATGTTTCCTGTATATTTGCAAAATGTCGTTCGTAATCGGAGAATAGGATGGTATGATCGTCCGTATCCAGGATCGCGATCTTAACGGTCGTGGATCCGATGTCGATACCGAGATAGTATGTTTTTTCCTGTGGTAAAACAGACATCACAGAAAACCTCCTTGAGAAATGCGGCCGTAGAAAAACAGCCTGAGTGCGCAAAAAGCGCTACCATACATTATACGTTGAAACGCATTGAAACGCAAGCGAAAATATAAACCGTAAAGGAAATGTAAAGATTTGAAAGATTGACAGATATAGGGCGGTTTGATATAATTTAGAGTGCGCTACGCGGCATGTTTGTGCATTGCCCGCGCAGGATTTCAGGACGAGAGGGGAACGCAAATGATCCAGATCATAAAGACAAACGAAGGAAAGATCGCGCATCTGACTGAGATCGAAAAGGACAGCTGGATCATGATGACGGATCCGACGACGGCCGAACTGGAGCAGATCTCCGAATACTTTCAGATGGATATCGACGACTTAAAGGCTCCTTTGGATGAAGAGGAACGGTCCCGTATCGAGGTGGAGAACAACTACGCCATGATCCTCGTCGACATTCCCATGACGGAAGAACGCAACGGTAAGGACTGGTATGTGACGGTCCCGCTCGGTATCTATGTGTTCCATGATCATATCGTCACGGTCTGCCTGTACCATACACCTATTCTGGAGGCGTTCTGCGACGGGCGCGTGAAGGAATATCACAGTTATATGAAGACGCGCTTCATTTACCAGATGTTGTATCGAAACGCGTCCCTCTACCTGCAGTACCTGCGTAACATCGAAAAGAAGAGCACCGAGATCGAGCAGAAGATGCGTATCAACCAGAAGAATCAGGAACTGGTCGAGCTCATGGAGCTGCAGAAGTCCCTGGTCTACATCACGACATCCCTGCGGTCGAACGAGGCCGTGCTCGAGAAACTGATGCGCACCGATCGCATCAAACGGTATCCGGAGGATACGGAGCTTCTGGAAGATGTCATCATCGAGAATAAGCAGGCCATCGAGATGGCCAATATCTACCGGGACATCTTGAACGGTACTATGGATGTGTTCGCGTCGATCATCTCCAACAACCTGAACTTCGTCATGAAGTTCCTGACGGTCGTTACGATCATCCTCGCGGTGCCGACGTTGATCTCGGGTTTCTACGGAATGAACGTCAGCGAGGACATGATGCCTTTTGCGCATGAGCCTTATGCATTCCCGATCATCGTTTTGATCTCCATGTTGATCGCTCTGCTGGTCGGCTGGTATTTCAACCGGAAGAAATGATCCTGCTTTCGACCCGGCGGTATTTGACCGGAAAATATACATTAAGAGTGCGTTTCCGACGGCAGATCGTTGAGACGCAACGGGGAAATATAAATGAAATGGTTTTATAAGTTAGAATATAAATACGGACGATACGCGATCCGAAACCTGATGCGGTATATTCTGGTGCTGTATCTGGCAGGTACGGTGCTGAATATCGTTGATCCGACGCTGTATGTCAACTATTTGGCGTTGGATCCCTGGATGATCGTCGAGAAATTCCAGATCTGGCGGATCTTCACGTTTTTGATGTGTGCGCCGGATGCGAATAATATATTCTTTGCGCTTCTGTCGGCCTATATCTACTTTTCTTTGGGCACGTTCGTGGAACGGGCATGGGGCGCATTCCGCTTTAATGTATTCATGTTCTGCGGTATCCTCTATACGATCATCGGATCCTTTGTGGTATTTGCATTGGTAAAGTTGGACATCATGGATCCGATGAGTTATATCGTAAATAGGATCGAAGTCATCTCGGTCGGAACTTCGTATTTGAATTTCTCGTTGTTCATGGCATTTGCCTTTACATTTCCCACAACGCAGATGTTGTTCATGTTCCTCATTCCGATCCAGGCGCAGATCTTGGGATGGATCGAGATTGGTGTTTATCTGGTCCTGTTCATCAACGGAACGATTGCTACCCGTGTTATGATCGCAGCTGCGGTCTTGAACGTTGCCCTGTTCTTCCTGGTGACACGCGGAGCACCGATGATATCACCGAAGCAGATGAAGCGTCGAGTGGAGTTCAAGCGAAATGTTCGCGTCAAGCCTTCCGACGGTCCGCGCCACCGCTGCGCGATCTGCGGTAAGACCGAGCGGGACGATGTTACTATGGAATTCCGGTTCTGCTCCAAATGTGCCGGCGATTTTGAATATTGTATGGAGCATTTGTACACACATAAACATGTCACGCCTGAGATGCTCGAAGAGATGAAGATGCGCGCAAAAATCCAGATGGCGACCGGAAAACCGGCGGTTCTGGAGAGCGATATTATCGATTCCGAGGCACGTGAGGTTGAAGACGATAAGTCGGATGGGGAGGCGTAAAGTATGAAGAAACTGCTTGGATTTGTTATATTTGCGATGATCGTAGTAGTTGCATACATGTCGATCCAAAAGGTCCTCGATGACAAAAAGAAAAAAGCTTTGGAGGAGGATTATGCCCGGATCGATACGGCCATCACATCCATGGATCAACTGATCCATTCTCCCGCCTTTCTCTGTTTCGGAGACTCCCGGACGATCTATCAATTCCGTTTTCGGGATATCAAGAATCTCGGGCAGGATTTCTTTGCAAAACTCAGTGAGAGGCTCGGTACGGATTTTAACGGGAAACTCTCTAACGGGGATGACCTGATCGGACAGATCAATCTGCACAACCAGGATTTCTGGATCTATGCGGGCACGACCGATACGCAAAACATGATCTATCCGAACTGGAATTATACGAAGGTTCCGAAGAAATAAGAAGGAGACAGAAAAACGATGGAAAAGAAACCATTTGTAACGTATGAACAGATGAAGGAGATCGTGAAGAAATATCCCACGCCCTTCCATATCTATGATGAAAAAGGGATCCGCGAGAACGTGCGCAACATCCGCAAGGCATTTGCCTGGAACCCGGGATTTCATGAATATTTCGCGGTCAAGGCGAACCCGAACCCCTTCCTTCTGAAGATCCTTCAGGAAGAGGGCTGTGGCACGGACTGCTCTTCCCTGACCGAACTGATGCTGTCGAACGCACTGGATTTCAAGGGAGATGACATCATGTTTTCTTCCAACGCAACACCGGCGGAAGAGTATGTTTATGCGAAGAAGATCGGCGCGATCATCAATCTCGACGATTACACTCATATCGACTTTTTGGATCAGTGTGCCGGCATCCCGGAGACCATTTGCTGCCGTTTCAATCCGGGCGGTGTGTTCAAGATGAGCAACGGCATTATGGATAACCCCGGCGACGCGAAGTACGGCATGACGCCGGAACAGATCCTCGCGGCGTATCCGCGCCTGAAGGAGTTGGGAGCAAAGCGTTTCGGCATGCACGCCTTCCTTGCTTCGAATACATTGACCAATGAATACTATCCGCTTCTTGCGAAGACTTTGTTCGAGGTGGCGGTCGACATTAAGAATAAGACCGGCATCGCCCTGTCCTTCATCAACCTGTCCGGCGGCGTAGGTATTCCCTACCGCCCGGAGGACACCGCAAATGACATCTTTGCGATCGGAGAGGGCGTACGTAAGGCGTACGAGGAGATCCTGGTACCTGCCGGCATGGGCGACGTGGCCATTTACACCGAGATGGGACGTTTCGTTACCGGCCCGTTTGGCGCTCTGGTCACCACAGCGGTTCATGAGAAGCATATCCACAAAGAGTATATCGGCTGCGATGCCTGCGCGGCGAACCTCATGCGTCCCGCGATCTACGGCGCTTATCACCATCTGACCGTTCTGGGTAAGGAAGACCAGCCTTGCGACCACAAGTACGACGTGACCGGTTCCCTCTGTGAGAACTGTGATAAGTTCGCGATCGACCGCATGCTGCCGAAGATCGACATCGGCGACCTGCTGTACATCCACGATACCGGCGCACATGGCTACTCCATGGGCTACAACTACAATGGTAAGCTCCGCAGCAAGGAACTGCTTCTGTGCGAGGACGGCACCGTAAAGCTCATCCGCCGCGCTGAGACCCCGAAGGACTACTTCGCGACCTTCGATTTCTGCGACATCTTGGATAAGATGGACTACGATGTTTAAGAGAGTAAAATAAGGCTTTATAGAGATCAACCGGGGGACTCATTTTGAGTCCCCCGGTTGATCTCTTTGTTGTATGGAGTTTAAGAAAAACGCTGCTTATGGCGTTTCTTTAGCCTTTTGGACGTTTTAAAACTTGTATTACTGCCTGCCAGACGTAGAAGAGTTTGATCGGCCACCGCTCGGCAATAAAAAGCGAGAAAACTACAAGATTTGTGGCTTTTTTGATGGCCTAGGGCAGGATAAGAAGCCCTAATGGCAACAAAAATCAAGATAATCGCAAGAATTGTTGCTTTTCAGACTGGGAGGGGTGGAATAGCGAGCCTCAACGACAATAATAATCAAGAAATTATAAATCCGCCACTGCGTTTCGGCCGAAGCCGAACGCGGTGGCGGTTTTACATTTATAGCGTGAGCCGAAGACCGGCTCGCAGGATCCGTTTATTTATACGATCACGAAGAACTTCAAAAGGAAGATCGCTGACAGTACGTAGGTCAGGATCGAAACCTTCTTTGCGTTTCCGGTGAAAAGCTGGAATACACAGTAGCAGATGAGGCCGAGGCCGATCGCATGTCCGATGGAGCTGGTGATGGGCATCGCAATGACCATGATCGCAACCGGAAGTACCTGGGACATATCGTCGAAGTTGATCTTCTTAAGTCCGGAGAACATCAGGATGCCGACATAGATCAGAGCGGAGCTGGTAGCTGCAGAAGGAATGACTGCTGCCACAGGCGCCAGGAACATACATGCCAGGAAGCAGAGGCCGGTAACGAGGGCAGTCAGACCGGTGCGGCCGCCTGCTTCAACGCCGGATGCGGACTCGATGAAGGTGGTTACAGTAGAAGTACCGGTAACAGCGCCGGCGATGGTGCCGACTGCATCTGCAGTCAGAGCCTGTTTCATCTGAGGCATCTTACCCTTTTCATCCAGCATGTTCGCACGGCTTGCAGTACCAACGAGGGTTCCGATGGTATCAAACATATCGATGATACAGAAGGTGATGACCAGAGTGATCACGGTGAACCAACCGATATCTATGAAATGAGCAAAATCAAATTTGAACAGGGTCGTATTCGCCATATCTTTAAACGGAGGTACGAAGGATGCGCCATCGAGGGAAGCGAAAGGATTGGTGTCAAGCCATGTTGCCTGACCGATCCAGAAGATCACGCTTGCGCAAAGCATACCGATCAGAACGGAAGCTTTTACCTTGTGATGTGCCAGAACTACGATGATGAAGAGGCCGACAAAAGTCGTGATGACCGAGAGTACCATGGTGTCATATGCGGAACCCATGGCTTTCTGCGCTGCGTCAGGTGTCAGGGAACCGAAGAAGTTCGCCAACATGTAGTGAGGACCTCCGGTTTCGCTGTAGAGACTATTGTTGGATCCGAAACCGATGTTCAGGAGCATGAGACCGATGGCCGGGGAAATGCCGAGGCGGATGCCGAGCGGAAGCGCTTCGACGATCTTCTCACGGACATTGACCAGAGAGAGAACGAGGAAAACAACACCTTCGATGAGGATGATGCAAAGAGCTACCTGATATGCCTTTTCGTAACTGTCACCGATACCGACGATGTTCAATGCTACAATGTTTGAAACAACGGTGGCGAAGAAAGAGTTAAGTCCCATGCCGGGTGCCATAGCGAAAGGCTTATTTGCCCAAAACGCCATGACCATCATACCGATGAAGGAAGCGATACAGGTTGCCAGAAATACGCCGTTCCACAACGGACTTCCGGTGTCAAATTTCGTCAAAAGATTCGGGTTCAGCATGATGATGTAAGCCATCGTCATGAAGGTCGTGAGGCCTGCAATGACCTCGGTACGAACATTGGTGTTGTTCTGTTTGAGTTTGAATAGTTTCTCCATTTTCATACTCCTTTGGTTGTGGGTGATGAAGCCGTCTGACTCGGGACGAACTTCATCGGGGTTACGTTCAGTTGCACTGAATCAATTATAGAATCCACCCTGTTTTCTGTCAAGTAAGAAGTTCGATTCTTATCCACAGAAGTTGTAAGAAATAAATTGTCCGGGAGGTCTCGTTGATTTTTCAAAAAGAGGATGGATTCTTCGCGATTTTCTCTTGAGTTTGGAGGACGATTTGTGTAAAATAAAAGGAGGGAATTCAGGTTCCCTCCGATTATCACAACCTATGGGAGGACATTTTATGTCATATTTGGAAAGCTACAAAGAGTGGTGTGAAAACCCATATTTTGACGAAGCGACCCGCAAGGAACTTCTGGCCATCGCGGGCGATGACAACGAGATCAAGGAGCGGTTTTACAAGAACCTGGAGTTCGGTACCGGCGGTCTGCGCGGTATCTTGGGCGCCGGCTCGAACCGCATGAACATTTATACCGTACGCAAGGCAACACAGGGCCTTGCAAATTACATTTTGGCAAATGGAGGCCTGGGCCGCGGCGTTGCGATCTCTTACGACTGCCGTCGCATGAGCCCCGAGTTCGCTGATTGTGCGGCTCTCTGCCTCGCGGCCAATGGCATCAAGGCGTACATTTACCCGTCACTGCGCCCGACGCCGCAGCTGTCCTTCACACTTCGTGAACTGAACTGCATCGCCGGCATCATGGTAACGGCGAGCCACAACCCGCCCGAATACAACGGCTATAAGGTATATTGGGAGGACGGCGCCCAGGTAACGAGCCCGAAGGATGTCGATATCATCAATGAAGTTAACTCCATCACAGATTACTCGACCTGCAAGACCATGGATAAGACTCAGGCCATGATCGACGGTCTGTATAATGTCGTAGGGTTCGACATGGACGACCGCTACATCGAAGCACTGAAGAAGCAGGTCATCCATCCGGAGATCTGCCGTGAGGTAGGTAAGGAACTGAAGATCGTTTACACACCTCTGTACGTAACCTGTAACGTTCCGGCGCGCCGCGTGCTGAAAGAGATCGGTTTTGAGAATGTTTACGCCGTTCCGGAGCAGTCCGTTGTCGACGGCAACTTCCCGACGGTTTCCTACCCGAACCCCGAGGATCCGAAGGCATTTGCCCTGGCGCTTAAGTTGGCGAAAGAGGTCGATGCAGACGTCATCCTTGCGACGGATCCCGATGCCGACCGCCTCGGCGTTTACGCGAAGGATTCCGCGACCGGCGAATACGTTTCCTTCACCGGAAACATGTCCGGCGTTTTGGTATGTGAATATGTGCTGAGCCAGAAGAAGGCTTTGGGTACATTGCCCGCAAACGGAGCAGTTGTAGAGACCATCGTTTCCACTGACCTGTGTAAGGCAGTTGCCGCAGAATACAACATGAAGCTGATCGAAGTGCTGACCGGATTTAAGTTCATCGGTGAGCAGATCAAATGGTTCGAGGAGCAGAACACCTACAGCTACCAGTTCGGTTTCGAGGAGAGCTACGGTCTGCTCGTGGGTACCCATGCCCGTGATAAGGACGCCATCATCGCCGTTATGCTGCTGTGCGAGGCGGCTGCATTCTATAAGAAGCATGGCCTGACCCTGTGGGATCAGATGATCAAGATCTACGAGAAGTACGGTTTCTATCGTGAAGGCGTGAAGTCCCTCACCCTGAAGGGCCTGGACGGTGCCGAAAAGATCGGTGCGATCATGGAAAGCCTCAGAAGCAACCCGATCAAATCCCTCGCAGGTCTCTCCGTAAAAGAATTCCGCGACTACGAGAAGGACGAAGTTCTCGTTATGGAGGACGGATCCAAGCATTCGACCGGACTTCCTAAGTCCAACGTTCTGTACTACGAGTTCGAGGACAATGCATGGTGCTGCGTTCGCCCGTCCGGTACAGAGCCGAAGATCAAATTCTACATGGGCGTAAAGGGCTCCGACCTGGAGGATGCAAATAAAAAGCTTTCCGAGCTGTCCGATGGTTTCATGGGACTGGTGGAGGAATAAAGGATAACATATGAATCATGAGATGATCTTAGTTCTCGACTTCGGCGGTCAGTATAACCAGTTGATCGCCCGCAGAGTCAGAGAGTGTAATGTTTACTGTGAGGTGCATCCCTACACCATGTCGCTGGAGCAGATCCGCGAGATGGCGCCGAAGGGCATCATCTTCACCGGCGGCCCGAACAGCGTTTACGATCCCGCGTCGCCGCACTACGATCCGGCGATCTTCGATCTTGGCATCCCGATCCTGGGCATCTGCTACGGATCGCAACTCATGGCGTATAGCCTGGGAGGCATCGTGGAGACCGCGCCTGTCAGCGAGTACGGCCACACGGAAGTGACCATCGACAAACGTGACGCCCTGTTTGAGGGTGTGGCGGAAAATAAACACTCGTCCACGGTTTGCTGGATGAGTCATACCGACTATATCGCGAAGGCTCCGGAGGGCTTTATCATTACCGCACATACACCGGTCTGTCCGGTGGCGGCGATGGCGTGCGCGGCGCGTAAACTCTATGCGACGCAGTTCCATCCCGAGGTCATGCATACCGAAGAAGGAACGCACATGCTTCGTAACTTCGTGCTCCGCATCTGCGGCTGCGCCGGTGACTGGCGTATGTCCTCCTTCGTGGATACGACCATCCGCGAACTTCGGGAGTGCATCGGAAACGGACGCGTGCTGTGCGCATTGTCCGGCGGCGTGGATTCGTCGGTTGCCGCAGTCCTGCTGTCGAAAGCCATCGGCAAGCAGCTCACCTGCGTTTTCGTCGACCATGGTCTGCTCCGTAAAAACGAGGGCGATGAGGTCGAGGCCGTGTTCGGTCCCGATGGTCCTTATGAATTGAATTTTGTCCGGGTCAATGCGGCGGAGCGCTATTATGCGAAGCTGGCCGGCGTTACGGAACCCGAGCAGAAACGGAAGATCATCGGTGAGGAGTTCATCCGCGTCTTCGAGGAAGAAGCGAAGAAGATCGGAGCCGTGGATTACCTCGTGCAGGGAACCATTTACCCCGATGTGATCGAATCGGGCCTCGGCAAATCTGCCGTGATCAAAAGCCACCACAACGTCGGCGGTCTGCCGTCCGTAGTGGATTTCAAAGAGATCATCGAGCCGTTGCGCATGCTTTTTAAGGATGAAGTGCGTAAGGCCGGTCTGGAGCTCGGTATTCCGGCGCGACTGGTATACCGCCAGCCGTTCCCGGGTCCGGGCCTCGGCGTCCGTATCATCGGCGAGATCACGCCGGAGAAGGTGCGCATGGTGCAGGAGGCGGACTACATTTACCGCGAAGAAGTGGAGAAGGCCGGCCTCGGTAAGGAACTGGGCCAGTATTTCGCCGCACTCACGAATATGCGCAGCGTCGGCGTTATGGGCGATTTCCGCACCTATGATTACGCTATTGCGCTTCGCGCCGTGTACACCAGCGACTTTATGACCGCAGAGGCGGCCCGCCTGTCGTGGGACGTTCTCATGAAGGTGACGAACCGCATCGTCAACGAAGTCAAAGGCGTCAACCGCGTACTCTACGACTGCACGGGTAAACCTCCGGGCACGATCGAGTTCGAATAAACGGGCGAAAATGAGAACTCTGAAAAGAAAACTTTGAAATTTTAAAAATATCACTTGACAAACGATTTGGGAAGTAGTATACTCCCGAATATCAAAGGCAAAGGCGTCTTGGAGTATTCCGAGACGCCATTTTTTTTATTTTCGGAGGTGTTTTTTATGTGTTCTATCATCGGTTTTTGCGGGGAGGGCGGAGATCACACGAAGATCAAACGTGCTCTCGAAAAGACAAAACAGAGAGGACCGGATGCGACGAAATCCATCGATTTCGGAGCCGGAATCCTCGGTTTTAACAGGCTTTCGATCATGGGCTTAAGCAGTGCAGGCATGCAGCCGTTCGTATACGGCGAAAAGCAGACGCTGATCCCCAGAGCGGAAACGGATGATAATAACATGAATATCCCCGAAAACAGTGAAATCATTTTGGTATGCAACGGAGAGGTTTACGGTTTCCGTCCTTTGAAAGAAGAACTGATCCAAAAAGGCTACCGTTTCAACAGCGGTTCGGACTGCGAGATCCTGCCGGCATTGTACAAAGAATACGGCACCGACATGTTTGCCATGCTCGATGCGGAATTTGCCTTGATCCTGTATGATGTTAAAACGGGAGAATACATCGCAGCCAGAGATCCGATCGGTATCCGGCCGCTGTACTACGGACAGACCGCCGACGGAACGTATGTGTTTGCTTCCGAGCCGCAGAACCTGCTGGAAATGGTAGACCGCGTGATGCCTTTTCCGCCAGGACATTACTTTAAGGACGGAAAGTTCATTCAGTACAGAGATATGTCCCATGTGACAAAAAAGCATGGCGGAGATATCGATACGGTCTGCAAAGAGATCCATGACCGGTTGATCGCCGGCGTTAAGAAGCGTCTGGACTCCGACGCCTCGGTCGGTTTTCTGCTTTCGGGCGGCCTCGACTCTTCCTTGGTTTGCGGTATCGCGGCGCAGATGAGCGATAAACCGCTGGAGACCTGGGCCATCGGAATGGACATCGATGCGATCGATCTGAAGTATGCGAAAGAAGTTGCTGATTATATCCACTCGGATCATCATGAAGTCATCATCAGTAAGGACGATGTGCTGAATGCGCTGGAGACCGTTATCAAACTTCTGGCTACATACGATATCACGACGATCCGCGCATCCATGGGCATGTATCTGGTCTGCAAGGCGATCCATGAACAGACAGACACCCGCGTGATCCTGACCGGTGAGATCTCCGATGAGATCTTCGGTTATAAATATACCGACTTCGCTCCGAATGCGGAAGCGTTCCAAAAGGAAGCAGAGAAAAGGATCCGTGAGATCCATATGTATGATGTTCTCCGTGCAGACCGCTGCATCAGCGTTAACTCGCTGGAAGCCCGAGTCCCCTTCGGCGATCTGGCGTTCGTGGACTACTGCATGGCGATCGATCCCGAACTCAAGATGAACAAATACGGAAAAGGAAAATACCTGCTGCGCCACGCGTTCGAACAGGACAACCTGATCCCCGACTCGATCCTCTGGAGAGAGAAGGCAGCGTTCTCCGATGCGGTCGGCCACTCCCTGAAAGACGATCTGGCGGAATACGCCGAGAGCGTCTATACCGATGAGGAGTTCGAAGAGGGCGTGAAAAAGTATACGCACGCACGTCCGTTCACCAAAGAGTCTTTGCTGTACCGTGACATCTTTGAGAAGTACTATCCCGGCCAGTCCGAGATGGTCACGGATTTCTGGATGCCGAACAAAGAGTGGGAAGGATGCAATGTAAACGATCCATCCGCACGTGTGCTTTCGAACTACGGAGAGAGCGGAAAGTAAGGCTCAAAAATTTTTTTGAAAAAAATTCAAAAAAACTATTGACATGCAGTTACTTGCATAGTATAATTACACACATAAAAGACAAAGGCGTCTTGGGATATTCCCGGGGCGCCTTCTTTATTTACCAAAGAGAGGAGAATGATCATGGAGAAACAGAATGTTCCCGAACTGTTCGGTTCAATGGTATTTGATGACAGAGTTATGAAAGCCAGACTGTCCGCAAAGGTGTATAATTCACTTAGAAAGACGATCGATGAAAATACGGATCTGGATGTCAGCGTTGCAGAGGCGGTTGCACAGGTAATGCGCGACTGGGCGATCGAAAACGGAGCGACACACTTTACGCATTGGTTCCAGCCGTTGACCGGTGTTACGGCCGAGAAGCACGACAGCTTCATTTCTCCTTCACCGGACGGCGGCGTTATCATGGAGTTTTCGGGTAAGGAACTGATCAAGGGCGAGCCCGATGCTTCCTCGTTCCCTTCCGGCGGCCTCAGAGCCACTTTTGAAGCCAGAGGTTATACAGCATGGGATCCGACTTCCTATGCATTCATCAAGGATCATACGCTTTGCATTCCGACCGCGTTCTGCTCCTATTCGGGAGAGGCGCTCGATAAAAAAACACCGCTGCTGCGTTCCATGCAGGCGCTGAACGTTCAGGCTAAGAGGATCCTGAAACTGTTCGGAAAGGATGTTAAATATGTACGTACCAGCGTAGGACCCGAGCAGGAGTACTTCCTGATCGACCGTGAGATGTTCGAGAAGAGACCCGACCTGATCTACACCGGCCGCACACTTTTCGGTGCTATGCCTCCTAAGGGCCAGGAACTGGACGATCACTACTTTGGCGTGATCAAACCCAGAGTCACCGCCTACATGGAGGACCTGAATAAAGAACTGTGGAAATTGGGCATCCTGGCGAAGACCGAACACAACGAAGTTGCTCCCGCGCAGCACGAGCTGGCGCCGATCTACTCTACGACGAATGTGGCTACCGATAACAACCAGCTGACCATGGAGATCATGCAGAAGGGTGCAAGAAAGCACGATCTGGTCTGCCTGCTTCACGAAAAGCCTTTTGCAGGCGTGAATGGTTCCGGTAAGCATAACAACTGGTCCATGGCGACCGATACCGGAATGAACCTTCTTTCTCCGGGTGACACTCCTTTTGAAAATGCGCAGTTCCTGTTGTTCCTGGCCGCTGTTATTCAGGCGGTCGATGATTATTCGGATCTGCTCCGTCTGTCCGTAGCAACTGCGGGCAATGACCACAGACTCGGCGCAAACGAGGCACCGCCCGCGATCATTTCCGTATTCCTCGGTGAGGAATTGACCGCGATCCTGGATGCGATCAAAAACGATACGCCTTACCAGGGTAAGGAAAAAGTCATCATGAAGCTTGGCGTGGATTCCCTGCCCCGCTTCTCCAGAGATACCACGGATCGTAACCGTACTTCACCGTTTGCTTTCACCGGCAACAAGTTCGAGTTCCGTTCCCTGGGCTCTTCGAACAGCATTGCCTGCTGCAACATCATGCTGAACGCAGCGGTTGCCGAGAGCCTGAAGCAGTATGCCGACCGTTTGGAAGGCGCGAAAGACTTCGAGAGCGAGCTGCATGCGCTGATCAAAGAGACCATCACCAAGCACGAGCGTATCCTGTTCAACGGTAACGGCTATGGTGAGGAATGGGTTCGTGAAGCAGTGGAAGTCAGAGGCCTGTCCAACTTGAAGACCACGGCCGATGCGATGCCGCACCTGTTGGATAAGAAGAATAAGGATATGCTGATGAGCCATAAGGTATTCACCGAATCCGAACTTCAGTCCCGATGCGAGATCATGCTGGAGAACTATTGCAAGACCGTTAACATCGAAGGTCATACCATGGTAGATATGGTCAGAAAGAGCTATCTGCCTGCGATCGAAGAGTATCTGTACAGCCTGGCACAGACCACTTCGCTGATGCAGTCCGTCAGCAAGAACGTAAAGTGCAGCTACGAGATCTCCACGATGGAAAGACTTTCCGAACTGACCGATTGCATTTTGGATAGCGTTGAGAAGCTCGAAGGAGCACTGGAAGACCTGAAGAAGTATCCGGATATCATGGCTACTTCCAAGGCAGTCCGGGACGACCTGATCCCGAAGATGGACGCTCTCAGAAAGTACGTCGACGAAGCAGAGATGCTTACTTCGGAGAAGAGCTGGCCCGTTCCGAGCTACGGAAAACTGTTGTTCTCCGTTTATTGATCATTAAAGATATGTTTGACTATCCCACAAAGGCGTGGTGCTGATGTGGGGTAGTTTTTTTATGAGAGGAGAGCGTTATGATAGATGAGATTATGAGTAGTGTCAGCAGCGAGATATTCGCCGTGTGGTTCCTTATCGGTGCCGCGCTGGTGTTCTGGATGCAGGCCGGATTTGCAATGTGTGAGACCGGTTTTACCAGAGCCAAAAACGCCGGCAACATCATCATGAAGAACCTGATGGACTTTTGTATCGGTACGGTCGTATGGTTTATCTGCGGCGCATCCCTGATGCTGGGACCGAACATCCTGGGCGGTTTTGCAGGCGGTTTCAGTTTTGATGTTTTCACAAAGTACGGTTCGTTTGATTATTCGTCCTTTGTATTCAACCTGGTATTCTGTGCAACAACGGCAACGATCGTTTCCGGTTCCATGGCAGAACGTACCAAGTTCTCCAGTTATTGTATTTATTCGGCGATCATTTCCGCAGTGATCTATCCGATCGAAGCACACTGGACCTGGGGCGGCGGCTTCCTGGCAGACTGGGGCTTCCATGATTATGCAGGTTCCAACTGTATTCACATGGTCGGCGGTATCTGCGCTTTTATCGGCGCATGGATGCTCGGTCCGCGTCTCGGTAAGTTTGAGAAGGATAAGGACGGTAAGGTCACCAAGGTCAATGCCTTCCCCGGCCACAACCTCGTTATTGCAGCCCTCGGCGTATTCATCCTGTGGCTCGGCTGGTACGGTTTCAACGGTGCAGCCGCTACGGATGTTCCCACACTCGGTTCTGTTTTTCTTACAACGACCGTAGCTCCCGCAGTTGCAACCGTTGTATGTATGATCTTCACTTGGACCAAATACGGCAAGCCCGATGTGTCCATGTGTCTCAACGCATCCCTCGCCGGTCTCGTTGCGATCACGGCTTCCTGTGATGTTACGGACTGTGCAGGTTCGGCCATCATCGGTACCGTAGCAGGTCTGCTGGTAGTATTCGGTGTTTGGTTCAACGATCATGTTACCCATGTTGACGACCCCGTCGGCGCCGTTGCAGTACATATGTTCAACGGTATCTGGGGTACCATCGCTGTAGGCCTTTTCGCTACAAGCAGCGCACCGGGATTTGCAAGTGCCGGAATTAAGGAAGGTCTTTTCTACGGCGGTGGCATTGACCAGCTGATCAAGCAGTTCGGCGGTATCGGCGTAACGGCAGGCTGGACGGCAGTAACCATTTTCCTGGCATTCACATTGATCAAAAAGACCGTAGGCCTCCGCGTGAGTGAGGAAGAAGAGATCACGGGTCTCGACGCTACGGAGCACGGACTTCCTTCCGCATATGCAGGCTTCTCCATCATGGATATCGCAAACACGATGACCATGAGCGTAAATGAAAACACGAACTTGGGTTCGGAGTCTTACGACGAAGCATCCGAGGCAAAGAAGAACGTAGCGATTCCCGTTGTTAAAGATGAAACGGCAGCGCTTCTCGGACTGGATAAGGGTATCTCGAAGGTCGTTATCATTGCAAAGCTTTCCCGATACGACGCACTGAGAAAGGCAATGAACGATCTCGGTGTAACCGGTATGACGGTTACACAGGTCATGGGTTGCGGTATCCAAAAGGGTGCCGGCGAAAGATATCGTGGTGTTGAGATCGATGCCACCTTGCTTCCGAAGGTTAAACTGGAAGTCGTAGTCAGCGCGATCCCTGTTGATAAGGTCATCGAAGCAGCAAAGCGCGCGCTGTATACCGGCCACATCGGTGATGGTAAGATCTTCGTTTACCCGGTAAGCAGAGTCGTTAAGATCCGCACCGGCGAAGAGGATTACGCAGCATTGCAGGATGTAGAATGATCCGGTAATACCGGAAAAAAATAGCCTTCCCCGTTTTGGGGAAGGCCCCCGAAAGGGGGAAAGGACATCGGATGAATAACATCGATCTTGACAAACCCCACGAGGAATGTGGGGTATTCGGCGTTTATGCGCCGGAAGGCACGAACGTTGCAAAAGATATTTACTATGGACTCATATCGCTTCAGCACCGCGGACAGGAATCCGCGGGCATTGCTGTCTCTGACACTTCGGGGCCTAAGGGCAATATGAACATCAAAAAAGGCATGGGTCTGGTCTCCGAAGTGTTCGGCAGTGAAGACCTTAAGCATCTGACCGGCAACATCGGCGTGGGCCATGTGCGGTATTCCACGACAGGCGGCAGTACACTGCAGAACGCTCAACCCATTGCGATGAATTATATCAAAGGAAGCCTGGCGTTGGTCCACAACGGCAATATCCTGAATTCCGAAGCACTGCGGGAGAAGCAGATGTATCGGGGGCAGGCACATTATTCCACGACGGACTCGGAAGTGCTGGCGTATGAGATCATCAGCGAGCGAGTCAAGTGCGGCACCATCGAAGAGGCGGTCCACAACGCCGCGGCGAACCTGCGGGGCGGCTATGCAGTCGTCATCATGAGTCCGAGAAAACTGGTTGCCATGCGGGATCCCCTGGGGATCAAACCGCTGGTGCTCGGAACGCGTGAAGGCGTAAACGGTGAGAAATCGACGTATATCCTGGCTTCGGAAAGCGCTGCGGTCAATGCGGTCGGCGGAAAGGTCATCCGGGATGTAAGGCCGGGTGAGATCGTGACCGTCACCGAGGACGGGATCAGCAGCAACGAAGATCTGTGCGGCGGAAAATGCGCGCATTGTATCTTTGAATATATCTATTTTGCAAGAAATGATTCGGTCATTGACGGGATCGAAGTGCATGATGCGAGAATTCGTGCCGGCATGGCGCTGGCGCGTACGGCCCGGGTGGATGCCGATATCGTGGCGGGCGTTCCGGACTCCGGACTTGCGGCCGCGGAAGGCTATGCGCAGGCTTCCGGAATACCGTTCCGCCTCATCTTCCATAAGAATACATACATTGGCCGCAGTTTTATCAAACCCACCGACGATGAGCGGAGAGAAGCCGTGCACATGAAACTGAGCGTTATGAAGAGCGTGGCCTGCGGAAAGAGGATCGTGCTGATCGATGATTCGATCGTCCGTGGCAATACCATGCGGCAGATCATTGAAATGCTGCGGGAAGCCGGCGCCAAAGAGGTGCATGTGCGCATCAGTTCGCCGCCGTTTTTATATCCCTGCTACTACGGGACCGACGTGCCCAGCAGCAGTCAGCTGATCGCTTCCCATCATTCCGAGGAAGAGGTTTGCAGGAGCATAGGAGCGGACTCGCTTCACTATCTGCAACCGGAAGATTTTAAGAGCATGGTGGGAGAGATGGGGCTCTGCTCGGCTTGTTTTGATAATTGTTACCCGTGTTAAAAAAACCTATTGACATTTGAAATAAACGGAAGTATAATCATGTAAATGTTATGCATGAAGCAATGGCGCTTCGGGAGATCCCGGGGCGCCTTTTCTTTTTTTGGAGGAAAGGACTATGGCAGACCAGTTTGAACAGATCAGAAAAAACGGCTTATACGATCCGAGCTTTGAACATGATAATTGCGGTATCGGTGCAGTGATCGATATCAAGGGGCGCAAAAGTCACGCCCTGGTATGCGATGCGCTTTCGATCGTGGAGAACCTCGAGCACAGAGCGGGTAAAGACGCAGAAGGGAAGACCGGCGACGGCGTCGGCATCCTGACGCAGATCCCGCATGCGTTCTTTGCGAAGAAACTCGCGGCGATGGGCGTTGCATTGCCCGGAGAGAGACAGTACGGCGTGGGAATGTTCTTCTTCCCGACGGACGAACTGCTTCGCCGGCAGGCGAAATCGATGTTCGAGATCATCGTGAGAAAGTCCGGTCTGTCCATTCTGGCCTGGAGAAAGGTGGATTCGGCTCCGGAAGTCCTGGGAACACGGGCGCGCGAGTGCATGCCCGCGATCTATCAGGTCTTCATCGCCAGACCCGAGGAACTTGCGAAGGACATCGATTTTGACCGCAAGTTATATATTATCCGCCGTGAATTCGAACAGAGCTGTGAGAGCACCTATGTTCCGTCCCTTTCCTGCCGTACCATCGTCTACAAGGGCATGTTCCTGGTAGGCCAGCTCCGCACGTTCTTCACGGATCTGACGGATCCGGATTATACTTCCGCCATCGCCATGGTCCACTCCCGTTTTTCTACAAATACCATGCCCAGCTGGAACCGCGCGCACCCGAACCGCATGCTGGTCCATAACGGAGAGATCAATACTATCAAGGGCAATGCGGATAAGATGCTCGCAAGAGAGGAGACCATGCATTCCATGGCCCTTTCCGACGACGATATGAGTAAGGTCCTGCCGGTCATTTCCCAGAGCGGCTCCGATTCGGCCATGCTGGATAATACGCTCGAGTTTTTGATGATGAGCGGAATGGATCTGCCGCTGGCAGCCATGATCATGATCCCCGAACCCTGGGCGCACAATGAGACATTGTCTGCGGAAGAAAGAGATTTCTACCAGTACTATGCAACGATGATGGAGCCTTGGGACGGCCCCGCATCCATCCTGTTTTCGGACGGCGATGTCATGGGCGCGATTCTGGACCGCAACGGCCTGCGTCCGTCCAGATACTATGTGACCGACGACGACCGCCTGATCCTGTCTTCCGAGGTCGGCGTGCTTCCGATCCCCGAAAGCCACATCGTAAAGAAAGAGAGACTGCATCCCGGCAAACTGCTTCTGGTCGATACCAAAGCACAGCGTATCTTCTACGACGAGGAGATCAAAGAGAAGTACGCAAGATCCAAGCCCTACGGCGAATGGCTCGACACAAAACTCGTGCAGCTCTCGGACATCAAGATCCCGAATAAAAAAGTGCCTTCGATCTCGAAAGAGGAGCGCAAGAAACTGCAGAAGGCATTCGGATATACATGGGAGAACTACCATGACAGCATTCTGAACATGGCATTGTCCGGAAACGAGACCATCGGATCGATGGGTATCGATACACCGATCGCGGTCCTCTCCGAAAAATATCAGCCGTTGTTCTACTATTTCAAGCAGTTGTTCGCGCAGGTCACAAACCCGCCGATCGACGCGCAGCGCGAAGAGATCGTTACCTCGAGAACGGTCTATCTCGGTAAGAATGGCAACCTCCTGGAGGAGAATGCGGAGAACTGCCACGTCCTGAAGATCAACAATCCGATCCTGACCGACCTGGATCTTCTGAAGATCGAAAACATGAAGAAGGAAGGCTTTAAGGTCTCGAAGGTTTCGATCCTTTTTTATAAGGGTACGCCCATGAAACGCGTACTCAAACATCTGTTCGTCGAAGTCGACCGTGCTTACCGTGACGGTGCCGACATCCTCATCCTTTCGGACCGCGGCGTGGATGAAAACCACGTGGCTGTTCCTTCGCTTCTGGCGGTGGCTGCAGTGCATAAGCATCTGGTCGACACGAAGAAATGCACGGCGATGTCGTTGATCCTTGAGTCCGGCGAGCCCAGAGAGGTGCATCATTTCGCGACGATCCTCGGCTATGGCGCATCTGCCGTGAACCCTTACCTGGCTCATGCGACCATCGCGGAGCTGGTGGAGGATGAACTGCTGGATAAGGACTACTATGCGGCGGTCGAAGATTATGACCGCGCGGCTCTGTTCGGCATCGTAAAGATCGCATCCAAGATGGGTATCTCGACCATCCAGTCCTACCAGGGCAGCAAGATCTTCGAAGCCGTCGGCATTTCGAAGGAAGTTATTGAAGAGTATTTCACGGGAACGGTAAGCCGCGTCGGCGGTATTACGCTGGAAGACATCGGCCGCGCTGTCGATGCACAGCATAGCCGCGCGTTTGATCCGCTGGGTCTGCCGGTGGATCTCGAACTTACCGCGCTCGGAAGACATAAGGCCAGAAGTCAGGGCGAAAACCACAGATACAATCCGCAGACCATTCATATGCTGCAGCTTTCCACCCGGGAGGGCAGCTACGAACTGTTTAAGGAATATACGAAGATGGTCGATGCGGAGAAGACAGGATATCTTCGTTCGCTGTTTGATTTCAACTATCCCGCGCAGGGCGTGGATCTGTCGGAAGTCGAGAGCGAGGAGGAGATCGTAAAACGCTTTAAGACCGGCGCTATGTCCTACGGATCGATCTCGGAGGAAGCGCACCAGACATTGGCCATAGCCATGAACCATCTGCACGGCAAATCCAACAGCGGTGAAGGCGGAGAGAGCGAAGAGCGTATCCTGTCCGCAGGAACGGACAATGACCGCAGTTCCGCGATCAAACAGGTGGCGAGCGGACGTTTCGGCGTGACCGCGCGGTATCTGGTCAGCGCTAAGGAGATCCAGATCAAGATGGCGCAGGGAGCGAAGCCCGGTGAGGGAGGTCACCTTCCGGGTAAGAAGGTCTACCCCTGGATCGCAAAGACCCGTCATTCAACGCCCGGCGTGAGCCTCATCTCACCGCCGCCGCACCATGATATCTACTCGATCGAGGATCTGGCGCAGCTGATCTACGATCTGAAAAATGCAAACGATCGCGCAAGGATCTCGGTAAAATTGGTTTCCGAAGCGGGTGTCGGAACCATCGCCGCCGGCGTTGCAAAAGCCGGAGCGGAAGTCGTTCTGATCTCCGGTTATGACGGAGGAACCGGTGCGGCTCCGCTGAGCTCCATCCACAATGCGGGACTCCCGTGGGAGCTGGGCCTTGCGGAAACACATCAGACATTGCTCGCAAACGGACTCAGAAACCGTGTTGTCATCGAGACCGACGGTAAACTCATGAGCGGCCGTGACGTTGCGATCGCAGCGATCCTCGGCGCGGAAGAGTTCGGTTTTGCAACAGCTCCGCTGGTTACCCTGGGTTGCGTAATGATGCGTGCGTGCCAGTCGGATACCTGCCCTATGGGTATCGCGACCCAGAACCCGGAACTGCGTAAGCGTTTCGCCGGCAAGCCGGAATATGTGGAGAATTTCATGATCTTTGTCGCAAGACAACTTCGTGAGATCATGGCAAGCCTCGGCGTAAGAAGCATCAAAGAACTGGTCGGCAGAACAGACCTGCTGAAGATCAAGAAGTTCCTTACCGCAAAAGAAGAAAAGCTGGATCTGTCGGGGATTCTTATGGATCTTTCATCCTATCCAAGAGAAGAGCAGACCTTCGATCCCGAACTCCGTTATGATTTCGCACTTCGCAATACGAAGGATGAAAAGGAACTGTTGGCATCGAAGAAGATCCGCAAAGCGATCGAGAGCGGGGCTGCGGCAGAACTGAAGATCGAACTCGGGAACACGGACCGTACCTTCGGTACATTGCTCGGATCCGAGATCACAAGAAAATATTCCAACGGTCTTGCGGACGATACGATCCGTCTGGACTGCACGGGTTACGGCGGCCAGAGCTTCGGCGCTTTCGTTCCGAAGGGTCTGACGATCGAATTGACCGGTGACTCCAACGACTATTTCGGTAAAGGCCTATCCGGCGGTAAACTGGTCGTTCGGACTCCGGAGGATGCGGCTTACGATCCCGAAGAAAACATCATCATCGGCAATGTTGCATTGTACGGAGCTACTTCAGGCGAAGCTTATATCGCAGGTATGGCGGGCGAGCGTTTCTGCATCCGTAATTCCGGCGCGACGGCAGTCGTCGAAGGTGTCGGCGAGCACGGTTGTGAGTACATGACCGGAGGATGCGTAGTTATCCTCGGAAGCACCGGAAAGAACTTCGCTGCAGGTATGAGCGGCGGCGTTGCATACGTTCTGGATGAAGAAAACAAATTGTATCATAACCTCAACAAGCAGCTGGTCAGCATGGAAAATGTTGAGGATAAGAAGGATATTGCACAGCTTAAGAAGATCATCGGCGAGCATGTCAAGTACACCGGTTCGAAGAAGGGCAGCAAGATTCTGGAGCATTTCGAGGAATATGTACCGCATTTCAAGAAAATCATTCCCGCGGATTATAAGGAGATCCTGAGTCTGATCGCAAAGTATGAGGATCAGGGCGCGGATACCGAGACCGCTAAGATCGAAGCGTTCCGTGCATTTGTGGGATGAGTTTTAACGAGCGATAGATCCGGTGCGTACGGACGGACCGGAAAAAGGAGAAAAACATGGGCAAAACTACAGGCTTTCTGGAATATGAAAGAAAAGACGGAAAAGTAAGACCAGAGGCGGAACGGACGAAGGATTTCAAGGAATTCCACGACCGGCTCCCGCTCACGGAACAGTGCAAACAGGCGGCCAGATGCATGGATTGCGGCGTACCCTTCTGTCAGGCAGGACTCATGATCGCCGGCATGGCCAGCGGCTGTCCGCTGCATAATCTGGTGCCGGAGGTAAATGAACTGGTCTACCGCGGACGCATGGAGGAGGCGTACGATCGCCTTTCGATCACGCACAGTTTCCCGGAGTTCACCTGCCGTGTCTGCCCTGCACTTTGCGAGGCAGCCTGCACCTGCGGTCTTCATGATGCGCCGGTCTCCACCCGGGAGAACGAGAAGGCTGTCATCGAATATGCCTATGAGAACGGACTTGTGAAAGAGGAGAAGCCGGCGGTCCGCACCGGAAAGAAGGTTGCCGTGATCGGTAGCGGCCCTTCCGGGCTTGCGGCAGCGCAGCTTTTGAACCGCAGAGGTCATACGGTCACGGTATATGAGCGCAAGGACCGTGTGGGCGGTCTGCTCCGCTACGGCATTCCGAACATGAAACTGGATAAGTCGGTCATTGACCGGAGAGTCCGTTTGATGGAGGAAGCGGGCGTAAAGTTCGTGGTGAATTGTAATGTGGGAGTCGATATCTCCGCGGAGGAACTCAAAAAAGAGAACGATGCGGTGATTCTGGCTTGCGGCGCATCGAACCCGCGTGATATAATGGTACCCGGAAGAGATGCGGAGGGCATATTCTTTGCGGTGGATTTCCTCGGAAGAGTCACAAAGAGTCTGCTTGACTGCAATTTTGAAACATTCCCCTATGAACTCGCAAAGGATAAAGACGTGATCGTCATCGGCGGCGGCGACACGGGCAATGACTGCGTCGGTACCTGCATACGACTCGGCGCGAAAAGCATTACCCAGTTGGAGATGATGCCGAAGCCGTCCGAGACGCGTCTGCCTTCGAACCCCTGGCCGGAATGGCCGCGGATCCTCAAGGTCGATTACGGCCAGGAGGAGGCTATACAGAAGTTCGGTGAAGACCCGAGACGCTACTGCACGACGGTAAAAGAATTTATCAAAGATGAGAACGGACGTGTGAAAGAAGCGGTCCTGGTATCGCTGGAGCCGAAGAAAGATGAGAAGACCGGCCGGACGAACATGGTTCCGGTAGCGGGCAGCGAAAAAACGATCCCCGCCACGCTCGTTCTGATCGCGGCAGGCTTCCTGGGAAGCGAGAAATATGTTACCGAGAGTTTCGGCGTCGAAGTCGACGGCCGGACGAATGTAAAAACGGACGCCGGTAAGCACCTTACCACCGTTCCTGGCGTCTATGCGGCGGGCGATGTTCACCGCGGCCAGTCCCTGGTCGTATGGGCCATCGCGGAAGGCAGAAGCGCTGCGGCGGAGGTAGATCGGGCACTTATGGGTTACAGCAATCTTTGATGGAGGAATGGAAAGATGACGAAATATATCTTCGTAACCGGTGGAGTGGTTTCAGGACTTGGAAAGGGCATTACCGCTGCCTCTCTCGGCAGACTTCTGAAAGCGAGAGGACTGAAGGTCGCGGCCCAGAAACTGGATCCCTATATCAATGTGGATCCCGGGACCATGAGCCCGTATCAGCATGGTGAGGTCTACGTGACGGAAGACGGAGCAGAGACCGATCTGGATCTGGGTCATTATGAACGCTTCATCGACGAGGATCTTACCCGTTTTTCCAACCTGACTTCCGGAAAAGTATATTGGAATGTTTTGAATAAAGAGAGACGCGGAGAGTATCTCGGCTCTACGGTTCAGGTCATTCCGCATATCACAAACGAGATCAAGGAATTCGTTTACCGCGCCGGTCGCGAGAGCGGAGCCGACGTCGTGATCACCGAGATCGGAGGAACCATCGGCGATATCGAGTCGCAGCCGTTTCTGGAGGCAGTGCGCCAGATCTCCCTTGAGATCGGAAGACAAAACAGTTTGTTTATCCATGTAACGCTCGTTCCGTTCCTTCGCGGGTCGGATGAGCATAAATCCAAACCTACCCAGCATTCCGTAAAGGAACTGCAGGGCATGGGGATCACCCCCGACATCATCGTGCTTCGCTGCGATGAGCCGTTGGAGGAAAGCATTTTCAAGAAGATCTCCCTGTTCTGCAATGTTAAGGAAGATTGCGTTATCGAGAACCGGACCCTCGACAGCCTTTACGAAGCTCCGCTGATGCTGGAAGAGGGCGGTTTTTCCGAGGTGGTCTGCAGAGAGCTCGGAATCGATGCTCCGAAGCCGGACCTTAAGGAATGGAAAGATCTGGTCGACCGGATCCACGGCAGACATAAAGAAGTGAAGATCGGCCTGGTCGGTAAATATGTCAAATTGCATGACGCATATCTGTCGATCGCCGAGGCGCTTTCACATGCCGGTTTTGCGAATGACGCCCATGTCATCATCGACTGGATCGACTCGGAAGAATTGAATGAAGAGAATTACCGCGACCGTTTGAAGGACGTTCAGGGCATTATTGTGCCGGGTGGCTTCGGCGACCGCGGCATCGAGGGAATGATCCTGGCCGCCCGGTATGCGCGCGAGAGCAAAACGCCGTATTTCGGCATCTGCCTCGGCATGCAGATCGCGGTCATCGAATACGCCAGAGACGTGGCGGGCATCAAAGATGCCTGCTCGGGCGAATTTCACGACGCGACCGAACATAAGGTAATCGACTTTATGCCCGGTCAGTCTGAAGAGGTGGCAAAAGGCGGAACGCTCCGTCTGGGCAGCTATCCCTGCGAGATCGCAAGCGGAACGCTGATGGAGCGCTGCTACGGAACGCGCAGTATCCGTGAGAGACACCGCCACCGCTACGAATTCAACAACGATTACAGAGAGATATTGACCGCGGCAGGACTGATCATTTCGGGACTTTCGCCGGACGGATTGCTGGTCGAGACCGTGGAACTGAAAGAGTTCCCGTTCTTCCTGGGCGTGCAGTACCATCCGGAATTCAAGTCTCGTCCCAACCGCCCGCATCCTCTGTTTAAGGAGTTCGTGGCTTGCGCGCTGAAGCATTGAGAAAGGAGTCTCAAAATGATTTTTGACAGAAAGCTGATATTGGAAGACGGGAGCGAATACCCGGGCCGCGGTTTCGGCGCGAAATGTGACGCGGTCTGTGAGATCGTCTTCAATACCTCAATGGTCGGGTATCAGGAGATCGTTTCCGATCCGTCCTATACCGATCAGGCGGTCGTGATGTCATACCCCCTGATCGGTAATTACGGCATAACAAATGAAGACTTTGAAAGCAGGCTGGTTGCCCCTTCCGCTCTGATCGTCAGGGACATCAATGACAACCCGTCGAATTTCCGCGCGATCAAAACACTGGGTGAGCTTCTGGAAGAGAACGGAGTGCCCGGTGTTTCTGACGTTGATACGAGGAAACTCGTCAGGAGCATTCGGGACCTCGGTTCCCGGCGTGTTCTGGTGACGGATATTGATACTCCGCTCGAGGAGGGCCTGAAGATCCTGAAGGAGAGCGCGGTGCCGCATGATGCCGTAAAGCGCGTCAGCTGCAAGAAGCGCTGGTACAGTCGCACATCGAATCCGCATTTCAATGTGGTCGCGATCGACTGCGGCATGAAGACGAATATCGTCCGCATGCTGAACCGAAACAGCTGTAATGTCACGATCGTACCCTTTGATACGAAGGCGGAGGATATCCTGGCGCTGGCTCCGGACGGGGTTTTCGTTTCCAACGGTCCCGGAGATCCGGCCGATGTCGGCGAGGTGATCGGGACACTGCGGGAACTCAAAGGAAACGTGCCGATCTTCGGAATCTGCCTGGGACATCAGCTCATTGCCCGTGCATACGGTGCAGATACTTATAAATTGAAATTCGGACACAGAGGCGGAAACCATCCGGTCAAAAACCTGCTGAACGGAAAGATCGAGATCACCAGCCAGAACCACAGTTATGCGGTCAATGAAAAAACGCTGGCCGGCACGGGACTTACCGTCACGCATATCAACGTGCTGGATAACACGGTCGAGGGTATCGAGTGCGTAGCGGATAAAGTTTTCTCCGTTCAGTATCATCCGGAGAGCGCGCCCGGTCCGCAAGACAGCACGTACCTGTTTGATAAATTCACTGCTTTGATGAAACGAGGTTGACGCTATGCCTAAACGTACGGATCTGAAAAAAATACTTGTGATCGGTTCCGGCCCGATCGTCATCGGTCAGGCGGCCGAATTTGACTATGCGGGAACCCAGGCCTGCCTGGCGTTGAAGGAAGAGGGCTATGAGGTCATCCTTGCGAACTCGAACCCCGCGACGATCATGACGGACAATACCATCGCCGATAAGGTGTACATGGAGCCGCTTACGCTGGAATATATGGCCCGGATCTGCCGCTACGAGCGTCCGGACGCGATCGTTCCGGGAATCGGCGGCCAGACGGGACTGAACCTGTCCCTGCAGTTATATGATAAAGGTGTTTTGCAGGAGTGCGAGATCGAACTGCTCGGAACCGACGCCGACAGCATCCGCTGCGCAGAGGATCGGGAACGTTTCCGTGATCTTTGCGAAAAACTCGGAGAGCCGGTGGTGCCTTCTTATATCAGCAATACCGTGGATGAGGGCCTCGAGGCAGCCGAAAAGATCGGTTATCCGGTCATTTTGCGTCCCGCATTTACCCTGGGCGGAACCGGCGGCGGTTTCGCGGATGACCCGGAACAGATGGCGGAAATGATGAAGCATGCGCTTGCGGCATCACCCGTGCATCAGGTCCTGGTCGAGAAGAGCATCAAGGGCTACAAGGAGATCGAATATGAGGTGATCCGCGATGCAAATGATACCGCAATCACGGTCTGCAACATGGAGAACCTGGATCCCGTCGGAATTCACACCGGCGACTCGATCGTCGTGGCGCCCAGCCAGACACTCACGAACAAAGAATATCATATGCTTCGTGATTCGGCGCTCCGCATCATCCGCGCCTTGAAGATCAAGGGCGGTTGCAATGTTCAGTTCGCGTTGGATCCGGAGTCGTTTAAATACTATGTGATCGAGGTGAACCCCCGAGTTTCGCGTTCTTCGGCGCTGGCATCGAAGGCGTCGGGTTATCCTATCGCCCGAGTTTCCACGAAGATAGCCATCGGCATGAACCTGGACGAGATCCGGCTGGCGAATACGCCTGCCTGCTTCGAACCGGCACTCGATTACGTCGTAACGAAGATGCCCAGATTCCCGTTCGATAAGTTCACGCTTGCGTCGAACGTGCTGTCGACGCAGATGAAGGCGACCGGTGAGACCATGAGTATAGGCCGGACCTTCGAAGAGAGTCTGTTGAAAGCAATCCGCTCGCTGGAAGACGGAAAGAATCATATCCATCTGGCTAAATTTGATGTCGGTAACCTGTCGGATAAGCCGGCGCCGGAAAACCGGAAAGAGGCCATCGACAAGCTGCTTAAATACATCGAAGAGGGCACCGACGACCGCATTTACGCGATCTCTGAGCTCCTCTGGCTCGGCGTTGACCCGCAGACCATCTACTCCCGCACGAAGATCGATATGTTCTTTTTGGATAAGATCAAAAAGATCGTGCTCTTTGAGGAGAAGATCGAAGAGAATTCAAAGAAGAACAGTGTGCAGGGGCAACCGATGATCGATCGCGAATTGATGTACGATGCAAAGCGCATGGGATTTTCCGATTCCTATATCGCGGAGCTTTGTGGTTGCAAGGAAAACGATATCTGGCAGTTGCGCCGTGCATACGGCATCCGTCCGGTCTACAAGATGATCGATACCTGTGCCAGCGAGTTTGACAGTTATGTTCCCTATTTCTACTCAACGTATGAAGACGAGAATGAATCTGTGGTATCGCAGAATAAAAAGATCGTAGTGCTCGGTTCCGGCCCGATCCGCATAGGTCAGGGCGTGGAATTCGACTATTCGACCGTTCACGCGGTCAAAACCATTCACGAGCAGGGTTACGAGGCCATCGTTATCAACAACAACCCGGAAACGGTGTCTACGGACTATACCTGTGCGGATAAATTGTATTTCGAACCGTTGACAACGGAAGAGATCATGAATATCATCGAACTGGAGAAGCCGGAGGGCGTGATCGCTTCGCTCGGCGGGCAGACGGCCGTTAACCTGGCCGATCCGCTTAAGGAGCGTGGCGTCAAGATCATCGGAACCGGACCCGAAGCTATCTTCCTCGCGGAAGACCGGGATGCGTTCGAGGATCTAATCGAAAAACTGAACATTCCGCACCCTTCGGGCCATGCGGTCATGAGTCTGGAGGAAGGCAAGGCTGCCGCAAAAGACATCGGCTATCCCGTATTGGTTCGCCCGAGCTTCGTGCTCGGCGGCCGAGCCATGGAGATCGTGGCCAATGAGGAGATGCTGGAAAAATACCTCAAAAACGCTTTTGCGGTCGATGCGACGAAGCCCGTGCTGGTCGACAAATATATCGTCGGAAAAGAAGTCGAGGTCGATGCGATCTGTGACGGCTCCGACGTTTTGCTTCCCGGCATCATGGAACTGGTCGAGCGTACCGGCGTACATTCGGGCGACAGTACCAGCGTATACCCGCCGTATTCGATCTCGGAACGGGTGAAAGACATCATTTTCGATTATACGGTGAAACTTGGCATCGGCATCGGCATTCGCGGCCTGTACAATATCCAGTTCATTGTGGATAAAGACGAAAATGTCTACATCATCGAGGTGAACCCGAGAGCGTCCAGAAGCGTTCCTTTCCTCTCCAAATCTACAGGCGTTCCGCTGGTCGACATAGCGACGAAGATCATGCTGGGCATCAGCCTGAAGGAGCAGGGCTATACGACGCAGGTACTTCCGGAGAAGCATTTCTGGTATGTAAAGGCACCGGCCTTCTCGTTTGAAAAACTGAACGGTATGGATGCTTATCTGTCTCCGGAAATGAAGTCGACCGGTGAGGCCATCGGTTATGACCGCAGCCTGAAGCGCGCGCTGTATAAGGCGCTGCAGGCGTCCGGCATCAAGATGAAAGAATATGGTACATTGGTCGTAACATTGGCCGATGAAGATAAAGAAGAGGCGCTTCCGCTCGTGCGGCGTTTCTACGAACTGGGCTTCAACATCGAGGCCACCGTCGGAACCGGAATGTTCTTAAAGCAACACGGGATCCGCACCAGGATCCGCGGCAAGATCAGCGAGGGCAGTGACGAGATACTGAATTCCATTCGTTCCGGCTATGTAAGCTACATTATCAACACGAGAGCGATCCTTTCGGGCATCCACTATGCGGATGGCGTTGCGATCCGCAGATGCGCGATCGCCAACGGCGTGACCATGTTCACGTCGCTCGATACGGTAAGGATCCTGCTGGATGTTCTGGAAGATATTACACCGAGGATCTCGGTGATCGGATGATCGGAGGAAGAGTAGATGCAGATCGATGAAGTATTAAAATATATCGAGGAAGAAGAGGCAAAATTTATCCGCCTTGCCTTCCGGGATGCTTTTGGCACGCAGAAAAACATTTCCGTAATGCCGGGCGAGGTAAAGAAAGCGTTTGAGGACGGCGCTCCCATCAGCACGCGTGAGATCGCAGGCTTTCGTAAGAGCCCGTATGCTTCGCTGTACTTAAAGCCCGATCCCTCCACGCTGTCGATCCTTCCCTGGCGTTCGGAAAGCGGTAAGGTGCTTCGTATGTTCTGCGATGTTCTCACGCCTGAGGGCGAGATCTTCGAGGCGGACACCCGCGCCATTCTGAAGAAAGCCATCAAAGAGGCCGAAAAAGCCGGCGTCGAATTCCGTTTCGGTTCGGAGACCGAGTTCTATCTGTTCAAAAAGGACGAAGACGGAAACCCGACGAAGGAGCCCTACGATCAGGCGGGATATATGGATATAGCGCCTTTGGATAAATGTGAGAACGTAAGACGTGAGATCACATTGACCATCGAACGCATGGGCCTGACGCCCGAACGTTCACACCATGAGCGCGGACCGGGACAGAACGAGATCGATTTCCATTATGGAAAGCCTCTGCAGGCAGCCGACCAGCTGACCACGTTCAAGATGGTCGTCAGCACGATCGCGGATCGTTACGGCCTGGTTGCGGACTTTTCGCCGCGCCCGCTGGCCGATGCGCCCGGAAACGGCTATCATATCAATATGTACGCCGTCGACCGGGACGGCAACGACGTGGTGAAGTACGCGGCGACCGGGATCCTCGAGAAGATTCGGGAAATGACACTCTTCCTGAACCCGACCGAAGCATCCTATGCAAGACTCGGAAGCAATACCGCTCCCGACCGCGCGAACTGGTCCAGCGCCGGCATGTCGGAATTGATGTATATCGAGACTTATAAGGGCAAGACCCGTGCGGAACTTCGTTCTCCCGATGCGAGCAGCAACCCTTACCTGGTATATGCGCTGTTGATCTATGCCGGTCTGTACGGCATAGAGAATAAGCGCGAGCTGCCCAAAGAAACGGATGAGGACGTGGCACTCCTGCCCGAGTCCAGAAAAGAAGCGGCCAGACTGGCCGGAAACAGCAGATTTATTAAGGAGCTGATCCCCGAAGCGGTTATTTCGGAATACACACGATTGTAATAGGAGACCGGAACTATATGCCAAAAATGGAAGATATTCAACATTCCCTGCTGATCGTATCTTCATCGGAGCAGTTTGAGACCTTGATCAGAAAAGGGCTTCCGCTCAGGCGTTTTTCCTCTGTCGAATGTTGTAAGAACTCGGCTTCTGCCAGACGTTTCATACTGGAACGGTATGTGGATCTGGTGATCGTGAACCTGCCGTTGCAGGACGAGCCGGGACTGGATTTCGTTTTGGATATCAGCGAGCAATGCAATGCTTCGGTGCTGATCGTAACGCCGTCGGATATGTTTGAAGAAGTACTGGATCGCGTGACCGATAAGGGCATGCTTGTGATTCCGCGCCCTGTTTCGGTGAACCGCATCATTCAGGGACTTCGTCTTTTGATCGCTGTTCAGAACCGTTATCACAGATTTGAGAGAGAGCTCGCTTCCGTCCGCGAAAAAACGGAAGAGTTGCGGATCGTCAGCCGGGCTAAGATATTGCTGGTCCAAAAGAGGGGCTTAAGCGAAGATGATGCCCATCGTTTCATAGGAAAATTCGCGATGGATTGCGGTGTGTCCCGCAAGATCGCCGCGGAACGGATCATAGAGGATCTGGAATGATCCAAAAATCCCGCGAACCCTTAGAGAATAAGGGCTCGCGGGATTTTTGTAATTTTTTTGAAAAACCTCTTGACATTAGTTCGGAACCGAAGTATAATTAGTTCGGAACCGAAGTAAAAGATACAAAATCAGGAGGTAAGAAATATGATTAGTAACAGAGACCTTTTCAGAAAAATGATGAGTTTACCCAAAGTACTTAGTATGATGAAGATGAAGGATGGTGGTCAGCCGCCGTTCGGCATGGGCGGTAAGCCCGGTTTT
>JAFZPG010000011.1 GCA_017550425.1 Lachnospiraceae bacterium | reverse complement strand
CTATGGGGTCTTAGCTCAGCTGGGAGAGCATCTGCCTTACAAGCAGAGGGTCATAGGTTCGAGCCCTATAGGCCCCATACCTTATGGATGGGTTCCCGAGTGGCCAAAGGGGGCAGACTGTAAATCTGTTGCGTTAGCTTCAGTGGTTCGAATCCACTCCCATCCATTTCCTCATCAGAGGATCATTATCGCGGGGTGGAGCAGTCTGGAAGCTCGTCGGGCTCATAACCCGAAGGTCGTAGGTTCAAATCCTACTCCCGCAACGAGGTGAAGCTTTCAGAGGTTCACCGAGGAGAAGTTCCTGCCGGAAGGTAGGGGCTGAGTTTGAGGCTACGTTGGTTGCTCGAAGCTGCAACCGTCAAACGCGAAGCGTTCGCCGGTTGACCGTTTGCTCATAGATGAGCAAACTCAGGGCTGCATTTCTTCAGCCTTACGAAAGCAAGCTTTCGACGGCGTAAAGAAACGCATCCCAAGCTTCTCGCCTTTTCTCCATTCGCCCAGATAGCTCAGTTGGTAGAGCAATGGACTGAAAATCCATGTGTCACTGGTTCGATTCCGGTTCTGGGCACGTTTATTTTGTTGATAAGACCGATGGAATGTGGATATCTCCATATTTCATCGATTTTTGTTGTTTATAAATCCCTCAAAATGTCGGTTTCGCCGGCGTTTTTCTTTTTTCTCGGTTCAAAATCTCTTTGGGGTATGGTATAATAAAGTATCATCGGTGAGTATGCCCTGGCATATGGTTCGGTGATGTAGGTGAAGGATTTTTTGAGGTATTGCCGATGGATGAACGGGTTCCGCTTTACAGAAAATTAGAGGCTTTACAGGCGGAAGATTTCTATCCGTTTCATATGCCGGGTCATAAGAGGTGTGGGATCGAGGAGTTTTTGCACTTAATCGGTTCATCGGATGCGGAATACTTTCGCAGCGAGTTTGACCGGATCCTGCAGATGGATATCACGGAAGTCGAGCCGTTTGATGATCTCAATCACCCGACGGGGGAACTGAAGGATGCGATGGATCGTTGCGCAAAGTTTTATGGCGCGCAGGAAACGTTCTTTCTGGTCAATGGTTCCACGAGCGGCATTTGCGCCGCGATCGATGCGGTCTGCCGACCGGGAGATGAGATCTTGATGGCGCGGAATTCGCATATCAGTGTGTATCGTCAGGTGCTTCACGGGCAACTGCGTCCGTTCTACCTGTACCCGCAGAGAATTCAGACCTGTGAAGTTTCTTTTTACGGCGCCGTCACGAAAGAAGAATTATTACGCGGACTTTCCGAGCACCCGAATGTAAAGGCGGTCCTGGTCGTTTCACCGACGTATGACGGGATCGTTTCCGACATCGCCGTACTGGCTCGGGTTGCACATGAACACGGGAAGATCCTGATCGTGGATGAGGCGCATGGAGCGCATTTGCAATATATCCGGCCGGAGCTTTCGGCGGTACATGCCGGCGCGGATCTGGTGATACAAAGCGTGCACAAGACATTGCCCGCCATGACGCAGACAGCGTTGTTGCATCGGTGTTCGGAGCGGGTGGACGCGCAAAGGTTGCGGGATGCGGTCGCATATTTCACCACCACGAGTCCGTCCTATGTTTTAGTCGCCGGCATGCTGCGCTGCATGGACTTCATGGAAGTCTACGGGGAAATGGCCATGCGCGCGTTTTACGTACGTTTGGTCGGCTTTTACAGGAAGTGCAGAGAACTTTCCGCCGTGAAGCTTTTCGCTCCGTTTTGGCCCGATGACGCGCAGGATCAGCGGTTTTGGAACGGATGGTGCAAGGATCCTTCGAAAATCGTGATCTTGTGTCCGAAGCGAGGCATCGAGGTTGCCGAACGTTTGCGTGAAGCTAAGATCGAAACGGAGAGTTGTTCTCCGGATATGGTGCTGGCGCTGGCCAGCGTATTTGATACGGAAGAGGGGCTGAAGCGGCTGTACGAAGCATTGGCCGCGATCCCGAAAGAAGCAGCGGGTCCTAACAGCGGATCGCCGGAAAATGCGGATCCGTTTTGCGTGGAGACCTTCGAGCCGGCGGACGAAAGTCGCGCCGAACAGGTTTTGATGCCGTACGAAGTATATTACCAAAAGGCAGCAGATAGCGGGGCCGAGATGGAGTACGGGAAGTGTGCATTGGCGGAAGCCGAGGGCCGGGTGAGCCTGGACACCGTGTACGTGTACCCGCCGGGGATACCGCAGATCGTGTGCGGGGAGGTCATTTCCCGCGAAATGATCGACAAACTGATAGCCTTCGAGGCAGCAGGATCTACACTGCGCGGCTTGAGCGAAAAGGATCAGATCCGCGTTCTGAAGAAATAAATCGGAGACAGTATGGGAAAGATATTTTACCTAATGGGGAAAAGCGCGACGGGGAAGGACACGATGTTTCAGCATCTGGTGGAGAGTCCCGAGTTCGACCTTAGGACGGTGGTCCTGTATACCACGCGTCCCATCCGCGAGGGTGAGGTCGAAGGCGTAGAGTACCATTTCATCGATGAAGAGGAGATGGAGCGCTATATGGCAACCGGAAAGGTGATCGAGAAGCGCACCTATCACACCGTTTGCGGGGATTGGAGCTACATGACGATCGACGACGGACAGTTCGATCTGGAGAAATACAACTATCTGGCGATCGGAACGCTGGAGTCGTACGCAAAGATCCGCGAGTATTTCGGGCCGGAGGCTATGGTCCCAATCTACATCTGGGTCGAAGACGGCGACCGCCTGGCGCGGGCGCTGAAACGCGAGCGCAAGCAGGCGCACCCGCGGATCGCCGAGGTGTGCCGCCGCTATCTGGCAGATGAGGCGGATTTCTCGGAGGAGAACCTTCAGGCGGCCGGCATCGATCTGCGGTTTGAGAATGACGACCGCGAGGCAACGATGGCGGCGATCGAGGAGTATATCCGCGAACAAATACAAATGGGGTAAGAGATTCGGCAAATATTCAGTAGGAACGGCGGGCGCAACGGGGACGCGCGGTACCGGTTCCGGGAGTTAAGTATGGCGGAAAACGAGAATAAAAAACCGAAAAAAGAAGATCCGATCGGGATCGAGACCGGTCTCGAGACCAATGTGATCACAAACGACAGTGCCCGGAGATACAAATGGATCTTTGTGGGCATCTGCGGCCTGCTGGCGCTTTTGATAGCGCTGAATGTTCTGGGCGTGTTTAATATCGCGCCGCACAGCGCGGACGATCCGGATGCATGGCAAAACGATGTGGACAGGCCGGCAGAGACCCGAAACGTCGGGACCATCGACACGGCTGCGGCGCCGGTCGTGGATGTGACGATCGGAGTTCCCGAAAACACAAAAGCGGAAGAGGTCGGGAAGAACGATCCTACGAAGCCCGAGGAGTCAAAACCCGGGGAATCCAAACCTGAGGAAAGCAAGCCGCAGGAGTCGAAACCGGAAGAGTCAAAGTCGGAGGAAAGCAAGCCACAGGAATCAAAGCCGGAAGAATCCAAACCACAGGAATCAAAACCTGAGGAAAGCAAACCGCAGGAGTCGAAACCGGAAGAATCAAAGCCTGAGGAATCGAAACCTCAGGAGAGTAAGCCTGAGCCCACAAAGCCCGAGCCTACACAGCCGGAAGAGAGCAAACCTTCGGGTCCGGTCACGATCCCGGCCAATGCGAAGAAAGGCACAACATTTACCGCAACGGATAAAGACGGCCAGCTGAGCGTAGTCATTACATTGGCCGACCGCTGGGGCGACGGGGACGCATTTACCAAATATGACATCAAACTGAACAATGCGTCGAAAAAAGACTTGTCCAATTGGGCCATCGAGCTCACGTTCGCAAAGGCGCCGATGCTGGACCAGTCGTGGAGCGGAACGTTTTCTCCGAGCGGCAACAAACTGGTGATCACGCCGGTGGATTACAACACCACGATCATGGCGGGGCAGAGCCCCGACGTCGGGTTTATCGTAAACGGCACGACGCTCACCGAGATCACGAGCGTGACCGTAGGCAAGGCGGTCGCATCCGTCAACCAGAACCCGCAAAACCAAAATCAAAATCAGAACCAAAACCAGAATCAGAACCAGAATCAAAACAACCAGAACCCGCAGGCGGCAAATCCCGGAAAGAAGGAAGTGCCCGCGCTGTCGCAGGATGACTGGCTCCACGTTTCCGGAAACAAGATCGTGGACGCAGCGGGAAACGAGGTTTGGCTGACCGGCTGTAACTGGTTCGGCTACAATACGGGCACCAACACGTTCGACGGCCTGTGGGCCTGCGACCTGAACGGCGCGCTCGCCGCGATCGCAGACCATGGCTTCAACCTGCTGCGCGTTCCGATCAGCGCCGAGCTGATCCTGCAGTGGAAGGCCGGTCAGGCGCCGTCCGCGAACTTCAACAACGCGACGAACTCCTACCTGGTCGGCATGAACAGCCTGGAGATCTGGGACTATGTGGTCGGTCAATGTCACGCGAACGGCCTGAAGATCATGATCGACATCCACAGCGCGAAGACCGACGCGATGGGACATATGAAGCCCCTCTGGGTGGACGGCAATATCACCGAGAAGGACTACCTGGACGCACTCGCCTGGATGGCAGACCGCTATAAGAACGACGACACGATCATCGCGTACGACCTGAAGAACGAGCCCCACGGCAAGCCCAACGAGTCCGAAAAAGCGATCTGGAACAATAGCACGGCTTCCAACAACTGGAAGTATATTGCCGAGAAGGCTGCAAACGCAGTCCTTTCGAAGAACCCGAACGTACTCGTTCTGGTCGAGGGCATCGAGATCTACCCCGTCGATGTCAATAATAACGGCAACTTCGCTTCGACGAATGAGAAGGACTACTACTACAACTGGTGGGGCGGCAATCTCCGCGGTGTAAAGGACGCTCCGGTCGACCTCGGAAAATACCAGAACAAACTGGTCTACTCGCCGCACGACTACGGCCCGACCGTCTACAAACAGCCGTGGTTCGACAAAGCGTACACCTTTGATACGCTGATGAGCGACTGCTGGTTGGACAACTGGTTCTACATCTACAAGCAGGGCATTGCCCCGTTACTGATTGGCGAGTGGGGCGGCTACATGACGGAGCCGAACCTGACGTGGATGACCTATCTGCGCAAACTGATCAAAGATAACAAACTGCATCACACCTTCTGGTGCTTCAACCAGAACTCCGGAGATACCGGCGGACTGGTGTTGGGCGATTTCACCACCTGGGACACGGAGAAATACAACTTCGTTAAAGAAGTCCTGTGGCAGAAGGGCGGCAAGTTTGTCGGGCTGGATCACAAGATCCCGCTGGGAGCAAACGGCATCACGCTGACCGAAGGCGTAAAATAAGCGAGGTAGCGGACCTCGGAAAATGGAGAACATATGGCGGGATTTGAGAAGGTGGTCGGCCACGAAAAGGTCATCACCCATCTGAACAATTCCATACAGAGCGGGCGTGTCGCGCACTGCTACCTCTTCGTCGGAGAGGACGGCATCGGAAAGCGTCTGGTGGCGACCGAGTTCGCGAAGAAGCTGCTGTGCGAGACGGCGGACGGGCCTTCGGCCCGCCCGTGCGGTACCTGCCCGGCCTGCGTCGCGGTGGACCGCGGATCGCACCCGGACCTTAAGTACATTCGCCACGAAAAACCTGCGACGATCAGCGTCGACGACGTGCGCGAGCAGCTCAACGGCGACATCGTGATCCGCCCGTACCGCGCCGACCGCAAGATCTACATCATCGACGAGGCGGAGCTCCTGAACGTGCAGGCGCAGAACGCGATCCTGAAGACCATCGAGGAGCCGCCGTCCTACGCGGTGATCCTGCTGCTGTCCAATAACCGCGACGTTTTTCTGGAGACGATCCGCTCGCGTAGCGTGCTGGTCGAATTCCAGCCGCTTCGGCGCGAGGACGTCGCAAAATATGTCGAAGCGCATTTTCCGCCGACGGCTGAGCGGAGTTTTGCGCTGGATCACTGCCGCGGAAACATCGGCCGCGCCCTGCATTTGATGGAAAATGAAGACGCGCGCGAGTTTGTCACGGCGGTCCATGGGATCCTGGAGAAGCTTCCGCAGCTGTCCGTTGTTGAGCGGATGAAGGCGCTGGAGGAGCTGTCGCAGGACCGCGAAGATGTGAAAGAGGTGCTGGAACTGTTTCTGGCCTGGTACCGCGACGTTGCCGTTTTTAAGGCGACGGGCGATGCGAAGCAGGTGCAGTCCGGCGACCGAAATATATCGAAGATCGAGCAGGCCGCGCAGGCGTATTCATTCGCCGCGCTCGGGCGGATCTTCGAAAAGGTCCGGGAGACGAAAGAGCTCCTGCTGGCCAATGTTAACCCCGAATCGGTATTCGAGAATTTGCTGCTCGAGTGCGGAGTCGCGGGCTAAATCGCCGATGGCGGCGCGGGATGACCCGGCCGGCCACGGAAGAAAGATGAGGATAGATAGAAATGCAAAGCAATGAAAACATCGACAACCAGGGAAGCCCTGAGATCCGGGAGACATCGGAGAGCAGGGAGACCAGGGAAGTCAAAGAAACAAAAGGTGTGACTGAAGCGAAAGACGCTAAGGAAAATCGCGAGCCCATTTCCCCTGATGAGCAGGTCATCGGAGTCAAGGTGGATAACAACCGCAAGATGTACCTCTACCTGACCGGCAAGAAGCAGGTTTCACGCGGACAGCGCGTGATCGTGGAGACGGCGCGCGGCGTCGAGATCGCTACGGTCGTGATGAGCCCGCGGCGCTACGAGAAGCGGGATCGCGATCTGAAGAGGATCCTGCGTGTCGCGACAGAAGCCGACTTAAAGAGAGACGAGAAAAATCGTGAGAAAGAGGCGCACGCGTTCGAGATCGGTCTGGAGAAGATCGCCCAGTACGGTCTGGAAATGAAGTTGGTGCGCACCGAGTATACATTTGATAATAACAAGTTATTGTTCTATTTCACGGCGGATGGCCGTGTGGATTTCCGTGAGCTGGTAAAAGGCCTGGCTTCGGTCTTCCACACGAGGATCGAGCTGCGCCAGATCGGCGTGCGCGACGAGTGCCGCATGCTGGGAGGCCTGGGCGTCTGCGGCCGTGAGCTCTGCTGCAAGAGCTACCTGCCCGACTTCGCGCCGGTATCCATCAAGATGGCGAAAGACCAGGGCATTCCCCTCAATCCGCTGAAGATCTCCGGCGTTTGCGGCCGCCTGATGTGCTGCCTGAAGAACGAGCAGGAGACCTACAACTACCTGAACAGCCGTCTGCCCAACCCGGGCGACGATGTGACCACGCCGGAAGGCCTGCGCGGTAAGGTGCACAGTGTGAGCACCCTGCGCCAGCTCGTGCGCGTCATTGTCGAGACGGATAAGGACGAAAAAGAGATCCGCGAGTACGAGGCGACCGACCTCAAGTTCGCGAAGCCGAAGCAGCGTCGCAGAGATAAGCGCATGGATGTTTCGGAGGAAGAGGCAAATAAGCTCGAAGAGATCGAGAAGATGGAGCGTAAGACGCTGTACGAGGAAAGAGAAGACTGATCATGGAGCGTGTGGATAAACTGACGGCGAATGGTTTCCGGATCCTGCAGGATACGGACGGTTTCTGCTTCGGGATGGATGCGGTGCTGCTGTCGCGGTTCGCGAAGGTGTCCCCGGGAGAGACGGTGCTGGACCTGTGCACGGGCACGGGTGTGGTGCCGCTGCTGCTCGCGGCGCATACCGAAGGGAAGCATTTTACCGGGCTGGAGATCCAGGAGCGCGTGGCGGACATGGCGGGCCGGAGCGTCGTACTCAATGGCGTGGAGGATCGTGTGTCGATCGTCTGCGGCGACCTGAAGGAGGCCGCGACGCATTTTCCGAAAGCATCCTTTGATGTGGTCACTTGCAATCCGCCGTACATGAGCCCGCAGGGCGGGCTGGTGAACCCTTCCGACGGAAAGGCGATCTCGCGCCACGAGATCAAATGCACGCTGGCGGATGTGATCGCGGCGGCGACGCAGATGATGAAGAGCGGCGGGCGGTTTTACATGGTGCACCGGCCGCGGCGGTTGCCGGAGATCTTCGCGCTTTGCGCGGAAAATGGTTTGCATATCCGGACTTTGCGCACAGTGCAGCCACGGATCGGCGAGCCGGCGAATATGGTGCTGATCGAGGCGACCCGCGGAGGAAACGCCCAGTGCAACATTGCCCCGACATGCGTGATCTACGATGGCAAAGACGAAGCGGGACGGGACACCTATACCGACGAGATCCGGCGGTATTTTGAGGAATAAGATATGAGCGGTACACTTTATGTATGCGCGACCCCGATCGGAAATCTGGAGGATATCACGTATCGGGTGGTGCGGACGCTGCGGGAGGTCGACCTGATCGCGGCCGAAGACACGCGCAACAGTATAAAACTGTTGAATTACTTCGACATCAAAACGCCGATGACGAGTTATCACGAGTACAATCGCTTTGATAAGGCGAACTACCTGGTGAAGGAACTTCAAGGCGGCAAAAATATCGCGCTGATCACGGATGCGGGCACGCCCGGCATCTCGGATCCGGGCGAGGTCCTGGTGGCCATGTGCGTGGAGGCGGGCGTGACGGTTACGGCGCTGCCGGGCGCGATGGCGGGGATCAATGCCCTCATCATGTCGGGACTGCCGACACGGCGCTTCTGCTTTGAAGCCTTCCTAACGAACGAGAAGAAGGAGCGGCAGCAGGTGCTGGAGGAGATGGCGCATGAGCATCGTACGATCGTGATGTACGAGGCGCCGCATCGGCTGACGAAGACGCTGCAAGTGCTGGAGGAGCTCTTCGGGGCGGATCGCAGGATCGCGGTCTGCAGGGAGCTGACGAAGAAGCACGAAGAGGCGGTGCGGGGAACATTGGCCCAGGTGCGAGAGCATTTTGAGCAGAACGAGCCGAAGGGCGAATTCGTGCTCGTGATCGAGGGCGCATCCTACGAAAAGGAGCGCGACGAGAAGGAAAAAGAGTGGGCCGAGATGGACCTTTCGGCACACATGAACCTGTATCTGGAGCGGGGAATGGACCGCAAAGAAGCCATGAAGCAGGTGGCGGCGGACCGCGGGATCTCAAAGCGGGACGTGTATAAAGAATTACTGGAGGAAAGCGGAGAATGAAAGATTCCCAGAAGATGAAGGATGAGGACATCCGCCCGATCCTGTTCGACTATTTGGATGAGCAGGGAGTGCGTGGGCGCTTTTTTGAAGAGTTTGTCATGGGACGCCGGACGCGGGCCGACGCGCTTTTGGTGCGCGAGGACCTGATCGGTTTTGAAATCAAAAGCGACCGGGATACGCTGGCGCGGTTGCGGCGGCAGATCAAGGGCTACCACCAGTTCTGTGACCGCAGTTACATCGTGGTCGGCGCGAAATATCTGGAGAAAGTGCAGGAGGAAGTCCCGGACAACTGGGGCGTGATCCTGATCAAAAAGGGCGAGAACGAAGAAGATAAGCCTTCGCTTGAGATCCTGAGGGAGGCACAGCCGGGACCCCGCGAACATCTGCGCTCGCAGTTGCACCTGCTGTGGAGATCCGAACTGATCGAGATCATCCGCAACCACAACCTCGGCGGAGTATCCGGTAAGAATAAGCAGCGCCTGCGTGAGATGATCTACCACGGACTGCCCCGCGAGACCGTTCGTAAGGAACTCTGCGAAGCATTGATCCAGAGAGACTACTCGCTGTATGAAGGCGAAGACGAAGAATAGAAGAGCAATGTGTCAGTGGGAAAGGTGACAAAAAGAACCGTCCCCATTGACACATTTTTTCAAAAAGGGTCCTAACCATTTTCCGGAAAGCGCTACTATATAGGTGAAAGCTTTCAAATGCAACTGAGGTACACACTATGACGAAAGAACAGATGGAACAGATCGTTTCGGAAAATATGAAGAAGATCTATCTGTACTGCATGCGCAGATTGGGAAATGCGTCGGACGCGGAGGATGTGGCGTCGGACATCATGCTGGAACTGCTGCGTTCGTACTCCGAAGTGAGGGACGACGCTGCGGTGCATAATTACATGTGGTCCGTGGCCGGGAACCTGTGTAAAAGCTTCTGGCGTAAGGCCGGGCGAATGGCAACGATAGAGATCCCGGAAGACTATGAGGGAACCTATATGATCACACCCGAGGAGCAGCTGATCCACGAAGAGGAATTGCTTACGCTTCGGAGGGAACTCTCCCTGCTCAGCGAAAAGTACCGCCAGGTCATGATCGCGCACTACATTCATCAGAAAACCTGCGAAGAGATCGCGGGCGAGACGGGATTGACCGTGACGAATGTAAAGCAGTATCTGTTCGAAGGACGGAAAAAAGTCCGGAAAGGAATGGACATGCAAAGAGAATATGGAGTATATAGTTACGCACCGGAGAAGTTCACAATGGATTTCTGGGGCGATTCGGGAGAGGGTTACTGGTCGTTGTTCGACCGCAAACTGCCGGGAAGCATCATGCTTTCGGTCTATGACGCGCCGAAGACGCTGGAGGAACTCAGCATGGAGGTCGGTGTTTCGATGCCGTATCTCGAGGAGGAGGTGGCCCGCCTTTTGGAGTATGAGCTCCTGGTGAAGCAGGGCAATAAGTACCGCAGCGGTATCGTAATCTACGACAATGCTTTTTTAGACGCCGTAAAGCGTGCGGCCCGCGAAGCATTGACTGAGAATATCGAAGCAATCCGAGCCATGGTAAAACGGGGAACTGAGCTACTGAAAGAGACGGACTTCACTTGTTATAAGGATGATGAAAACGTCCGCGGCTGGTTCGTCCTGATGTTGATCCTGTGGGAGGCAGTGCAACAGTCGGAAAGCAAACTGAAGAAGCCGCTGACATTTCCCCTTCTGGCCAATGGTTCCAAGGGCTACGTGATGGGCCAGCGCGGCGAGCATGAGAGAGAGGTCTCCGGCTTTTACGGGATGTATACCCTGAACCACGGCTACCTGCGGTCTTTGAATTTCAACCGCCTGACGGACCGGGTGGTAAACCCTTTTGAGAAGGGCGTTCGCGATGTGCTTCTCGCCTGTGAAGAGCGCCGCGGCGAGACGTCGGAATGGGAGAACCTGTCCGACATGATCGAGAAGAAGATCGTCCACATTGAGGACGGAAAGATTTGCCCGAACTACTGCGAGATATCCGAAACCTGCTACCAGAAGATCATGGATAAAATGGCAGGCGAGATCGACTTTATGGCAGATCTGTCGGCACGACTTCGCGAGCATGCGGCGAAGACCCTGGCAGCATCGACCCCGAAGGATATATTGCATGCGGAGGAGATCGGCAGCATCCTCTCCATGTGGAAGATTTTGGAGAACATGGTTCCGATCGCTCTTGAGAGCGGACTGCTCACAAAGGGAACCGAGGAGCAAAACCTCACCGTCTTTTATATTCACTGGTAAAGAATGTGAGTTCGAAATACGGGTGCGGGTCTGTCGAATAAGACAGCCCCGCGCCCGTTTTCTTTTTGGCGGAAGGATGATATAATGGGGACAGTTACCGCGAGAGGAAAGGAACAGATGGAAGAGGGTAAGCTGAAACAATCGATCGGAACCGAGATCATGGTGGGAGGTGTAAATAGAAAGTATACTTGACAAACGGACAGAATCGTGACATAATTCCGTTGTCGGGGCCCGTAGCTCAGTTGGGAGAGCGCTGCGTTCGCAACGCAGAGGTCATGGGTTCGAATCCCACCGGGTCCAGTTAACAAGAGGATTATATATCCCCCGCGGAAAGGGGCTGTCGCATCTCATAGAGAGCGATGGCCTCTTTTTGCGTCGGCGTTGAGCCAAAGTGCACCGACTGTGCCCGCAAAGTGAAAACGGTCGAAACGTAAGAAATCCGTAAGGAAAAAGACCTTGACGCGTTCGATTCGGAATGATATCATAGTGATATCAGCCGAGGACATAAGTCTTTCGGTGGAAAAACAAACAGTATCGAAGTAGGAGTTCGAGAAAAGAGGTAAAGGATATGAAAGAAAAGATCATCGGTAAGAAGGGAAGCGGAGCGCTGATGCTCTTGTTGTATTTTGCATTGACCGCCCTTTCGGTAGTGGCTATGATCTGGGCACTGCCGGAGAATGAGAACGGAGAATTTAACAGTGTTCTCGTGTTCATTCTCTCCATTTTGTGGTTGTCTTTGGGTTGGATCGTACTGCTCGGCCTGAAGGTCATCAAGCCGTCGGAGGCGCTGGTCCTGACCCTGTTCGGTCGCTATGTCGGCACCCTGAAGGAAGACGGTTTCTACTGGGTAAATCCGTTCTGCGTAGGTGTTAACCCTGCAGCAGCAACGAAGCTGAACCAGAGCCGCGACGTGGCTCCGGCATCGAGTCAGGTATTGAGCGCAGCAACAGCGCAGGCTTTGATGAGCAAGAAAATGTCCCTGAAGATCATGACCCTGAACAACAACGTTCAGAAGATCAATGACTGCCTCGGTAATCCGGTCGAGATCGGAATCGCGGTAACCTGGAGAGTTGTTGACACCGCAAAGGCGGCGTTCAACGTTGATAACTACAAAGAGTATCTGTCACTGCAGTGTGACGCGGCTCTGCGTAACATTGTCCGCATCTACCCTTATGATGTAGCGGCCAATGTTGACACCACCGGCGACGGTATCGCAGACGAGGGCAGCCTGCGTGGTTCGAGCGAGCTGGTAGCGCGCCAGATCCGCGACGAGATCGCAGCAAAGGTTGTAGATGCCGGTATCGAGATCATGGAGTCTCGCATCACCTACCTCGCGTACGCTCCCGAGATCGCAGCAGTTATGCTTCAGCGTCAGCAGGCATCGGCGATCATCGATGCAAGAAAGATGATCGTTGACGGTGCAGTCGGAATGGTTGAGATGGCACTGGAGCGTCTGAGCCAGAACCAGACAGTAGTCCTGGATGAGGAACGTAAGGCGGCAATGGTTTCGAATCTGTTGGTAGTCCTTTGCGGCAATCACGATGCGCAGCCTGTCGTTAATTCGGGCACACTGTACTAGTGAACGACGATAGAAAGAAACAAATTCCGCTCAGGCTTTCGCCCAAGCTGTACGAGGATCTCGCAGCTTGGGCAGAGTCCGATTTCCGTTCCGTCAACGGACAGATCGAGTACTTGCTCACGGAATGCGTAAGACAACATAAGAGGAATGGCCGGTATGTGCCGGATTTCGTAGAAAATGAAGAGACTGAATAATCAGTCCAATAGTAAAAGCGAGCCTTCAGACGTTAACTGCGCCGAGGGCTCGCTTTTGCTTAACGTGTTATGTGACAAAAAGAACCGTCCCCACTGTCACATGTCATCAAGTGGTGTAGGCCGAGGGCGGCAGGTGATAATAGTTTTTGAAGGCGTGGGCGAAATGCTCCGGGGAGGAGTAGCCCAGTTCTTCCGCGATGGAGGCGATGCTTTGTTCTCCGCTTTGCAGCAGGATGCAGGCGGCGGACATGCGCGCCTCTTTTTTCTTTTGTTGAAAGGTCTTGTTGTAGTGTTTGATCAGGAGGCGTTCGGTCTGGCGTTTGCTTAGGCCGAGCAGGGCGGCGAGGCTCTCCAGCGTTAGATCGCGATAGTTATAGAGGAAGGCTTCTTCGATGGTGAGATAGGTCCGGTCGTCGGGAACGCGGCTCCGGGAGGTCGCGTCGCCCGCGGATTTGCTCTGCGCGGTCTTATCGTATTCCCGGGCAATGCGGATGATCAATTGCTGCAGGATGGCGGAGAGCATGAGCCCGCTCCCTTCGGGGCGCTGCTCGAGCTCCGCGATCAGTTTTTTCATCAACTCGTAGACCTCGATATCGGCGATCCCGAACCAGAAGAACCGGTCGAGGAAAGCGCGAAGCAGTGGACTGGCGGTTCCGCGGCGGGGCAGGCTCACCTTCAGATACACGCCATATTCGCGCATCGGTTCGTCCGGGCGGGAGACCTGCTCATGGAACACCCCGGGCCCGGTCATATAGAACGTCCCGGGCGTGACCTCATAGCGGACGTCGTCCGCGATCAGTGTGCCGTAGCCGTAGGAAATGTAATGCAGCTCGTAACTGTTGCGGCTGTGGCTGTGTTTGGGTATGGGCTGGACCATCAGCTCGTTGCTGATGCTGAGCACGGTAAAGGTCACATCTTCCATGGGGAAGGTTAGGTTCAGATCACGATATTTCATAACTGAAGCGTCCGCCTTTCATAAGTTCGTTCAGAGGTAGAATTCCGAAAAAAGTATCTGTCTGACCTTATGGTACACGGGAGGATCGGGCAATGTCAAGCGAAATCTGCGAAAATGCGACATATTCTTGCAAAAGACGTCATCCCCTCATCTTTGATTTCGAAGCCTTCGAGGGTACAATAAAAGAGAAGACCGGCAGGAGCCGACCATGGGAAGACGGTTTCTGCCATTTGGAGGATGAAATGATCGTAAAAGGAACGTATTTTCAAAACGATCCCGACCGCCCGCTGGTATATGGCGATGTCGAGATCGAAAACGTCCGCAGACAGCGTCTGCGCGGTGAGGAACCAAAGGATGCCGTACTTTGCGAACCGGTCATGATCGGTTTTTGCGGAACGGACAATGAACTCATGAATATGGGAAGTAAGGGACTGCTTACACCGAAGTTTCCCGCGGGCAGGAACCGCCTGATCAACGGACACGAAGGCATCGTCTGGGTACCGTCCCAGAATCGTTTCGCCATCGTTTTGATCCGCGGCGGCGACAGCTGGGATCCGACCCGGTATACCGAGGATGAGACCTATTTTGAATATGGATGCGACGGAGCGGACGGCCTGTTTTGCGATAAGCAGTACTTCCATCCGGACATGCTGCTTCGCATTCCGAACGGATATGTTAAGGACGGAAAACTGGATCTTGCCTTCGCAAAGAAGATGGTATTTCCGGATCCTTTCGCCTGCATGCTCTTTCAGTTAGAGCGCATGGAGGACCTGGGAAGCGCGCATAATTTCCGACGGACCATGAAACAGCACGGATGCTCGGAGCAGGAGGCCCGAGAGATCGCGAAAGAAGAGATCTTTGACCGGGTCGTGATCTTCGGACTCGGAACCACCGGCATGTTTATCGGCGACCTGATCCAACGCAAATACAAAAACGCGAAGATCCTTTTTGTGGCGCGCAGCAGCGCGGATTCACCGAAAGTCCGGTTCGCGCTGGAGCAGACGAAGGCAGAGTATCTGCAGAATACATTTTCCGAGGAGGAAACGCTGGGACGTGCCATCATCGAGAAGATGGGCGGCCGGGCTACGCTGTTCATCGGCGTCAGCGGAAGCAACGTAGAACATCGCATCGCGTTTGAGCAGAAAGTCCTGGGGTGCAACGGCATCTACAACAGTTTTTCTCTGGGACCCAAGATCACCTTCGACACCATGCCCTTCGGATTTGAGAACCACCTCATCATGGGTTCCATCAATTTCCGGCAGGACCACATGGAGCAGGCCATCGAAATGCTGGCGAAAAGCCGGTATGATGAGATCGTGGAACTGATCGACAAAGACGAATTCACCGGCGACCCCATCGGGGCGTACCAAAATAAGATCTACAGCAAGAGCGCGCCCATGAAGACGGCCGTGGTGTGGAATCCGAAGTACGTAAATATGTAGCAGGGGCTCCGGCGACGGAACATGAACAGATAGGGAGAAAAATATATGAAGACAGTATTGATCAATGAACCATTTCAGATCGCGGTGACGGACACGGAGATGCCGGTGCCGAAGGAAGGAGAGGCAGTCCTGAAAGTGCTTTACGGAGGAATCTGCGGGGCGGATGTGGCCAGCTACACGGGCAATCAGCCCTTTACCACCTATCCCCGCATCCCCGGGCATGAATTCAGCGCGCAGATCGTTTCGATCCCGGACAATGACAGAGGCTTAAAGCCGGGGGACATCGTAACGGCGAACCCGTATTTCAACTGCGGCGGCTGCTACTCCTGCCGGCGCGGTTTCGTCAACTGCTGCACGGATAACCAGACCATGGGCGTGCAGCGCGATGGAGCCTTCCGCGAGTATATCGTGATGCCTGTGGAGAGGATCTACGACGGAAAAGGATTGTCCGCTAAGGAACTGGCTCTGGTGGAGCCGTTTACCATCAGCTACCATGCGCTTCACCGCGCGCCGGTGAAGGAGGGGGACAATGTCCTCGTTGTGGGCGCAGGCCCGATCGGCCTGTTTGCGCTGATCGCGGCGAAAGCGCAGGGCGCGAAGGTCTACGTGGCCGATATCCTGCAGGGCCGCCTGGAAAAGGCGCTGCACTTCGGCGCAGACGGCGTGATCAACTCGAAGGAGCAGGATATCGTCGAGGAGGCGATGCGCATCACCGGAGGCAATGGTTTCGATGTGTGCGTGGAGGCCTGTGGACAGTCTGTGACCTTCCTGGCATGCATTGACTGCGCAGCATTTGCCGCCAACATCATCCTGATCGGAAACGGCAAAAAGGAGACGACCTTCCTGCATTCGATCCTGCTTAAGAAGGAACTGAATGTGTTCGGAAGCCGCAATTCCTTCCCGGCGGATTTCAAAGCGGTCATCGACCTGATCGCATCGGGACGGGTAAAAGTGCTCGACATGGTCAGCGACGTGTACCCGATCGAGCGCGCCGATGAAGCGTTTAAGGCTCTCGCCGCGAACGACGGAAGCCTGGCAAAAGTACTGATCAATATAGGAGACAGATAACGATGGACTATAAAGAGAGGATCATCCAGTTTGGCGAGGGAGGTTTCCTGCGCAGTTTCGTGGATGTGTTTATTCATAAGATGAACGAGCAGGGGCTTTACGACGGCAAGGTCGTCGTGGTGCAGCCCATACCGAAGGGGCTCATCCCGGTCATCAACGAGCAGGGCGGCGTGTACCATCAGTTCCTGCGGGGCATCGATAACGGCGAGGTCGTGGACGAATGCATCGAGGTGCATTCCATCGCGCGCGGCGTGGATCCCTACACGGACTACGCAGCCTACCTGGCACTGGCGAAAAACCCCGACATGCACATTATCATTTCGAACACCACCGAGGCGGGCATCGAGTACCTCGGCACGGAGAGCCTTCAGGACGCGCCGCCGCGATCCTTTCCCGCGAAGCTCACGGCGCTGCTGTGGGAGCGGTTTCAGGCCGGCCTGCCGGGTTTTGTGATCCTGAGCTGCGAACTGATCGACAACAATGGTAAGGAGCTTCAGGCATGCGTGTTAAAATACGCGGATCTGTGGGAGCTGCCTGAAGCCTTCAAAACGTGGGTCCGCACGGACAATGATTTCTGCAACACGCTGGTGGATCGCATCTGCACGGGCTATCCGAAGGACGACGCCGAAATGTTTGCAAAGCGCATCGGCGTGGAAGACAAACTCATGAATACGGCGGAGATCTTCCACCTGTGGGTCATCGAAGGGCATCACGAGGATATCTTCCCGCTGGAGAAGGCGGGCATCCATGTCATCTGGACCGACGACGTAAAACCCTATAAAAAGCGCAAGGTGCGCATCTTAAACGGCGGCCACACCTCGATGGTGCTGGCAGCCCGGCTGTACGGCCTGTCTACCGTGAAGGAGTGCCTGGACGACGAAGTCGTGAGCCGCTTCCTCAAAAAGGCGATGTTCGAGGAGATCATCCCGACGCTGGGGCACGAAGAGGAGGATATCCCCTTCGGAAATGCCGTGCTGGAGCGCTTCGCGAACCCCTTCGTGAAGCATCAGCTGCTCAGCATTGCCCTGAATTCGGTCAGCAAATTTAAGGCCCGCGTGCTTCCGACCATTCTGGAATACCGGGAGCAGAGGGGCAGCCTGCCCGCCTGCCTGACATTTTCCCTGTCAGCCCTCATCGCGTTCTATCGCACGGATGAGGCGAATGACGGCGAGGAGATCATGGCGTTCATGAAGACCGCCACCGTCGGCGAGATCCTGAAAAAAGAAGAGTACTGGGGACAGGATATTTCCTTCCTGTCGGATATGGTAGAGCATTATTACGACATTATGCAGCAGAAGGGCATGGCGGAGGCATATAAAGAGGTGCTGAAATAAGACATGCCGGAAAACGGTAATGAATGAGGTAGTAGGATGAGTTTTTTACAGATCCATCCGGCGGATAATGTGGCGGTGGACACACAGACCGGACATAAGAGGGCGTTGAAGGACATTCCTGTCGGGGCCAATGTGATCAAATACGGTTTTCCCATCGGTCATGCCACGGAAGATATCAAGGCGGGCGAGCATGTTCACACGCACAATATGGCGACGAACCTGGGGGATAAACAAGAGTATACCTATACACCGATCTCTGCTGATGAGGCAGAGAAACAAACGCTAAGCCAAACGGAGGATGACCGGTCGGCGCAGCTGCCCCGCAGCATATTCGCCTACGAGCGCGCCGATGGAAACATCGGTATCCGTAATGATATCTGGATCATCAATACCGTCGGCTGCGTCAATAAACTCGCGGAGACCCTGAGCAGGCGTACGGGGGCATATGCCTTTCCTCACCCGTACGGCTGCTCGCAGCTCGGCGGCGACCATAAAACGACGCAGCTTATTTTGAAAGGCCTGGTACGGCACCCGAACGCCGGCGGCGTTCTGGTGCTGGGTCTGGGCTGTGAAAACAACAACCTGGAAGAATTCAAAAAGGTTTTAGGACCGGTGGATGAACGCCGGGTGAAATTCCTGAATGCACAGACCTGCGAGGACGAAGTGGAGGAGGGCGTGCGCCTGATCCGCGAACTGCAGGAAACCGCAGCCCGGGATATAAGAGTTCCGGTTCCGGTATCCAAACTTCGCGTGGGCCTGAAATGCGGCGGGTCGGACGGATTTTCCGGCATCACGGCGAACCCGCTGATCGGACGGTTTTCCGACTGGCTCTGCGCGCAGGGTGGCACCACGGTCCTGACGGAAGTGCCGGAAATGTTCGGCGCGGAGCAGCTCCTCATGGACCGCTGCATAAACCGCGAGGTGTTTGACAAAACCGTCGCGCTGATCAATGATTTCAAAGACTATTTTACAGACCACGGGCAGGTGATCTATGAAAACCCGTCGCCCGGGAATAAGGAAGGCGGTATCACAACGCTGGAAGAGAAGTCCCTCGGCTGTACGCAGAAGGGAGGGACTTCCCCGGTGGTGGATGTGCTCGACTATGGGGATGTGGCCGTAAAGGGGGGCTTAAACCTCCTGAACGGTCCGGGAAATGATATGGTGGCAGTGACGAACCTGACGGCCGCCGGCTGTCACCTGATCGTTTTCTCGACCGGCCGCGGGACGCCCCTCGGCGCGCCCGTGCCCACGGTAAAGGTCGGAACGAACTCCGACATCAGCCGCCGGAAAAAGAACTGGATCGACTTTGACGCCGGCCCCATGATCGACGGCGCCGACCTTACGAAGGAGTTCATCGGATATCTCCTGGAAGTCGCGGAGGGCCGGGAGACCAGCAACGAGAGAAACGGTTACCGCGAGATCGCGATCTTTAAAGACGGGGTGACATTATGAGTGAGAGAATCATTATCGATGCCCATGTGCATCTGTGGGAGCAGCAACAGGGACGCATCAACGGCCTGCCGGTGTATGGCTTGGGCGGCGGCGTGTCCATGTTCCTCGGGGAGCCGCATCAGATGATGCCGCCCTATCTGGACGACAACAAAAACACGGCTGAGCGCCTGCTGGCCAATATGGACTACGCGCGGGTCAATGCCTGCGTGGTCACCCAGGAATACATGGACGGAAATCAGGACGCCTACCTGCTTCGCGTCAGGGATAAATATCCGGACCGTTTCCGGATCTGCTCCCTGTATGAGGAAAAGGACGATTACCGGATCGAAGGTTTCGACGGCATCAAGATCTGCGCGGGACGCCTGAAGGATCCGGACTTAAAAAATCTGCTTCCGGTCTTTCAAAAGGCGGAAGCGGCGGGCGTATTCATTGGCCTGGATCTGGCAGACGGAGACGCCCAGACCGACGATATGCAGTTTCTGATCGATGCCTGCCCGGACCTGCGGGTGACTATCGGCCATTTCGGCATGGTGACCACGAAGGGCTGGGAGAAACAGATCGCCCTGGCGCAGAATAAGAACGTTTACATCGAGAGCGGCGGCCTGACCTGGCTGTTTCATAAGGAATTCTACCCCTATCCTTCGGCGATCGACGCCATCCTTACGGCGCGCGATATCTGCGGCATGGAGAAATTGATGTGGGGCAGCGATTACCCCCGGACCATGACCGACATCACCTATCGGTCGGCGGTGCGCTTCATCGAGGAGACGACGAAGCTGACCGAGGCGGAAAAAGACGCTTTTCTCGGGGGCAATGCAGAGCGCTTCTACGGCTTCGAGAGCCTAAAGCCCCTGCCGGAGAGGAAGAATATGTTATAAAGACCGGAGGACTACTATGTTAAAAGGAATATCACCCATGCTTTCACCGGAGCTGTTAAAGGTTTTGTGCGAGATGGGACACAGCGATACGATCGTGATCGCGGACGGAAATTTCCCAGCGGAGACCATGGGAAAAAACGCGATCGTTCTGCGCATGGACGGACATGGCGTGCCTGAGATCCTGGAGGCCATCCTCAGCGTTTTCCCCTTGGATCAGTATGTTGAGAAACCGGTGAGCCTGATGGAACGGGTGCCCGGCGATACCGCGGACATTTCCATCTGGAAGACCTATGAAAAGCTGATCGAAAAGGAAGAGAAGCGCGGAACGGCAGTGATCCAAACCCTGGAGCGCTTTGCGTTCTACGAAGAAGCGAAGAAGGCTTACGCGATCATTGCGACTTCCGAGACCAGCCAGTACGCGAACATCCTGCTGCAAAAAGGCTGCGTTTTATAACGCTTGCGTCCGGCAGGATTTGACGGAAGCTCGAGGTTTTGATATACTGTGTCTGGATCACCGATGGCGTGGCCCGAAAGATTTTCGGTTTAGAAGCTACGCCGGAAAGGACGCTATATCATGGCAAAAACCAGTAATACAGAAGAAAAAAAGAAATTCAAATGGTGGAAGATACCGCTCATCGTTTTGGTGCTGATCATCCTCGTGGTCGGAGGTTACGTGGCCTACGTCTTCCTTACATACTCTCGCATCGAGGATAACCTGCCTCTGGAGGTTGCCGGAAGCGCAGAGGCGAAAGCGGCGACCGGAGAGGAATATACGATCGTAAGTTTTAACGTGGGCTTCGGCGCATATACGTCGGACTTCACTTTTTTCATGGACGGCGGCAAGCAGAGCCGCGCGGTTTCGAAGGAGAGTGTGCTTAAATGTACCGACGGATGTTCGGATATAGCGCTTTCTTTCGATCCGGACTTCGTCCTGTTTCAGGAGGTAGACACCGACTCAACGCGAAGCCATCATGTGGATCAGAGCGTGCGCTTTCAAGACAGTTTTGCGAAGGAGGGTGCGTTTGACAGTGTGTTCGCAAGCAATTATCATTCTGCCTACCTGATGTATCCGGTGCTGGAGCCTCATGGCGCGTCCAACTCGGGACTTCTGACGCTGAGCCGTTATAATATTACTTCCGCGCTTCGCAGAAGTCTGCCCATCGCGACCGGCTTCAAAAAGATCCTGGATCTGGACCGTTGCTATTCCATCTCGAGGATCCCTACGCAGGACGGTAAGGAACTGGTCCTGATCAATGTGCATCTTTCCGCGTACGGTACGGACGCGGAGCAGGGCAATGCCCAGCTTCAGATGCTGTTCGAAGACATGGATAAAGAATACAAAGCGGGCAATTATGTGATCTGCGGCGGTGACTTCAACCATGATTTCACCGGTAATTCCAAGGAAACGTTTAATCCCGGTACGGATAAGGATTACTCCTGGTGTCAGAAATTCCCTGATGAGATCATCCCGAAAGGCTTTGTCAAGTGCGTGGATTATGCCGACGGCATGGTCGCTTCCACAAGAAATACCAACATTCCTTACGGCCCCGACAGTTTCACGGCTACGCTCGACGGTTTTCTCATTTCCGATAATGTCCGTTGCACGTACGTTCAGGTCGTGGATAAGGCATTTGAATTCACGGATCACAACCCCGTGGTCATGAAGTTTATCCTCGGAAACTGATGTGCCGATGCAGCATTTTCCGAAATACGATTTAGGAAACAGTTAAGAATCGTACAAGATTTGAATAAAGACTTCCCTGTGCGGATGCTGTATGATAGCATCATAAGACGCAGGGAAGTTTTTTTGACCGCAGACGCGTATCGGTCGGGCCCGCGCCGATCATTTACCCAAAGGAGTTCAGTTAAGATGAAAGATACAGCAAACGAGACAAAAACCGCCATCGTTACGGTGAAAGACCTGTCAAAGACATTTTCCAACGAGAGCGTGCAGCAGCACGTTTTAAAGAACTTAAACCTCACGATCTGCCGCGGCGACTTTACAGTCATCATGGGAAACTCCGGATCCGGAAAGAGCACGCTTCTGTACACGCTCTCCGGCATGGACCGTCCCACTCTCGGAACCGTGACTTACCATGTGAACGGCAAAAACGAGGAGATCTCGAAATACAGCAACGATGCACTGGCGCGTTTCCGCAGAGACCATGCGGGTTTCGTGTTCCAGCAGAACTACCTGAACGACTCCATGAGCGCTCTGGATAACGTCATGGTCTGCGGCCTTTTGAAAGGCGGCGACCGCAAGGCGCTGGCAGAGCGGGCGCGCAAACTTCTCGCGCAGGTGGAGATCGAGGAGCGTGATCAGCGCAAATTCCCGACGCAGCTTTCGGGCGGCCAGCAGCAGCGTGTCGCCGTGGTGCGCGGCGTCATCAACGAGCCGGAGATCCTCTACGCGGATGAGCCGACCGGCGCCCTCAACTCCCAGAACACGGAAAATGTCCTGAACATCCTCACGGATCTCAACGACGCCGGCCAGAGTATCGTCATGGTGACCCACACGATCAAGGCAGCCGAGCGCGGCAACCGCATCCTGTACCTCGCGGACGGCGTGATCACGTCGGAGATCGACCTCGGACCGTACGCCGGCGACTACCGCGACGAAAACAACCCGAACCTCGCGACGGCAAAAGAGCGCCACGCGAAACTCAAGAGCTTCCTTCAGGAAATGGGGTGGTAAGATGTATAAACTGTTTTTTATCGCACGCAACAACATCAAGAAACAGAAGGGTGATATGATCACATTTCTCTTCCTCACGTTGCTTGCGTCCTATCTGTTTTTCCAGTGCGCATCTGCCCTGGCCGGCATGCCGAACGTAATGGATCGCCGTTTCAAAGAAGTCAACGGCGCCCATGTATATGCCTACGGCGGCGATTCGCCGGAAGAGATTGAAGCGTTCACGCAGGCATTTTCCGAAAAATCGTACATCGTGGACATGGAGAGTACTCCCTACGTCAATGCATATGGAGAATACCGCAACACAAAGAACGCGGACTATGAAGAGTACAACTTCTTCTTAGAAGATTTTGCTACGCAGCGCCGCATTATGGATATGGGGATCGACAGCTCTGAGCTTAAGGAGGACGACATCCTGCTTCCTTACTACCTGAAGAGTTTGTTCCCGGTCGGAGACACGTTGGAACTGCGCTTCGGCGAGAACGTGTACCCGTTCCATGTGGCAGGTTATGTGGAAGATCCGATCTTCTGTTCCTCGATCAATATCACTATTTACTCCTGCTATACTTCGAAGACCATGATGGAGAAACTGGTCAATGAAAACCCCGGCAAGGTATATTCCGGAATGGCCTTCCGCGGACTCGCAGACCCGAAGGTTATGGAGGACGGCATGGCGACTGTTACGATGGAGAAGGAGATCGGCGAGGCATATTACCGCCTGATCGGTCCCTCGATCGAGAAAAATCCGGAGAAAAACTACTTGAATATCATAGTGCTTAACTGGGAGACCATGCGTGGCGGCGGACTCTTCCTGCCGGATATCGTTATGGCGGTCGTCATGATGTTCGGTGTGCTGATCCTGACCATCGCTTCCATCATCATTTCCCACGGAGTACGGAATTTCATCCGTCGTAACATGAAGAGCACGGGTATCCTGGAGGCGGCCGGTTACACCGTTTCGATGCTGAGACGTGCGCTGATCGCCCAGATCGCCTTGGTAGCTCTGCTGGGTTCCGTGATCGGCGTGGCCTTCGGGATCCTGACGAACAAAATGTTCGGCGACCTGGTCAGCAGTGTGCTCGGCATGAGCTGGAATCAGCCCATCCTTTGGGGACTGGCTGCAGTGACGGTCGCAGGCGTGGTGTTCGTGACAGCCTTCCTTGCATGGTGGATCGGCCGCGTATACAAGAAGATCACGGTCCTCGACGCCCTCCGCGGCGGACTGAATTCACACAACTACAAGAAAAACTACGTTCCGCTCGATAAGACCGGACTGCCGGTATCGATCGCATTGTCCTTAAAAAGCACCCTTGGAGGTATCCGCAGAAGCCTGCTTTTGGTATTCGTCATCGCGATCCTGGCGATCGCCATGGTCTGCGGTTTCGGAATGTATGAGAACTTCGGCGCCCATGAAGAAAGCATGGCAACGACTCTGGGTCTGGAATTCGGTAAGGCTTATGTTTCCAACGGCGACCTGGCCTACGCCGATGAGATCCGTCAGATCGAAGGCGTGACGACCGTGCTGTGCCAGAAGGGCATGGATATGACGATCGAATTCGGCGATCGGGATCAATCCGTATTCACCTATGTGGATGATGCGGTGGACAACCGCGTGAACATGACGCTTCTCGAGGGCCGTGTGCCCGTGCATGACAATGAGATCCTGCTTACGAAGGCTGCGGCCGATGACCTCGGTGTCACGCTCGGCGATGTCGTGACGGTCCGCATCGGCGTGGAGAGCGCGGAGTATATCGTCACCGGTTTTGATCAGCGGATGGAGCGCATGGGCCGCACCGCGAACCTGACGATCCCCGGAGGAGAAAAACTGCTTGGTAAGATCACCCGCGCAGACATCGTCGTTAATGCGAAAGAGGACGTAACTTACGAAGAGTTGGAGGCGCAGATCAAAGAGATCACCGCTCGTTACAACGATACCGAGTACGATATCATGAACTCCGGGAAAAACCTGAAGTCTACGCTGGGCACCCTGTCTTCGGCCATGAAGGCCGTGTGCATCGTGATCGCAGTCATTACGCTCCTGATCGTTGTGTTTACGGAGACCCTGATCATCCGCGCGAAGATCACGCGTGAGTGGCGTGACATGGGCATCAGCAAGGCGCTTGGCGCTACCAGCCGCCAGTTGATCGTGCAGATCATGCTGTCGAACCTGCCTGCAGTGCTTCTGGGAGCGCTCATCGGTCTGAGCCTGTCCAACATGCTGGGCAGTCGCGTATGCATTCTCATCTTCTCGTTGTTCGGCATGCGGAAGATATGTTTTTCCACCCCTGTTGTGTGGATGGCCTTTACGCTCGCGGCGATCGTATTCATGGCGATCGCGAGCGCCGGAGCCATCGGCCTCCGCGTCCGCAAGATGAAACCGGTCGAGATGATCACGGAAGAGTAAAAACCGAAAACCTATGCGATAAGGACGCCTGCAGAGACGTCCTTATCTGCATTTTCCGTTGTTTGAAACAGCGATCCATGGTACAATGGGAGTAAGTAATCCTGCGAGGAGGCGGGCCATGCATTATCAGTGTTTATTGGTAGATGATGAGGCGGATCTGGCGAAAATGACCGCCGAGTATTTTCAGATGTTTGATGTGACGACGGCGTGTGCTTTCAGCGCCGCCGCCTGCTATGAGTTTTTTAAGGAAAATACGGCGGAGCTGGTCCTGTTGGATATCAACCTCGGGGACGGTTCCGGGTTTGCCGTGTGTAAAAAACTGCGGGAGGAGCAGGAGCTTCCGATCCTGTTCATCAGCGCCAGACAGAGCGATGACGACGTTCTGGCCGCGTTGACGATCGGCGGTGATGACTATATCAAAAAACCGTACAGCCTGTCGGTGCTCCTGGCGAAGGTGAAGATCAACCTGAAGCGGGCGGCCGAACTGAAGGCGGCGCGCGCGGCGGAGCAGCCGGGCACAGCGGCCGGGGAGATGGTAAAAACCGATGAGGCAGCTGCATTTTCCCTCGATCCGGCGACGATGTCAGTGCTGCGCCGGGGCGTTCGGATCCCTCTGAAAGCGAAGGAGTTCGCGCTTCTGTCGTGCCTGTATAAGCACAAAAACGCGATCGTTACAAAGGAGGAACTGTTCGAAGAGGTCTGGGGCGACGCCTATTACGGTGACGGAACCCTGAACGTGCATATCCGGAAGCTTCGCGAAAAACTGGAGGACGATCCGAACGAGCCGAAACTGATCAAAACGGTTTGGGGAACGGGTTACATTTTGGAGACGGAAGAATGAAATATCGAAACAGAATCGGGATCGTGTTTCTGCTGCTCATGCTGGGGGCTTTGGTTGCTCTGCTGTATTTGACGCAGCCGAAAGAGCGCGAGAAAAGGGACATGGTCGCATATAATGACGAGATCTGCCGGGTCTATGAGGCCTACCTAAGCGGTACCCCGGTCGAGACACTGGAAGAGAAGTACGAGTGCACGATCGCGATCGGAAAGGGCGCTGAAGCGAAGGCCATGCGAGGTTATGCAGAATATGCGCTGGTCATGGATTTCGCCCCGGAAGGCGAGGCCATCGGAAAGATCATTTGGAGTGACGTGGATCGGGAAGACGAGGAATCAGCGGCCTCTTTTCGCAGGCTGGCGCTGATCCTGTGGGGCATCCTGCTGTTCGCAGGCCTGGTGCTTCTGATGCTCATTGACCGATTCCTGCTGCGTCCCGTGCGGGACATGCAGGGCATGGTCAGCGAGATCGCGAAGGGCAACCTCGACGTGCCGCTGCCCATCCGGAAGCATAATCCGTTCGGCGGCCTGGTCGAGGGTTTCGACCTCATGCGCGAGGAGCTTCGGGCGTCGCGGGAGCGTGAGATCGAGGCAGAAAAAGCGAAGAAAGAACTGGTGGCGGAGCTGGCGCACGACATCAAGACGCCGGTTGCGACCATCCGCGCGACGTGCGAGGTGCTGGAGCTGAAGCAGCAGCGGAGGATCGGGCAGCTGTCGCAGGAGGGCGATGTGGCGGACGCCCGGGATGTACTCGAGAAAACGCAGACCATCGCCCACAAGGCGGACATGATCGAAAGCCTGATGGGCAGCGTGTTTGAAGCGACCCTCGCAGAACTGGACCGTATCGAAGTAAGCCCGCGGGAAGAAAATTCGGAGCGGATCGAAGAGTATTTCCGCAACCTGCGAAACTACGGAAACATTCTTCTGGAGAACCCGATCCCGCCCTGCCTGGTCTATATGGACCGTGTGCGCATGGAGCAGGTGATCGACAACGTGGTCGGAAACTCGCATAAATATGCGGGCACAGACATCCACGTTCGCTTCGACGAGACCGAAGGGAAGGGGCAGGACGGAAAACCGGTGAAATATATATCCATCCGCATTAAGGACGACGGTCCCGGCGCGCCCGAGGACGAGATCCCGCTGCTGATGAGCAAATACTACCGTGGCAGCACCGCGAAGGATCAGGCCGGCTTCGGCATGGGCCTGTATCTGGTCCGCACCTACATGGAAAAACAGGGCGGCGGCGCGGAGATCTTCAACGACAACGGGTTTGTCGTGAACCTGTTTTTGCGGAAGGTATGAGTTTTCGGCCGGAGTATGAAAAGAAAACCGGGATACATAGGCAGCACATCTTTTCGGTAAGATGTGCTGCTTTTTTGTATGGCACCGATCTGCAAAAAGATGCTCACAGAGATCGAATCTTACAGTTCTGCAAGATTCGTCCGAAAGCGTTGACACGAAAAACTGCGGAGAATATAATGAATTCAATAATCGAAAGACAAAATTGTAAACACGAAGTATGAAAACAGTTCTTTGGTGTTGTAACAAAGCCGTGCGTATCGATTTGCAGATGGAGGTAAGGATCTATGAAAAAAAACGAGAAAGAAAAAGATGATCAGGAGATTAGGCGGACTATGTGTTCTGGTGATACTGGTCACTCTGGGCCTGATCATCGGGTCGACCATGAGAAAGGCAGAGGCTAAGGACGGAGCCTGGACCGGCAGCGGCGAGTACGATGATCCTTATCTGCTCGAGGACCTGGCGGATTTCCTGGAATTCCGGGAATATGTAAACGCGGGAAGAGCCACGGAAGATCAGTATTTCTTACTGAAAAACGATCTGGATCTGGCGTCGGTCTGCGGAAAAACCATCGGAAGCTGGACCCCGATCGGAACGACGAGTCACCCGTTCCGAGGTCATTTTTCCGGCGGAGAGAAAAACATCCGGAATCTCTATATTTCGGGCGGAGATAATGTCGGCCTGTTCGGTGTAAACGAAGGCTATATTGAGAATATTTTTGTGTACGGCTATGTAGCCGGTGATGAGAATGTGGCAGGTATCGTCGGTGAAAACCGCTTCAGCCTGTGTTCTTGCTGTTCGTATGTGGACCTTGTAGGAAAAGACCGGGTCGGAGGCATCACCGGCAGCAACAAAGGCGTTATCTTTAACTGCATAAATAACGGCAGCATTGAGGCTTCCGGTGAAGAGGTCGGCGGTATTGCGGGCTTTTCTTCGGATAATATCGATTATTGTACCAATACCGCGACGGTCATCGGTGCCGGAAAGGTCGGCGGTATCGTCGGCTATTCCAAAGCCCAGATCATGGATTGTCTTACAAAAGAAAATTGTGAGATCAAGACGAACGAAACGGAAAACGATCAGGATCTGTATGTCGGCGGTATTGTCGGAATTACCGAAGCCCGCGTCGAGAAATGTACAAATAAAGCGAGCGTAGTGTGCTCGAAGAGTGTTGCCGGCGGTATCGTCGGAAAAATCAGCGGGGAATGGGCCTATAACTGCATCAACGAGGGTTCGGTCAGCGGCTACGGCACGATCGGCGGTATCGTCGGCTGTTTTCAGGGCGCGGAGGATCAGTTCAATAACACGATTTCAAAATGTTCCAACAGCGGAAAGATAACCGGAACGGGAAACAGGGTCGGAGGCATTGTCGGGGACTTCTCTTTTTGCAATCTGACGGAATGTATCAATAAAGGCGATGTGGAAGGTAAGGAAAGCACCGGCGGTATTGCCGGCTGTTTTGCGAATGTCTCGGATTTCACCAATGTCACGAATCTGGGAAAGGTGCAGGGAGAGAATTATACCGGCGGTATTGCGGGTAAAATGGACAAAACGGGCTTGATCCGCAACTGTGTGAACAGCGCTGAAGTTACGGGCAAGGATTATACCGGCGGCATAGTGGGAGGAGATCCCGATCAGACTGCGGTTTCCAGACCCGGTAAATTAGAATTGTGCACGAATACGAGGAATGTAAGCGGAAAAACAAAAACCGGAGGCATCACCGGACAGTCCGGAAGGGAAGTATCCGAAAGTATCAATAAAGGCGCGGTGACAGGAACCTCTGCGGTTGCCGGTATTGTGGGAAAAACACTGCGCAATATCACGATCGAAGACAATATAAACACGGGTGCGATCACGGGAACGGCGGATCTGGTTGGCGGTATTGTAGGAGCAAACGAAAATACACCCATCCGGAAATGCCGGAATGAAGGCAGCGTCAACGGAAGCATGAGAGTCGGCGGTATTGTGGGAGATAACCGGGGGAGCCGCAGCGAAGTCCGGGGCGTGATAGAGGCGTGCCAGAATGACGGCGAGATCAAAAGCACCGAGAGCGATTATACCGGTGGTATCGTCGGCTTCTGTTCATTTGCGGATATTTCCGGGTGCGAAAATTCAGGAGATATTTCTTCCAAGAGAGATTTTACCGGCGGAATCGCAGGCATCGGCATCAATGTAAAGATTCAAAGATGCGGTAACAGAGGTGCGGTTATATCCAAACAGAAATATGTCGGCGGTATTGCCGGCAGGATCGAGAACTCCGAGGTTGAGGACTGCTACGACAGAGGAAAGGTATCCGGAGGCTATGATGTCGGCGGAATCGTCGGCTGTGTGGCAGGTGATGAGGATCTGATCGCCAGATGCTATTCCAAAGCAGGGCTGAATGAAATCAAACGTAACAGTGACAGTGGCTATGTCGGAGCATTGTACGGGAAAAGGGAAAGCGCAAATGTGACGCTGGAATTCTGTTACTGGTACCGCCCCTGTGCGCAAAAGGCCAGAGGAGATATTGAGGGGGCGGATGAGTCAGGTCAGGGATTCTGGGCATATTCGGATGAAAGATGGTTTGGAATTTCGAACAAGTTTGCTTCCTGGAATTTTGAAAATGTGTGGATGATCCAGGACGGCGTGCCGGAATTACAGAATCAATATGATATTACGGCTACGGACGGTCTTGGAATTCTTGCCGAAGGATACATAACCGGCGGTGAGGGAAATCATGCTGCGCATCTGTGTTATATTCACACAATAGAAGATCTGGAGGCTTTTCGCGATGCCGTAAACAGCGGAGACAGTTATTTGGGTGATGCTGTCTATCTCTGCACAGATCTGGATCTGGGCGGAGATTCCGGAAGATATTGGATGCCTATCGGCGAAAACCTGTCTCTGCAGTTCCGGGGACTGTTTTATGGCGGAAATCATGTCATAAAGGGGATCAGAGTTTCGGCAGCGGACAGTGCCGGACTG
>JAFZPG010000010.1 GCA_017550425.1 Lachnospiraceae bacterium | reverse complement strand
GAACGCCATCCGCCGCGACGAGGAACTGGATAACCTCCACTCCATCTACGTGGATCAGTGGGACTGGGAGAAGATCATCTCCGTCTCTGACCGCAACTTCGACTACCTGAAGGAAACGGTGCGAAACATCGTGACCTCCGTATGCAATACACTGGATGCGCTGAAAGCCGAATACCCTTCCGTGAAGACCGAACTGTCCCGCGAGGTGACCTTCATCACATCACAGGAACTTGAGGACATGTTCCCCGACCTCACACCCGAAGAGCGTGAGCAGGCCTTCCTGAAGGATCACAAGACCACCTTCATCATGCAGATCGGCGGCGCCCTGGCTTCCGGAAAGCCGCACGGCAATCGTGCTCCGGACTACGATGACTGGGATTTAAACGGCGACCTTCTCTTCTGGGATGACACCTTAGGTTGCGCGTTCGAACTTTCCTCGATGGGCATCCGCGTTAGCCCCGAGTCTTTGGATAAGCAGCTGACCATCGCGAACTGTGACGATCGCCGCACGTCCTACTTCCATAGCCTGTTGCTGAACGGCGAACTTCCGTACACCATCGGCGGCGGCATCGGCCAGTCCCGTCTGTGCATGCTCCTGCTCGGATGCGCACACATCGGCGAGGTCCAGTCCAGTCTCTGGGACGATGCGCCCCGCAAAGCCTGCGCGGAAAACGGCATCTGCTTACTGTAGATCTTACATAGCATATACAAAAACGACCCCGAAGCATTTCCCGTGCTTCGGGGTGTTTTTATGTCTTAATGCTCTTCGCTCCGAGCGTCCGTTTTTCATAACGCAGTGAACCGTTCAGTGGTGGGTGTATGCGGTGATAAAAAGACCTGTTTCCCGCAGAGCCCGAGTACCGCCCGAAACCTTATACAAAAAGCGGCACGTTTGTGGCGTGCCGCTTTTCTTTCGTGTATAAATATAGTTTACTCGGTTCTAAGTGCGACGACAGGGTCCTTCTTTGCTGCGCTTCTCGACGGGATGATGCCCGAGATCAACGTGAGCAGGACGCTGATGGTGATCAGCACCAAAGCCACCGGGATCGGCAGGATCGCCGAAAGGTTATGCAGTCCCGTGAGGTTATGCAGGATGATATTGATCGGAATACACATCAGGTAGGTGACGACAACGCCCAACAGACCTGCGGTAAAACCGATGATCATGGTCTCTGCATTGAACATATGCGATACATTGCGCTTCGAAGCACCGATCGCACGCAGTATACCGATCTCCTTCGTTCTCTCCTGTACGGAGATCAGGGTGATGACACCGATCATGATGGAAGAAACCACCAGGGAGATCGCTACGAACGCGATGAGCACGTAGGTGATCGCATTGATGATCGTGGTGATGGATGACATCAGCAGGCCGATGATATCGGTATATTCGATCTGTGAGCCCTCATCTGCCGCTTCATTATAAGCATCGATCGCATCTTTGATGATGTCCTTATTTGCGAAGCTGGAAGCATACAGGTTGATGCCGAAGGGATCGTCCAGGTCCACACAGCCCAGGACCACCAGGTTCGCGTCGTAGTTGGAACGCGAGAAATTCAGTAGTTCGTAGTATTCGACCATCTGCTCTTCGGTAAATGTCGCCTGCTCCTGACGGAAAGCGCCTGCGAGCTGCTCTTCGTTCAGCGTTCCCATCTGGGCCTCGACCTGGGCTGCATAGGCCGCCTTGACCTGCTCCTGCAGCGTCTGCGAGAGCATCGCGTAGATCTCTTCATCGCTCATGGCTGAAACATACTCTTTGACATCTGCTTCGCTCATACCGGTCTGCGAAACGATGCCCTGGATGATCAGGCGGTCAATGTCCGCGCGGGTCATCGAACTGAGTGTCTTTTCAATGCTTTCCTTCAGGACATCTTCCGGAGGAACGGATTTGATCTTCACATAGAGTTTTGCCAGCTCCTTATCGGAAAGAAGCTCGATGTTCTTCTTAAATACATCTGCCTTCTGCTCGTCGGAAAGTTTGCCGTCTTTATCTTTGAAAGCCAGTCCCGTGAAGATATCCACGGAAGGATCTGCTTTCTGTGCGGCGATCGCCTCGGATTCGTTATTTTTTTCGATAATGTATTCTGTCAGCAGATGTGTATAAGCGATAGCGCCGGTCAACATGTTCGAGACGGCATCCTCAGCCGGACGGATGATGCCGACGACTTTGATCTCCATCGCATTGTCATAGAGGTATTTCAGACCTGCGTCCGTATCTCGCAGATCGGTGTAAAGACCGGTCGCCGTATCTTTCCGATAGCAGTCCGCATTCAGGATCATGCGAAACTCGGTCTTACAGATCTCCTCGTAGCTCCATTTGACCTGCTTCTTTTCGACCGTCGTGTTGTTGATAGCCGCGTCCATGATGTCGTCGATCTCTTTTTCGGAGATCAGACCCAGCGCATACAAAGCCATGTCGCCGATCTCGTTGTTTTCATCCAGGACCAGAACAACTTCGTTATACTCGGTCGGCCAGGTTCCGTAGATCAGATCGTACTGCTTATCCAGCAGTTCGGTCCGGATCTCTCCGTTCATGCCCGGAACCATCTCCTGCCAGATGTTCATGTAAGTGCTGGTCCCCATGCCATAGGTCGCATTGGAGGAAGTGAACATCGACGGGGACAGGATACTGCTGCTACTGCTGCTTCCGTCATCATCGCCGCCGAAGAGATTACCGAGCATCTTACTCATGGACTTCATGAAGATGCGGCTCATCAGTTCCTGTACATCCGAGTGGATGATGGTTCCGTCCACACTCTTCGTGTAGATCAGGGGACTCAGGTTGTAGGTATATTGAACGGCGCTCAGCGCATCATGCAGGCCGCTCTTGCTGTCCGGATCGTTGCGCTCCTTCTCCAGATATGCCTTAAAGGAACGAAGATCGTTGGTCTGATCCTGGAGACTGCTCATCGTATTGACCAGATCGTACATAGCCGGTTTCTGGTAGACCGCGTCGTGGTCGTGGTCTTTGTTGCCTTTCACCAGGTTAATATAGGTCTCCAGCAGGCTTCCGAAATCGACGTTCTGCGCTTGCAGCGTCAACGGATAACTGGACAATGTGTCCTCCTGCACGTAATCGATGTACGTCGTCATACCATGCGATACCGAGAAGATCAACGCGATACCGATGATACCGATGCTGCCCGCGAACGAAGTCAGAATGGTTCTTCCCTTCTTCGTGAACAGGTTCTTCAGGGACAGGCCGAACGAAGTCGCGAACGACATGGACGGCAACTTTTTCTTGCTCTGCTTCTCCTTCTTCTCTGCATCTTCCTTACGAAGTTTCTCGATCTCATCGTCGGTCAGCGGATTGGAGTCGCCGGTGATCTCACCATCGAGCATCTTTATGATACGGGTGGAATACTTCTCCGCGATATCCGGGTTGTGCGTTACCATGATGATCAGGCGATCCTTTGAGATCTCCTTCAGGATATCCATGACCTGGATACTGGTCTCGGTATCGAGCGCACCCGTCGGCTCATCCGCCAGGATGATGTCGGGATCATTGACCAGGGCACGCGCGATCGCCACACGCTGCATTTGGCCGCCGCTCATCTCGCCGGGCAGCTTCTTCAGCTGCGTTGCCAGGCCTACGGCCTCCAGGGCTTTCTTCGCACGCTCCCTGCGCTCCGCCTTCGAAACGCCGGACAGTGTCAGCGCGAGCTCGACATTCTGCAGCACGGTCTGGTGAGGGATCAGATTATAACTCTGGAACACAAATCCGATGGAATGGTTGCGGTAGCCGTCCCAGTCACGGTCCTTAAATGCCGTGGTCGACGTTCCGCCGATGATCAGATCGCCCTGTGTATACTTATCCAAACCGCCGATGATGTTCAGCATCGTAGTCTTACCGCAGCCGGAGGGGCCCAAAATGGAAACAAAATCGGCGTTTCGGAAATTCAGGCTGATGCCCTTCAACGCATGAACGGTACCATCGCCCGCGGGATAATCCTTCACGATATTCTTCAGTTCTAACATTTACTCATCCTCTTTCACTATATTTCTGCAGATGCGAAAGCCTCAGTGGCTCATCTGATCGATATTATCGAAGATCACATCGAAATAGTATTCCAGCTGATCTTTTTCTTCATCGGTCAGCCCCTGCTTCGCCCGGTCAATGAACTCACTCTGCAGCTGCAGCGCGCGTCCCGTAAGCGTCTCCGCCTTCTGCGTGAGCATGAGCCGAACCTTTCTGCGATCCCCGGGGACCGCCTCCCGAACGAGATATCCCGTGTCGACCAGTTCATCCACGGACATGGAGACCAGCCCCGGTTTCATCCACAAGTTCTTACAGACATCCCGTGCCGTATTCGCTTCCGGATTCTCCGCCAGATATAAAAGCATGTTGATCTGATGCACTTTTAATTTCATATCCTCGCACAGCGGCGCCATAGCATAGTTATAGGCAGCCGTCAGATTATTGATAAAGATCGCGCCCCGTTTGCGGTACTTAATGATATCAGCCACAAGAATACCTCCTTTCTTGAACAGTTCAATTTTGAACAATCGCTATTCTAACACCGCGTACAGGCGATGTCAATTACGAAATTCTTACGATTTTCTAAAAATAGCATCAATTCTTTCATTGATAGCTCCTTGGCGGCGGAGCAGGCTCTCTGTGAGCCGATATTGCTCTCCGGAAGGACTGAAAAAGCAACAAGTCTTGGTTCTTCCGCCGGAATTGTTGCTTTTTACGTCTGGTTGCCTGCAAAAAAAGAAACCCCGGCTCGGCAGTTTCCTGCCGGGCCGGGGTTTCCGTATATGATCCATGCGGATCAGCCTTCCGATATCAACCTTACAGGCTGACTCTGCAGAAGTTCTTCTGTCCGCGCTTGAATACCTTCCCTTCGCCCGCGAAATCATCCTTCGTGAATTTGAGATCCGTAGCCGCGATCTTCTCACCGTCCACGGATACACCGCCCTGCTCGATCGCGCGGCGCCCTTCGGAACGGGAAGGAACCAGGCCGCTCTTAACGAGCACCGCCTGAATGTCGATCACACCATCCTGGAAATCATCCTCGGAAAGCGTAAAGGAAGGCATGTTGGCTGCGTTGCCGCCGGTGAACAGCGCACGCGCTGCTTCCTGCGCCTTTACAGCTTCTGCCTCGCCATGTACGAGTTTCGTCAGTTCGAACGCCAGGATCTCCTTTGCCTTGTTGAGCTGACTGCCCTCCCAAGAACTCATCGCTTCGATCTCCTCGAGCGGCAGGAAGGTCAGCATGCGGATGCACTTAAGAACATCCTGATCCTCGACGTTTCTCCAGTACTGGTAGAACTCGAACGGCGAAGTCTTCTCGGCATCAAGCCATACTGCGCCCTTCTCGGTCTTCCCCATCTTCTTGCCTTCCGAATTCAGGAGCAGCGTGATGGTCATCGCGCTCGCATCCTGACCGAGTTTACGGCGAATGAGTTCCGTACCGCCGAGCATGTTGCTCCACTGGTCATCACCGCCGAACTGCAGGTTACAGCCGTAATCCTGGAACAACTTGTAGAAATCGTAGCTCTGCATGATCATGTAGTTGAACTCCAGGAAGGTCAGACCACGCTCCATGCGCTGCTTGTAGCATTCAGCCGCCAGCATACGGTTCACGGAAAAATGCGGTCCCACTTCGCGGAGCAGTTCCACATAGTTAAGATCCAACAGCCAGTCGGCGTTGTTTACGATCAATGCCTTTCCGTCCGAGAAATCGATAAATCTCGCCATCTGCTTCTTGAAGCATTCGATATTATGATCGATCTGCTCTTTCGTCAGCATTTTCCGCATGTCGGTCTTACCCGAAGGGTCGCCGATCATGCCGGTACCGCCACCCAACAGGGCGATGGGCTTATTGCCCGCCATCTGCAGACGCTTCATCAGACACAGCGCCATGAAATGTCCCACGTGCAAGCTGTCCGCAGTGGGATCAAAGCCGATGTAGAAGGTCGCCTTCCCGTTGTTCACGAGATCGCGGATGCGCTCTTCATCGGTAACCTGGGCGATCAGCCCACGTGCCTTCAGTTCTTCATAAATCTTCATCTTTTTAACCCTCCTGGTTTAAGGCATGTCTACAAACCTGCCTCGTGTTAGTTCTACGCTTGCCGCGTGGATTTTTTGCAAAAAAATAACGCCCCTTCGTAAAAGGACGATCCGAGTCGTGTTACCACCTTTCTTCGCAAAAAGCTCACACTTTCTGCCTCTGCGGGTACATATCATACCCCGGCACTTTAACGCATGCATGCGGCGCAGCCTACTGATTCCCTCCGTCTATGCGAATGGCTGTTCGGTGCGCGGCTATAGGATGTATTCGGTCCCATCGTGAATGCGCCTCTCATCAACCGGCTGCTTTCTGTATCCCGTATCGGAACTTACTTCTTCCTAATCATCGCCTTTCGACTATATGCACGATTATAACCGCCGTTTTCACGCTTGTCAAGGGGGAAATGCGATTTTTTCCCGTCCACGCAAAAACCGGCCGGGTACCGAAGTACCACGACCGGATTTTTCCCCGTTTATCATTCTCTCGTCGGAATGATCAGTCTACCGTTTTAAATTCCTGAATATACGTCATAAATTTGTTGTACAGGATCTCAAACTCGATCTCATCCTTCGTCATGACCGAAAGCAGATATTCTTCACTCTCCAGATTATAATCCGCGACCAACTTCTTGATATATGCGTTCAGCTCTTCTTCATCGACCGTGGTGCCACCCTCACGGCAGATACCGATGATCGCCAGCTTTTGCTTTGCATAGTTCTTTCCGTAGTTCTGAAGATCTGCTTCAAACGCCTCCTGGGTATATCCCATAAGACCGATATATGTCTCGCGGTCAATGCCGTACGCAGCGCACATCTGATCCAGACGGGTCAACTGAGACTGAACATACTCATTGATCAGGCCTTCATGCTCTTTTTTCTCTTCAACGGCATCCATGATATTATTGAAAATAACGTTGTTGCGAACCGACACTTTGTACTCTTCTGCAACTTCGTCATAATATTTCTGATAGGATTCGTAGTAGCCTTGAGATTTCTCTTGGATCATCTCGTCCGTGATCTCGGGAAGGCCGCTGACCTTTTTAAGGTTTATCTTGAACACGGCTTTTTTGCCGGCGAGAGCTGCCGAGTGATAATCCTCGGGAAATGTGACCGGCAGGTCAAAAGAGTCTCCCGCCTTCTTACCGACGATTCCCTCTTCAAAACCGGGAATGAACTGACCGGAGCCAATACCCAGGTCAAAATCCTGAGCAGTACCGCCATCAAACTTGACATCATCTACATAACCTTCGTAATCGATGGTGACCGTATCACCAAACTCGACCGCGCGATCCTTTTCTTCCAATGCAAAGCCGAAATCATCGACCATTGCGGAAACGATTTCATATTTGAGGCTTCCCTCATCCACAGCCAGATCACTGTTTTTGATCTGAATGTCCTGAACCTTCGAAAGGTCAATGTAATCGGATACATTGATGGACGACAGTTTTACGATAAACTCACTGCGATCGACCGTAACCGGTTCTGTCGTCTCCGGCTCCGTTTCGCCCGGATCGGCATTCGTATCTGTAACTGCTTCCGTTCCCTCGCCCGTCGCATCTGCGATCGTCGTGGGCAGTGCTTCCGCAGTCGTTCCATCCGGATCCGCGGTTATGGACCCTTCAGCGGTAGTTTCCTCCGCAGCCGTGGTACCCTCGGTTCCCACCACTGCGGCCGTAGTATCATTATTCTCATTTCCGCGCTTCGCCGAACATGCGCCCAGTATCAATGCTAACGCCAGAACGCCGGCGGACTTCGCTACCTTCTTCATTCCAATTCCTCGCTTTCCGGTAATTGTCTTTTTCATGACATCCCTCCAAAACATATAGATCCGCGCCGCCTTCGGCGCATCAGCCGCCCCGACACACTCTCGCCGGCACAGCCCTGTGGACCATTATATAACAAAAAATCAAAAAATACAAGGATTCATTTTCCGCGCCCCAACCAAGGAAGATGCGGTATCCAACAAACCTTCCACGTTAAAACCAACTCTATCCTGATGACCGCGTTCGAAACCGATCTTGCTGTATCCTGCGCTCTATCGGGGCGCAACTCTTAGCATCCCCGGTCGCTCTATTCTCCACAAAACTCAGGGCTCCGGTCTTTCGGTTGGTGCAATACGATCACAAGTCGGCATGTGCACGAACGAATGAAAAACACCGCGAGAGAAATGCCGAAGCCGGGTCAAAAACCGATTTTCCGCAATCGGTTTTTGCGCATCGCCGAGGGCGTTTTCGCGTCAGGCGGGAGCCTGGCGCTATCAGGAAAACGGCCGACATCGATGCGGTGCCCGAGCTTCGGCTTTGATCCGAGCGGCATGTTTTTCACAGTGAGTAAACCTGTCCGACGTTG
>JAFZPG010000115.1 GCA_017550425.1 Lachnospiraceae bacterium | reverse complement strand
TCTGACGGCACAGCCCGGAATGATCTCGTACGGACGTTTCGACGAAAGCGGCTATGCGGTCGTCGTGGTCAATGTCAGCGAGAGCGGGCAGAAATTGTACGTACCTGTATGGCGCGTGGGCGCACCGGAAAACGATCCGAAGGCCATTTGCCGCGTCATGCTGACCGGACCTTCCGGTTATAACGTAGGCCGCGTGCCCTACGAGACGCGCGACGGCTACATCGTGGCGGATCTTCCGCCGACCTCCTGCGCGGTATTTACCGGGACGGACCGGTGATCGCGGCAGGATCCGAATGAGAAAATGAGGTAACCATGAAAGCACAAAAGATAGCATTGGGCGTTATGGGCGTGATCGCGCTTGTGCTTTTGACCGTCGTGCTGTCGACCGTCGGAAGTTTGTCTTCCATTGCGGACCAGCGCGCGAGCAATGAAGCCAAGATCGCCGAGATCGAGCAGGAGAAGGCTGCCTGCGAGTCTGCCTGGGATTCTTTGAATGAACAGCTGAAGAAAAAGCAGGAAGAGTCCCTTTCGTATGCTGCGCTCGAACGCGCGGAAGGACGCGTGCAGGAGAGTGCAGATGCTCTGGCCGCCCAGATCGCGCAGTTAAAGCAGCAGATCGCCGAGCAGTCGGCTGCGATCGCATATGATGAACAGATCGTGGCGTACCTGCAGCAGCTGGCCGCGGAATCGTCTATTTCGCCGGAAGAGATCGAGGCTTTGTCCCGTGCCGAGTTCGAGGAGGGGAGAGAATGACCGAGAGACAAAAAGCGTTGCGGATCAAGCAACTGAAAGAAAAACGCCGCAGAGCCTGGAGACGCATGGCCATCGGGTTGCGCTTGCTGTTGGGCACGATCATCCTGTTACTCGTGGCCTGGCTTTTGGTCGGGGTGACGAAGAGCGTGCGGATGAATGAATTGAAGAAACAGAATGCTCAGTTGGCGCATCTGGAAGAAGATTTCGCGAGGTACAGTGAGCAAAATGAGACGATGGAAGCGTTGATCCGGGAGTTCGATGAAGCACTCGCGAAATATGAGAACTCGCCGAAGTCGGAACAGCAAAAACTGCTGGAGCAGTACGAAGACGAGATCATCAATCTGAACCATGAGATCGAAGATCAATCACAGGAAGCGGCCGAAGTGAAAGAGCGGATCGCATTCTATAAGAAACTGCTCAACATCAGCGCGAGGGAAGAGGTGACACTTCCTGAGCCGGAGACGACACAGGAGATCCCGACCGAGTCTGCCGAACAGTTCACCGCGGAACAACCGCCCGTGGAACAGCCGACTGTGGAACGGCCGCCGGAGCCGACCCTCGGAATAGATGACGATTTCGAGCATGAGTGATCCGACGACAGTAAGGTATTCGTAAGAAAATAAAGGTGGACATTTTCCGCATGCTTCGATATACTTGAACTATGCGGCCCGAAGGGGCCGGTCGCGTACCGGTGAAACCGGCGCACGACGAAGAAAGAGGTAAAACATGGAATTTTTGATCGAAGGTATAACAAACCTGACTTGGCAAAATGGGGTGATGTTTGTTGTCGGAGCTCTGTTGATCTGGTTAGGTATCAAAAAAGGCTACGAACCGGCGCTTCTCATTCCCATGGGCTTCGGCGCGATCCTCGTAAACTTCCCGTTCTCGGCGGTTTTGAATACGACCATTACATCATCGACCGGAATGCCGATCGAGTCAAAAGGTATCATTGAGTGGTTGTTTAATGTCGGTATCGAAGCATCGGAAATGATGCCCATCCTGCTGTTTATCGGCATTGGCGCCATGATCGATTTCGGCCCGTTGCTTGCGAACCCGAAGATGTTTCTCTTCGGCGCTGCAGCGCAGTTCGGTATCTTTTTCGCGATCTCGATGGCAGCCCTTCTCGGGTTTGATCTGAAGGACGCTGCGTCCATCGGTATCATCGGCGCGGCAGACGGCCCGACCTCGATCCTGGTATCGCAGGTATTGAATTCCAGGTATGTCGGAGCGATCGCGGTCTGCGCATATTCTTATATGGCGCTGGTTCCCATTATCCAGCCGACCGTCATCAAACTGATCACGACGAAGAAAGAACGTAAGATCCGCATGGCGTATACGGCTTCCAATGTATCCAAACGTACACGCATCTTGTTCCCGATCGTTACTACCTTCGTAGTCGGTCTGATCGCTCCTTCAGCGCTCGGTCTGGTAGGCTTCCTGATGTTCGGTAACCTGATCCGCGAGTGCGGCGTTCTCGGTACCATGAACGAGACGGCCCAGAATACATTGACCAATCTGATCACCCTGCTCCTCGGTATTACGATCGCCTTCAGCATGCAGGCGAAAGATTTCGTGACCGTGGAGACCCTGATGATCATGGCGATCGGTCTGACCGCATTTATTTTCGATACTATCGGCGGCGTTATGTTCGCGAAGCTGATGAATGTATTCTCCAAAAACAAGATCAACCCGATGGTCGGCGCTGCCGGCATCTCGGCCTTCCCGATGGCATCTCGCGTCGTTCAGAAGATGGCGCAGGAAGAGGAGCCCGGAAACATCGTGATCATGCATGCGGCCGGCGCAAATGTTGCAGGCCAGGTAGCCAGCGCGGTAGCCGGCGGTATCGTCATCAAGCTCGTGCTGGGTATGCTGTAGGAGGTGCGCAATGAATATATTCTCAACACTTATGTATATGGCGCCGGAAGCGGCGTCGGAGGCAGCGGCCACAGACGCGAACATCGAGGCGACTATGGCGCAGAGCGAAGTGATCGAAAAGTCGTTTGAACTGATGGGAAAGGGCCTCGTCGGTATCTTTGTTACGATCATCATAATAATGATATGCGTCTTCATCCTGACATATCTATCCCGAGGTAAGAAAGAAGAGACCGAAACGAAATAAATGAAGATCTGCGCGGATCCCGGTTCAGCCGGGATCCGCGTGATTATTTCTGATGAAGTATCGTAACGAAAGTTTCGAAATCGATTAAGGAAAACGCGGAAAACACCCTCATACCAAAAAAGCAATAAATAAGAATGTAAAAGATGTAAATCATTGTAAAAACTATACCGCCTGTCGTTAAGATTGCCCAAAAACAGGGAGAGTTTTTCGACAATCCGACAACGATGCCTCGCTTCCGGGGAGCGGAAAATATGAATGAAATGTGAAAGAATCGTGAACGAAGCAAAGTTTGGGCGAAAAATCGCAATATTTGCGGAGCATGAGAGCGGGTTATGGTGTAAAATGACAATGTAGCGTGAGGGAATGAGTTCTCTTTTTGTGCGATTATCACAAAATGGTATTAATCGGGTCAGGATGTCAAACATCCGGTCACTTGCCCGCATTGCGCGAAGAGAGATCATGAACCACAGCAGTTTCGAGGCAAAGCCTCGGGAAAATATTTAACTATTTAAGGAGGAAAAAAATGGTTAAAAAGAATTTAACAAAAGCTGCAGCTCTTGGTATGGTTACAGCTATGGCAGCAACTTCTTTGTTCGGTTGCTCCAAGGACGACAACAAGACAACCACAGCAGCTGGTGGCGGTGCTACACAGTCTAGCGACCCTGGTAAGAAGACAACGATCGAGGTTATGGCTTTCACCGAGGAAGTTCCTAACATGTTCAAGAAATATGTTAGCACACACCCCGATTTCGCTGCTAAGTATGAGCTGAATTACACTGTTGTTGCTACAGATGATGGTGCTTACCAGAAGGCTCTCGACCAGGTTCTGGCTGATGGCGGCGCTAAGACTCCTAACATCTACATGGCAGAGGCAGCTTTCGTTAAGAAGTACACGACCGGTTCCGCTTCTTCTTATGCATGTACATACGAAGATCTCGGCATCGACGTTGAGAACAAGATCAAAGATGCCGGTATCGCTCAGTATTCCGCTGATATCACCAGAAGAGACGGCAAGGTCGTAGCTCTTGGTTATCAGGCAAACGGCGGTGCATTCATCTACAACCGTGAAGTAGCTAAGGACGTATTCGGTGATGACAAGCCCGAAACCGTTGAAAAAGCTATCGGTAACAACTGGGATACATTCTTCGAAGCAGCTGAGAAGTGCAAAGCTAAGGGTTATGCAATCGTTTCCGGCGATGGTGATATCTGGCACGCAATCGAGAACAGCTCTGATAAGGGTTGGGTTGTAGACGGCAAGCTCTACATCGATCCTAAGAGAGAAGCTTTCCTTGACTACTCCAAGAAGTTGAAGGATAACGGCTATCACAACGATACCAAGGACTGGACAGAAGGCTGGTACGCTGATATGGAAGAGATCGGACCTAAGAAGGTTCTCGGTTTCTATGGTCCTGCTTGGCTCATCAACTACACCTTCAAAGATCACTGCGGTTACAAGCTGAATGATGATGGCTCTGTAGCAGCTATGGGTACCTACGGACAGTGGGGCGTATGTAAGCCTAATGTTGGTTTCTTCTGGGGCGGCACATGGCTTGTTGCTAACAAGAACGTACTTAACAACGCAGACATCAAGGCTGGTGTTAAGGAACTCATCGAGTATGTAACTCTTGATACATCCGATACAGGTCTTCAGTACGAGTGGGCTAACGCTAAGTTCTCTGACTCTGTAAAGACAAAGGACGTTGTAGCATCCAGCGTTGTAATGAAGAAGTCTGATGGTACTCTGGAATTCCTGGGTGGTCAGGATGCATTCCCTACCTTCATCGCAGGTTGCGCATATGCAAAGGGCGACAACCTTACCGAGTATGATGAAGCAATCAACACTCAGTGGAGAGATGCTGTTCGTGCTTACACCAGCGGTGAGAAGACTCGTGAAGAGGCTATCAAGTGGTTCAAGCAGCAGATCAAGGACAACATGCCTAGCATCACTGTTGAATAATTTGCCTGTTAACTGAATAATAGTAACAGTCAGCCAGTGGGGGTAAGCAGTTTCGGCTGCTTACCCTTACTTTCATAAAAGAAAGGAGGGCTTACGCCTTGGAGCCTTTTGAAAATGAAAATGGGGCTGTAGACAAGAGTACGACCGTTCAAGCTGCAGAGCAGATTTCAGCTGAAGCCGGTGCGGATTCGGGGAGAAGAAGAAAAAGCCTGAACCATAATGTTTTCGGATACATTTTCAGTATCCCGTTCGTTATTGCTTATCTTATTTTCCATTTATACCCGACCATTTACACAGCAATTCTGAGTTTCACCGATGCCCAAGGTTTGATTCAGGAGAAGATCAGCTTTCTTACCAGTGACATCTTCGCCAACTACAAACGTATCTTGGACAATGCAACCTTCAAAGAAGGCTTTTGGAATACTTTCCATATCTGGGCCTTAAACTTCATTCCGCAGATGCTTTTGGCGCTGCTGCTGACGGCGTGGTTTACCCGCCATCGTAATAAGATCCGTGGACAGGGCTTTTTTAAAGTTGTATTCTATATGCCGAACATCATTACGGCCGCTTCCGTTGCACTTTTGTTCAATGCATTGCTCGGATATCCGGTCGGACCGTTGAATGGTATTTTTACAGGTCTGGGTCTCTTCGATAAACCTTTCGACTTCCTGGACAATAAGGTGGTTGCACGTATCGTGGTTGCCTTCATTCAGTTCTGGATGTGGTATGGTTACACGATGATCATCCTGATTTCCGGCGTATTGGGCATCAGCCCTGAGATTTTTGAGTCGGCAGACGTGGATGGTGCCAGCGAGTTTAAGACATTTATTCACATTACGCTTCCGAACCTGAAGCCGATCATGCTTTATACATTGGTAACCTCCCTCATCGGTGGTCTGACCATGTATGATATTCCTGTATCGATCACCAATGGTAAGGGTGCACCTCGTAATGCGACTTTGACGAATACGATCTTTATCTACAATCAGGTGTTCGGCGGTTCTTACAGTTACAGAACTGCATCCGCCGCAAGTATGCTCGTATTCCTCGTTATTATTGTTCTTTCGATCTTCGTATTCAAGATGCTGTCCGATAAGGATGAAGTCCGTGAGAAGAAAGAGAACAAGAAGCGCATGAAAGAGTTTAAACGTGCGCAGAAGATACAACAGCAAGGAGGTGCATTCTGATGACATTGATCACTGAAAATAATGACGTTCAAACAGCATTTGCACCTGAAGAGCCGGTTATCGTAAAGCGTAAGAAGAAGAGTATCGCCTTTAAGATCGTTGCATATGTCGTATGTATCTTTTTGGCATTGCTCAGCATTTTCCCGTTCTGGGTCATGTTTATTAATGCGACCAGAAGTTCGGCAGAGATCACAGGACATCCGGTATCTCTTATTCCTTCGAACCATCTGGCTCAGAACATTGAGTACATCACTAAATATGATGACTTCAAACCTCTGAGGGGTTTCTTTAACTCTTTCGTTGTTTCGGCCGGAACTACGATCTGTGCAGTATATTTCTCCACGATGACCGCTTTTGCACTCGTCGCTTACGAATGGAAGCTCAAGAATGCATTCTTTACGTTCATCATGGCGATTTTGATGATCCCGGCACAACTTACCGGTATTGGTTTCTATAAGTTTATGTACCAGATCGGTATGACCGGAAGTTTCCTTCCGCTCATCCTGCCTTCCATTGCAGCTGCAGGTACGGTATTCTTCATGCGTCAGTACATGAAACCGTCACTGCCAATGGAGATCCTGCAATCGGCGCGTATCGACGGCGCGGGAGAGATACGTATCTTCCACACCATCGTACTTCCCTTAATGAAGCCGGCGATGGCTACACAGGCGATCTTCGCGTTCGTTAACAGCTGGAACCAGTTGTTCATGCCGCAGATGCTCCTGCTTTCTGCAAAGGAAAAAAAGACCATGCCTATGATGGTCAGCCTTCTTCGAGGCGATATCTACAAGACAGAATATGGTTCGATCTACGTTGGTCTTTCCATGTCCGTTCTGCCGTTGTTCGTCATCTACTTCCTGCTGTCTAAGTACATCATTGCCGGTGTTGCATTAGGTGGCGTTAAGGGTTAAAGCATGGGGCAGTACAAAGAAAATACGCCTTTTGGCATTATCATGCGGGCTTTGGGTGACCTCATCACCCTGAACATGTTGTGGCTCGCGTGCGCGGCTCCGATCGTTACGTTCGGAGCATCTACGACCGCTATGGTATCTGTGATGTTTAAACGTCGCAGGTACCATGGCGTTCCTGTCGTTAAGGAATTCTTCCGCGAATTCACGAAGAATTTCGCAAAGGCCACGATCCTGAATCTGGTTTTCCTCGCGCTCGGAGTGATCGCTGTGGTGGATTACATCTATGTGTTCACGCAGACATCCGGCGCCATGTATTACATTTATCTGGGTGTGGCATCGATCGCAGCGCTCAGCGCTCTGATCATTTTGACATTTGGTTTTTCACAACTTGCCGTTTTCGAGAACAAGGTGAAGAACTACATTAAGAATTCGTTCATTTTAGCGTTTATCGCTCCGGTGCAGATGCTGCTTAGCTGGGTATTCTTTATCATCCCCTGGGCCATTCTGTTTTTGGTTTCGAATCCGATGGATTTCCTGGCGTATTTTGGCGCGTTCTACCTGATGTGGGGCGTTTCCGGTCCGGCCTATCTGTCGGTCATGCAACTTGAAAAGGTATTTAGCCGTTTCGGGTACAAACGTGAGCCGGGTTCAGCGGACGAATAGTTTACATAGGTCGGGTCCGCCCGACCTATCATCATTTTTGAAAGAATTTATGAGAGATTTGATCAATAGGAATCCGATACCGGTAACGGTATACATATATAAGACCGATGTGGCGGTCACGCCCGGCAGACAGCATGAACTCGGCGAAATGTTGTTAGATCATGCCTTGGCGGACGCCGGCTTTTCACAATATGAGAAGATCCGTACGAAGAAGGGTAAGCCTCTGGTCTACGCGTCAAGTCATGGCGCGGATCCTACGGGTCGCGGCCCCGAGATCTGCCACGTTTCGCTCAGTCACACCCCGGGCTATGTGGTCTGCGCATTGTGCATCGACCGCCCGGTCGGGATAGATATAGAGATCATCGGCGGACACCGGATCTCGGCTACGCAGATGCGGCGGACGGAGAAAAAACTGCTGAAGCAGGCGTTCGAGCCGGAGTTTGATGCTGCATTGGCCGCTGCTGACGAACGAGCGCTGCGCGACAGGACCGCCAGGTTCTATGAACGCTGGACCCTGGCAGAGGCTTTCGGTAAGATGAAGGGCGTCGGGCTCGCATTTTCCGAGGGGTATGATGAGATCATCGCATGCCCGCACGAAACATGGCACATGGAAAACACCATCATCACCGTACTCGCAGGTGGATCCGGACAGGAACGTCTGGAGACCGACCGAAAAGAGGTTTCTATATGAAATAACGGTGGAAATTTCCCGCCGGATTCGGTATAATAATTCTATGAGCATTTTGCGCGGAAGGATGATTTCCGACGCGCGTGACATACAAACAAAATGAATAACAAGGAGAAATTTATGGCATTTACGATCCCTGAAGCGTATGAACTGGTGAAAAAACAGGACCTCCCTCGGATCCATTCCGTGGGCTATATTTTGAGCCACAAAAAGAACGGAGCCCGCGTGGTCCTTTTGGAAAATGACGACAACAATAAGGTGTTCACCATCGGCTTCCGCACACCGCCGAAGGACAGCACCGGTGTGGCGCACATCGTTGAGCATACGACGCTGTGCGGCTCGGAGAAATACCCGGCAAAAGACCCTTTCATCGAACTGGCGAAAGGTTCCCTCAACACCTTCCTGAACGCGATGACCTACCCGGATAAAACGATCTATCCGGTAGCCTCCTGCAACGCGAAGGACCTGAATAACCTGATGTCCGTTTACATGGACGCGGTGTTCCACCCGAATATCTACAAGAATAAGGCATTCTTCCTGCAGGAAGGCTGGCGCTACGAACTGACGGACCGCGAAGCACCGCTCACATTGAACGGCGTTGTTTACAGCGAGATGAAGGGCGCATTTTCCGCGCCGGATGAGTGGCTGAGCTACGAGACGAGCCGCAGACTGTTCCCGAACCATACCTACGGTATCGAGTCCGGCGGTCTGCCCGAGGCGATCCCGGACCTGACCTACGAGGACTTCCTGAAGTTCCACAGTGTTTTCTACCATCCGTCGAACTCCTACATCTGCCTCTACGGCAACCTGGATTTCACGGAGCGCCTGGAATACATGGACAGAGAGTATCTGTCGAAATATGACCGCATTTTCCCGAATTCCGAGATCCCGCTTCAGCAGCCGTTAGCAGAGGTCGTTCGTGACAACGCCTACTATGGCATCACCCGCGAAGAGAAGATCGAGCATAACACCTACCTGAGTTGGGCGCGCGTATTCCCGGAGATCAAAGATCCCGTGATGCTGTCGGCCTGGGACATTTTGGAGGACCTGCTGCTGAATTCGTCCGGCGCCTACCTGCGTGACGCACTCGCGAAGGCGGGCATCGGCGCGAACTGCTACGGCGGCATTGGAACGTACCGCAGACAGCCGACCTTTGAGGTCGTCGCTCAGAGTGCGGAGACCGACCAGCGTGACGCGTTTGAAGAAGTCATCGTGTCCACACTGAAGGATCTCGTAGCGAACGGCATCCCGAAACGCAAATTGCAGGCATCGATCAATTCCTACGAGTTCCGCGCACGCGAGCTCGACTACGGCCGGACCCCGCGTGGCCTTCGGATCACCATCAACATGTTGTCCGACTGGCTGTATGACGATGACGCACCATTCCGCGCTTATGAGGACAATGAACTCTTCGATAAGCTTCGTGCACTCGCTGAAAGCGATTACTATGAGAAACTCATCGAGACCTACCTGCTGTCGAACGACAACGGTATTGTGCTGGCTCTGATGCCGAAGCAGGGACTGAATGAAGAGCGCGACGCCGCATTGGCCGAAAAACTCGCAGCGAAGAAGGCGACCCTGTCGGACGCTGAGATGGACGCTCTGATCCAACAGACGGAGGAACTGAAGAAATTCCAGGAGACCCCGTCGACGAAAGAAGAACTGGAAATGATCCCGATGCTCTCGAAAGAGGACATCGATAAGAAAAACCCGCCGCTTACCTACGGGGAGACGACATTTGCCTCCCGTCCGCTGGGATACTGCACGACGGAGACAAACGGCATCGTTTATTCGAACTTTATGTTCGATGAGCGCTATCTCGACCTCAGCGAGATCCAGTATCTGGAGATCCTTTCGATGCTCCTGCTGGACCTGGATACGGAGAATTACACCTACAGTGAACTGAATGACGAGATCAAACTCGTGGCCGGCGGGCTCATGACTCAGACCTGGACCTTCGGCAAATACAGGGGCACGGAAGGCAAGACCTACCTGCGTATCATCTTTAAGACGCTGGAGCGCAACCTGAGACCGACGCTCGCGCTGATCGAAGAGGTCCTGCTTCGGACGAAGTTTACGGATGAAAGAAGGATCCACGAGCTGATCGCTCGTTCCTGCGCGCAGATCGAGTCGAACATCCAGTGGTCCGGCGACGGTTTCGCTTCGGATCGCGCGACGGCCAATCTTTCCGATATCGCCTGGTATGAAGAGATGCGGAGCGGCCTGTCCTACTATCGTTTCATTAAAGATATCAATGATCACTGGGACGAAAAGAAGGATGCCTTGATCGAGCACCTTCAGAAACTCTACCGGGAGATCTTCACACAGAACCATTTGAAACTGTTCATCACTGCGCCGGATGCCGCGCCGTATGAAGCAGCATTTGCCGAAACGGTCGCAAAACTTCCGAAGGGAGACCCGAACGAGACGCTGAAAGACTGGCGCCCGAAGCGGGATGAGACCGAGAGGGGCGAGGGCTTCAAGACCGCAGCCCAGATCCAGTTTGTATCGCGTGCCGGCAAATACAGCCGCGACGACTATCCGGAGATCAGCGACGGAAATCTTCAGGTGCTCCGCGTGATCATGAACTACGAATATCTCTGGACGAAGATCCGCGTGCTCGGAGGCGCCTACGGCTGCTGGTTCAGCCCGTCGTACAGCGGCATGGTGTACATGGCGACCTATCGCGATCCACAGCTTCGCGGTTCGGATGAAGTGTTTGATCAGGCCCCGGACTACATCGAAAGCATCGACCTGTCCGAGCGTGACGAACTGAAATACATCATCGGTGCCATCAGCTCCTTTGACGCGCCGATGACGGCTCTGGATCAGGGCAATACCGCTATGGCACGCATGGAACAGGGCATCACCGAAGAACTCTGGCAGAGGATACGGGATGAGATCCTGGCGACGGACAGCGCGCAGCTGCGCCGCATCGCGCCCGCGATCCGCGAGGCACTCAGCAAACGCTATTTCTGCGTGATCGGAAACGGCGAGGCGATCGAGCGCGACATCGACCTGTTCACATCGACCGAGCAGATGTTCTCATAAGGAATACTTCACATGGAAGATAACAAGAATCAAAACGAAACGACCCGGTCCGGCTTTGTGACGCTGATCGGACGCCCGAGCGTAGGCAAATCCACGCTGATGAACCATCTGATCGGGCAGAAGATCGCGATCACGTCGAAGAAGCCGCAGACGACCCGCAACCGGATCCGCACTGTCTACACCGACGAGCGCGGCCAGATCGTATTTCTGGATACCCCCGGCATGCATAAGGTAAAAAACAAACTGGGCACGTATATGGAGGATGTGGTCTTAAAGACGATCAAAGAAGTCGACCTCATCCTGTGGCTCGTGGAGCCGACGACCTACGTTGGCGCCGGCGAGCAGGAGATCGTAAAACTCCTGAAGCAGCTGAAAACCCCGGTGCTCCTCGTGATCAACAAAACGGATACGATCCAAAAAGAAGAGATCCGGGAGGTTCTGGCGGCCTACAACAGCCTGATGAACTATGCAGGCGTGGTCTGCGTCAGCGCATTGAAAGATAAGGGCGTGGATGACGTTCTGACTGCGATCTTCGAGCATTTGCCGTACGGTCCCGTATTCTATGACGAGGACACGGTAACGGACCAGACCATGCGCCAGATCGCCGCAGAGATGATCCGCGAGCAGGCGCTGCGCCTTCTTTCGGATGAGATCCCGCACGGGATCGCGGTGGAGATCGACCGCATGAAGGAGAGGAGCGAAACACTCACCGACATCGAGGCGACCATCATCTGCGAGCGTGAGTCGCATAAGGGCATCATCATCGGAAAGGGCGGCGCCATGCTGAAGAAGATCGGCTCGGGCGCGCGCAAAAACATCGAAGAGATGCTGGAGATGCAGGTCAATCTGAAACTCTGGGTGAAGGTTCGCGAGAATTGGCGCGATGACCCGATGCTTCTGAGCAGCCTGGGGTATGATCCGAAGGAATTAAAAGGACGGTAATCTATGTATTCAGAGACGATCGTAACCGGAGTGGTGGCGAAAAGCATGCCGGTCGGGGAAAATGACCGGATGCTCGAACTGATCACGAAGGAGCGCGGGAGAATAACGGTATTTGCCAGAGGCTGCCGCCGTCCGCGGTCGCGTCTGGTCGCTTACACGCGTCCGTTTTGCTTCGCCGAGTTCACGATCGTCGAAGGCAGCAGCAACCACCTTAAGGATGCGAAAGGCATCGCCTTTTTTGAAGAACTGCCGCTGGATTACGAAGCCTACATCTACGCGTCGTATTTCATGGAATTCGCTTCCTACTTTGTGATGGAGGAGATGGAGAGCACAGACGTTTTGAACCTGCTGTACCTGGCCCTGAAAGCATTGACCGCGAAAAATAAAATGCCGCGCAAACTGGTGCGTTTCGCGTTTGAGATGCGCATGCTGGTGCTGGGCGGCGTCGGCCCGTACATCCACGAGTGCATGGAGTGCGGTGCTGCCTGCGAGGAAGGCTGGTTCTACCACAGCCGCGGCGGCCTGCTCTGTAAGGAGTGCCGGCCGAAGGACGACAGCGGCATCTTCCTCGGAAAGACGGAACTGTTCACGCTGCGCTATGTGTGCGCGGCGCCCCTGCAGGAACTGTTCGGATTTACGCTTTCTCCGGAAGTGGAAGCGAAAGTCCTGGAGTTTTGCGAGGCCTACAAACGGCGAAATATCGAGAAACGCGCCGGCCAGTTTCCTTCGTTGGAGGAACTGAACCGCATGGGGACCCTGTTGTGAAACCGGACGGTGTTTACAAAATTGTTTTACACACTTGCATGATGCGTCAAAATAGTGTATAATATCATGCGACAGTTTTTCACGGAAGAAAATGAACTGTCGCTGACCCGCACGATCGGCGCGGGTGGGAGGAGATCGTATGAAGAGATTAAAGGTCAGGATGACACTGACTGCGCTTTCACTGGCGGCATTGACTGCACTCAGTGGCTGCAAGATCGTGGATCCGGGAGATACAAAACCCGTAGACAGTACGAACGGATCATCCACATCTTCAACAAAGAAGCCCGGTGAGAGCGGTAATACAAAAGTAACAGATCCGGATTGGTCCACGGCCGTGCCCGTGACGATGCCGGCGAAGGGCGACTACCAGTTTTCCGCTTCGGAGACCAGCCTCTTCGTTCACTGCGACGGATCGGTCGAGTCTTTGGAGATCGACACGAAGTTCGATAAGGCATACTACAACATCGATGAGTTCAAGAAGGATATGATCACGCCGATCGTCAACAACTACACGGCGACCACGTCCTCCAAAACATCGGTAACGCTCACACAGTGCGATCTGAAGGACACCACATTATCCCTGAAGTTTAAGTATGAAGGGACTGAGGACTACCTTAAGTTCAACAAATCATTCAACGAGTACTTCGAAAATTGGCAGGTATTCGTGGTCGGTAAGGTTTCCGAGATCGGCGATTTCAACATCGACATTGCCGGCGCGTTCGTAGATACCGAGGGCAATGCGATCTCTTCGACGAAGATCAAAGAGACATGCAAAGACTACTACATCTGCGCGGTGAATTTCGGCGGAAAGCTTCCGGACGGCGTGAGCGGACAGTTCTTCTTCGAGGGTAATGTCTACTATGTGTCGAGCGGATTGAAGATCGAGGATAAAAACTCGGTGAAGCTTTACGAAAGCAGTGACGTACAGTACGTAATCTTTTACTAAGATATCGACCGGGGGCACCGACGTGACCCCCGGTATCATTAATTTAAGAATGTGAGGATTCTGAGATGGAAAAGACATTGGATAAGATCGTTGCCCTTTGTAAGAGCAGAGGTTTTGTGTACCCCGGCTCCGAGATCTACGGCGGCCTGGCGAACACCTGGGACTATGGTAACCTGGGCGTGGAACTGAAGAACAACATCAAGAAGGCATGGTGGAAGAAGTTCATCCAGGAGAGCCCGTACAATGTCGGCGTAGACTGCGCGATCCTGATGAACCCGCAGACATGGGTGGCTTCCGGCCATCTGGGCGGTTTCTCCGATCCGTTGATGGATTGTAAGGCGTGCCACGAGCGTTTCCGTGCGGATAAACTCATCGAAGACTATATGGCTGAGAACGGCATTACCATCGAGGGTAGTGTCGATGCCTGGACGAACGAGCAGATGAAGGCTTACATCGACGAGAAGGGTATTTGCTGCCCGACCTGCGGTAAGAAGGACTTCACCGATATCCGCCAGTTCAACCTTATGTTTAAGACTTTCCAGGGCGTTACCGAGGATGCAAAGGCTGTTGTTTACCTGCGTCCCGAGACCGCTCAGGGTATCTTCGTAAACTTTAAGAACGTTCAGCGTACCTCCCGTAAGAAGGTTCCGTTCGGCATTGGCCAGATCGGTAAGAGCTTCCGTAACGAGATCACACCCGGTAACTTCACTTTCCGTACCCGTGAGTTCGAGCAGATGGAACTCGAGTTCTTCTGCAAGCCCGGCACGGATCTGGAGTGGTTTGCATACTGGAAGCAGTTCTGCATCAACTGGCTGAAGGAACTGGGTATTAAGGACGAAGAGATGCGCGCCCGCGACCATTCGCCGGAAGAGCTTTGCTTCTACAGCAAGGCGACCACGGACCTCGAGTTCCTGTTCCCGTTCGGCTGGGGCGAACTTTGGGGTATCGCAGATCGTACCGACTACGACCTGACCCAGCACCAGAACACCTCAGGCGAGGATATGGCGTACTTTGACGATGAGACGAAGGAGAAGTACATCCCGTACGTTATCGAGCCGTCATTGGGCGCAGATCGCGTTACACTGGCATTCCTGTGCGCTGCTTACGACGAGGAGACCATCGGCGACGGTGATGTCCGCAACGTAATGCACTTCCACCCGGCGATCGCTCCGGTGAAGATCGGCGTACTGCCGCTCTCTAAGAAGCTGAACGAAGGCGCCGAGAAGATCTTTACCGACCTGTCGAAGATCTACAACTGTGAGTTCGACGATCGCGGCAACATCGGTAAGCGTTATCGTCGTCAGGACGAGATCGGTACTCCGTTCTGCGTAACCTACGACTTCGAGAGTGAGACCGACGGTTGCGTAACCGTTCGTGAGCGTGACACCATGGAGCAGGAGCGCGTGGCGATCACAGACCTGAAGGCATACTTCGAGAAGAAATTTGAATATTGATCCGGAAGCGCGATGACCGTTTCCGCATAGAGTCACCGTCCGCACATGCTGTGTGGGCGGTGTTTTTATGTGCGGATTTCGGCGTTTCGACGACAATCCGCGAAAACATTGCCCGCAAAGCCGTGGAAATGGGGGAAAATGCGAAAAAATTGAAAAAAACCCTTTACTATAAGTCTCAAAGTTGATATAATCGACGTATCGCAGTGAGTTTCTCGCGCCGGTCTTTCTTGCGCGGCTCACTTGTGTTGTGTCTTAATGCAAGATACACACTATGTCATCCCAGTGACATAATAAAGTAACTACGGCAGATGCCGAATGATTAGGAGGTTTTAACAAATGGCAAAAAAGTGGGTCTACATGTTTAGTGAAGGCGACATGACCATGCGTAATCTTCTCGGTGGTAAGGGTGCAAACCTGGCTGAGATGACCGGCATTGGACTTCCCGTTCCGCAGGGCTTCACGATCACGACTGAGGCTTGTACACAGTACTATGAGGATGGTCGTAAGATCAACGATGAGATCATGGGTCAGACCATGGAGTATGTAGCAAAGATGGAGGAACTCAACGGCAAGAAGTTCGGTGACCTCAAGAATCCTCTCTTGGTTTCCGTACGTTCCGGTGCGCGTGCATCTATGCCCGGTATGATGGATACCATCCTGAATCTTGGTTTGAATGATGAGGTCGTTGCGGCTATGATCGCCGGCAACCCGGATCCCGCATTTGAGCGTTTCGTATACGATTCCTACAGACGTTTCATCCAGATGTTCTCGGATGTCGTTATGGAAGTTGGTAAGAAGTACTTTGAGAAGCTCATCGACGAGATGAAGGCTGCAAAGGGTGTTCAGTACGACGTTGACCTGAACGCAGCTGACCTGAAGAAGCTCGCTGAGCAGTTCAAGGCTGAGTATAAGAATCAGCTGGGTAAGGACTTCCCGTCCGATCCGGTAGAGCAGTTGAAGCTCGCTATCGAGGCTGTATTCCGTTCTTGGGATAACCCTCGTGCAAACGTATATCGTCGTGATAACGATATCCCTTATTCCTGGGGTACTGCAGTAAACGTAATGCCCATGGTATTCGGTAACCTCAACAACGAGTCCGGTACCGGTGTTGCATTTACCCGTGACCCTGCAACCGGTGAGAAGAAGCTCATGGGTGAGTTCCTTAAGAACGCACAGGGCGAGGACGTTGTTGCCGGTGTTCGTAC
>JAFZPG010000114.1 GCA_017550425.1 Lachnospiraceae bacterium | reverse complement strand
GGGCTGGGGCAACTGGCAGGCGGCCGTTGCGTCCATCACAGGCCTAGTCGCAAAAGAGGATATCGTCGGAACCATGGGCATTCTCTATGGCGGCGGAGAACTCTCGACATGGCAGGCGCTCTCGGCTGAATTCACGCAGATCACAGGTTTCTCCTTCCTGGTATTCAACCTCCTCTGCGCGCCCTGCTTCGCGGCGATCGGCGCGATCAAACGGGAAATGAACAACCGGAAGTGGACATGGTTCGCCATCGGATATCAGTGCGGTTTCGCATACATCATTGCCCTCATGATCCGTCAGATCGGCGGAGCGTTTACGGGCGAACTGAACGTGATCGGCCTGATCTTTGCCTTAACGGCGCTGGTTGGCATCGTATACATGCTGTTCTTCAAGAAGTACACGGAAGCAAATAAACTGGAGATCAAAACAGCAAAATAAAGGAGCAGATTATGTTGGAATGGATCGCTGCAAATATCGGAACGATTTTGATCACGCTTTTGCTCATAATGATCGTGGCAGGCATCGTCCTGTCTCTGATCAAAGATAAAAAACAAGGGAAATCCTCCTGCGGCGGAAACTGCGCACATTGCCAAATGTGCGCAGCCTGCAGACAGGGGAAGAAATCAGGCCGTAAGCCGAAAATGTCGTAAAGCGGTTCCTGCGCCTGCATTGACATATGCCGGAAGAAGAGTTATTCTTCGCAGGAAAACTGGCATGAAAGAAAATGGGGGACAAATGAAAAGAAAAAAACAGTCCGAAAAAACTCGATATGGATGCTATCAGATCGGCGGATGTCTGCCTAATGACCTTATCCTGGCTGTGGCCGAGATAGTGATCATCGCAGTTGCGTTTCTCTCCGGAATCGCGGAAGGTATGCTCACAGAAGCATGCGATTGGCTAAAGGACTGAAATAAGGCATTTTTCAACAGCGCGGGTGGCGTACTTCAGACGCTTGTCATTGCCCTCATAATGCCCCTTGCCTTGACATTTGAGACATTCTTTATCATAATATCAATAGGGTCGATCCGTTTGTCGGGACGCCGATCAATAGAAAGAAATGGATTTGAGGTGACTTAATACTATGATCAAGAATTATAAGATAGCGATCTTGATGCTGAGCGCGGCTCTTCTTTGCGGCTGCTCGGATGGTAAGGAGACTCCGACGACAAATGCGCCGGACAGTACAACGTCTGTCGCAGATGTGAGCGTGGTAGCCACATTGGATGAGACAAAACCCACGCAGGTTGTCGAAACTACGACCGACGGTGTGGGTGAGAAAGAGAATGAAGTCGCTAAACTTGGCTCCAATTACTATTCCACCTATGGAAGGATCGCCTATAAAGACGGTGTCACTTATTTCGTTCAGAATGCCAAAGATCTGACCGGTGTCGAGACCGGTTATCCGGACTCTGAGAATATATATATGCTTCGGGACGGCGAAAAGAAGCCGGAACTTTTAGCAGTGATCCCGGCGCCGCAAGTCTATGGGGTTGCTCAGATGGGAGTGTTTTACCTCTATCCCACGGATGATGCTGTATACTATCTGTCCAACAGCGGGCAGGATATTACACTCATGGGAATCGATCTCAATACCAAAAATATCTTTGAAGCGGTTCCTGTCGGTAAGGAGTACCGTTTGCGTAACATGCCTGTCATAAGTGATGGAAGGCTTTTCCTAAGATATAATAAACCCGATGCCTTCGGTGTGTTGGAGTTTGATCCGAAAAGCAAAACATTGAAAGACCTGGATCTGTCTTTCATTGAAAATGAAGAGCCGAAATACTTTGTGGATATTCATGACGGTTACACCTATTATGTGAAACTTACATCCGATTTGGAGCCATATGGTCTGTTTCGAGCCGATGAAAAAGGGAACGAGCAGGATGTGTGCGCGCTTCCTCAGGACGACGATGTAGTTCCGTTTATCATGGGCGACTATGCGGTCTATCGGAGCCGAGCAGAAGAGTTTGGCGGACGGGACGGCGTGATCTTCGTGGATATCGAATCGGGCCTAAAGTACTATGTGCTTTCGAAAGACGAGTTTTGGAATGATGCAAATGTGAATGTCTTCGGTGATCACGTTTACTATATTGATAATAAGCGCGGGATCAGCCGCAAACAGATCACCGGGGGAGCAGAAGCAGAGCAGCTCATGGAAGGCAGAAAAGATTTTGATACCTTTGCCTTGGCGATCATAAATGACGATCTTTTACTCATAAACGATGATGACATGGCGGTGTATCGTACAGCGCTTACCGGAAGAGTCCTTCCGGCAGTTCCGATCATAAAGAGCCTTGCTGATTCCTATGAGGATAAGCAGGAAGGAGACTGGGTCTATACAGAGTATGAAAACAGTGTAAATGTGTTGCGCTACCTGGGAAGCGAGACCGAAGTGACCATTCCGGATCAGATCGGCGGGAAACCTGTAACGATCGTATCTTTGTGGCAGCCTTCGACGAAGGAGGAACACATCCGAAAACTTACGATCCCCGATACGGTCGTCAGCATTCATAATGTGGAGGACCGCAGTATTAACACCCTCATCATTCCTAAGAGCGTAAAGTATTTTACGAGCAGAGGTTTTGAACACTCGGTCAATATCGCTAAGGGCGCTACGATCATTTTCACGGGCAGTGAGGCGGAGTGGCAGGCACTCATTAAGGACAGCGCCGAACGGTTTGCGGATACATCCGTGGACACCGGCGGGACCGAGGATCCGGTGATCATGTTTGAGGGAAAATAAATATCCTGTATTGGAAGGATGGAAGCATGAAGATAGTGAAGAAGATTGGTGCCTTCTTTTACGCTGTTCTGATGGTGCTCTTGATAATCATCCAATTATCTGGCCCCAAAACGAAGAGTAGCAGAAAGCGAGTCATCAGAAAGATCCATCGGAAGTACCCGGATTACGAGATCGTAGAACTGACCATGCAATACTCAGATTGGTCTTCCACGATACGTACGGCTGACGATGAGCACAAGGCTACAAGCGCTGAAGCAGTCATTAAAAATGGCGACCGGCAGCGCACGCTCCACCTTAGGAGACGTTTTTACCTGACATGGAGCATTGAAAGTGACGCTCCCGACCACGGATCGGAAGTGCCGGAGGACGTATATTTCATAGAAAAGGATGCGTCTTACGTAGGGAAGAAGATCGACATCGACGAGTGCGTTCGTTCGCCGTGGGTCATACCGGATGAAGACGGTAAACTCTATAGTGTTTCGGGTGATGAGGATCATTGGTGCTACGTATATCTCTACATCCACAATCTGTACAAAACACATAACGGGCGGGTGTATGCCCTTAACAAAGAAACGTTTGAGTGGGAATTGACCGAACGGCTGTATTCCGAACTGGAATATTACGGGAATTTTGAACCGATCTCGAAGGAAAAAGCAGAGGAGATCATAAGAGGGGCAGATGCAGATAAAAGTGTATAAGTATCTTCACGAAGATGCGACTCTGATCCGTCGTGAGGTTTTTATCGAGGAGCAGGGGTTCAAGGATGAATTTGACGACATCGATGAGATCGCAATGCATCTGGTTGCGTACGACGGCGATGAGCCGGCCGGCACATGCAGGCTTTTCTACGATATTGGCAGATCGTCGTATGTTTTAGGTCGGCTGGCAGTCCGCAAGCCCTATAGGGGAGCGAACCTGGGTTCATGGCTCATACAGGAAGCGGAAGCGCAGGCCATCACGAATGGCGGTCATTCCATGATCCTCCATTCGCAGTGTGTTGCAACCGGGTTTTATCGGAAAAACGGCTACCGGGAGTACGGAGACGTGGAAGATGATGAAGGCTGCCCGCATATCTGGATGAAGAAAAAATTGTAGAAACATGAACGGGCCTCATTGAATAGAGGAAATTGGTGAAATGCTATGGCGGAATGGGTTACCCATTTGTGGGTTGCGGATGAAGTCCTGAAGCATTGTCCGTGGCTGGACAGGCATGGTTTTTGCGTGGGCAATATTGCCCCGGATTGCAATCTGCTGAATGAGGATGGTACTGATTTTGTGCCTTCCAGAGAGATCACGCATTGGATGAACGGCAGACGCAAGACGGCGGAGGATGGCATAGCGTTTTACGACAAATATGTGCTCTCCCGGATCGACGAGATAAAATCAAACGAGGAACTGTCGTTCCTGCTGGGGTATTATTCCCACCTGATCACGGATGCGGAGATCCAGCACACGATACGTGATCCGGAGCGTGTGGCGGCAGCATGGGAGAGAATTAAGAAAGTGCCGGAGTTGGTTGAGCGGGCGGCGGGACAGCCGGAAGACTGGGACACGGTAAAAAGGCTATTTCCCCGAGAAGACCGAATGAAGGCTATAAGTTTATAGAGCGTGCGGTTGCGTTGGTGGTCAATGCGATAAAGGATGTCGTGCCAACGGCAAAGGTTGAAATATGACCAGATGGAGTTGAGGTAAAAATGGAAGTTCGTTTAGTTCCGCTGGAGGCGGAGGATAGAGAGCAGTTCATTACGGATAACCAGAAAGCGTTTAATTATGGGGCGCTGGAGGAGTTTGGACTGCGGGATGACCACTTTGAAGAGGAGGGCGAGATCATTTCCCGCGAAACGATCGCTCATTCCATCGATGAGGGGACGGCGTACCGGATCATGCAGGGCGATGAGAGCGTCGGCGGCGTTGTGATCAAGACCGAATACGATCATGGCGAGCTGGAGCTGCTGTTCGTGTCGCCGAAGGTTCATAGTAAGGGCATCGGTTATGCGGCATGGTGCGAGGTAGAGGAGATGCATCCGGAGGTTACGGTCTGGGAGACGGTGACGCCGTACTTCGAGAAGAGGAACATTCATTTCTATGTCAATCGCTGCGGGTTCCACATCGTGGCGTATTATAATGAGCATTTCTGCGATCCGAATGATAAGGGCGGGGAGATGTTCGATATGTTTGCTTTTGAGAAGGTGCTGCCGACGACTCCGGAAGCTGTTCGGGAGCAGGTTAAGCGCATCAAGTATTATGAGAAGATCATGAAGCAGGTTGAGGGCGGTAACCGCGCGAAACTGAAGGAATTGGAAGAGTATTACACGAGTCCCGCGTGGAAGCGCGATTATGCTGCGGATGAGGCCGGCCTTTTACCGAAGAACCTTAAACGAGGCGTGCTGTCGGAGGATGGCATCTACAATTTGCTGGATGGCGAGTAGTGTAGTAACTACTGTATCCGGATTTAATTTGCCCAATAAACCTATTGACATAGTCGGTAAATGGGGCTATAATCTGTATAGCCTTAAGAAAGGAATAAGGATACCGATGATTTATGCCGATAACGCAGCAACTACGAAAATGAGTGCCGCTGCGATCAATGTAATGACGACAGTCATAAATGATACTTGGGGAAACCCTTCGAGCCTCTATACTCATGGCCAGAGTGCCAAGGAGGTGCTGGAGCAGGCGCGTGCAGATGTAGCTGCCGTGATCGGTGCGCAGCCCAGGGAGATCCTCTTTACTTCCGGCGGAAGCGAAGCCGATAATCAGGCGATCCGCTCGGCCGCGGCGCTGGGTAAGAGAAAAGGGAAAATGCATATCATTTCCTCCGCGTTTGAACATCACGCCGTGCTGCATACCCTTGAAAAACTGAAAAGTGAAGGCTTTGAGATCACTCTGGTCGACGTTCATGAAAACGGGCTGATCCGCCCGGAGGAAGTGGAAGCCGCGATCCGGGAAGACACCTGCCTGGTAACGATCATGTATGCAAACAACGAGATCGGCACGATCCAGCCGATCCGCGCGATCGGTGAGATATGCCGCCGGAAAAACGTTTGGTTTCATGTGGATGCGGTCCAGGCGGTCGGACATATCCCCGTAAATGTTGAGCTGGACAACATAGACATGCTTTCGGCTTCGGCCCATAAATTCCATGGCCCCAAGGGCGTCGGCTTCCTGTATGCGAAGAAGGGCATTGCCCTGACGAATCTGATCGAAGGCGGAGCGCAGGAGCGCGGCAAGCGCGCCGGCACGGAAAATGTGCCCGGGATCGCTGCCATGGCGACGGCTCTGAAAGAGGCAAATGAAACGCTGGAAGAGAATGCGAAATATATCAGGACAATGCGTGACCGTCTGGTCGAGGGCCTGCGCCAGATCCCGCATTCCGCATTAAACGGCGACGAAGAAAGCAGATTGCCCGGAAACGTGAACTTCTGTTTTGAAGGCATCGAGGGCGAGTCGCTTCTCCTGCTGCTGGATGATAAGGGAATATGCGCATCTTCCGGTTCTGCATGTACATCGGGTTCGCTCGATCCCAGCCACGTTCTGCTGGCGATCGGCAGAGTCCACGACGTGGCGCATGGCTCGCTGCGTCTCTCCATCGGTGAAGATATCACCGAGGCCGATGTGGAGTTTATCATCAAGTCAGTTACCGAAGTAGTGACCTATCTGCGCAGTTTCTCCCCGATATGGCGGGATCTGATGGCGGGTAAAAAACAGTTTATTCTTTAAGAGGTAATAAAAATGGCATTATACAGTGAGAAAGTTATGGACCACTTCCGCAACCCCCGGAATGTCGGCGTGATCGAGGACGCAAACGGGATCGGAGAGGTCGGCAATGCAAAGTGCGGCGATATCATGAAGATGTATCTGAAGATCGAGGATGATATCGTTCAGGATGTTAAATTCGAGACGTTTGGCTGCGGAAGCGCTATCGCCTCCAGTTCCATGGCTACGGAGATGATCAAGGGAAAGCCGATCAGTGAAGTTAAAGAATTGACCAATAAGGCAGTCGCAGAGGCTTTGGACGGACTTCCCGACTACAAGATGCACTGTTCGGTCCTGGCCGAAGAGGCGATCAAAAACGCACTCGACGACTATTATTCCAGACAGGAAACAGAAAAAAAGTAAATATGTTATTATTCTAAATCGCCGGTTGAGTAATACCGGCGATTTTTTCGTCCGATCTGGGCGGAATATGCTATACTATGATCAACGTCATCGAAATATAATGCAGTGACGGTGAAAACAGGAGGGATAACGGATATGGACGGAAAGAATATTTGCATTAAGTTGGCTGAAACGGATGAGGAATTATGCGGGAGAGGATACGTGCATTGTACCGCATGGAAAGAAGCATACAGAGGGATCGTATGTGACAGATATCTGGATACGATGACGGTAGAGGCGACAACAGCACGTGCCAGGAATTTTCCGGAGAATACTCTTGTCGCTAAGGATGGAGATAAAGTTGTAGGATTTGCAGTATATAGTGCATCGAGAGATGAAGATCTGCCGGATGCAGGAGAGGTGGATGCGATCTATGTCCTCTCGGAGTATTATGGCCAAAAGATCGGATATCGATTGATGAATGAAGCATTTTCCAGGCTGAAAGAGTATGATACGATTTTTGTTTGGGTATTTGAACAGAATGAGAGAGCCATTCGCTTTTATCACAAATATGGTTTTGAATTTGACGGATGCAAAAAAGAATGGACGCTCGGCACACCGGTTACAATAGTTCGGATGGTAAAGAAAAGAGAAGAAACTCTTTGAGAGGGGCAAATGGAGATAAAAGTATATAAATACCTTCATGACGATGCATTCCATGATCCTTCATTCGCAGTGTGTTGCGACCGGGTTTTACCGGAAAAACGGATACCGCGAGTACGGAGACGTGGAAGATGAGGAAGGCTGTCCGCATATCTGGATGGAGAAAAAACTGTGAGAAGGATCGAACGGACTTCATTGTATAACAGTTGTATTATAGGGTAAGTTAATAGTATTAACCGTCGGTTAAGTGCGACCGGCGGTTTATTATCTTCCTATCCCGGCAGAATATGCTATACTATGATCAACGACGTCGGAATCAAACGAAAGGACGGAATGATTATGGATAGTATTATGATAGGTGAGAATATTAAGAGGTTGCGGGTGCAGAAGGGCATCACGCAGGAGCAGTTGGCGGAGGCGGTCGGCGTGTCCGCGGTTGCAGTCAGTAAGTGGGAGCGGCGGGAGACGCTGCCGGATATCTCGCTGCTGCCGGGGCTGGCGTATTTCTTCGGGATCAGCATTGACGAGCTGATGAGCTACGATTCGGCGAAAGTGGAGCGGGAGATCCGCGGGTTTATCAGCGAGCATACGAAGGCTGCGGAGGCGAACGATCTGAAGCGTTGCATGTCGCTGTCGAAGGCGGCGTACCGGAAGTATCCCAACGATTACGAGGTCATGGAACTCTACATGTGGGATCTGGTCGGAGGCTATGCGGACAATGCTTCGGAAGTGATCCTGAGGCATGCGGACGAACTGGAGAAGATCACCGACCGTATCCTGGAGGGTTGCCTGAATGCATTTATCCGGAACGATGCTTACGTGATGAAAGGAAAGATCCTTCATGTGCAGGGCAGGACGGATGAGGCTTTGCAATTGTATCGGGATCATCTCCCGGACTGGTTTCAGACGAGAGGACAGAAATCGGAACAGTTGTTTGAGAAAGATACGCCCGAGTTTAAAGAAGCGCTGCAAACCAATATCACTGAACTGAGTCGGTTCGTTATGAATAAACTCTCGAAGCAGATCTGGTTTTGCGAAGAGGGTACGGCACAGGAAAAGACCGAAAAAGCAGTAAAGATCTGTGAAACGCTGGAGGCTTTGCGACCGACCGTCGGAGCAAAAACAATGGATCCGCTGATATCGTATTTCGCCGAGGATACGGTATTAAAGATACGCTATCTGGCCGGTGGGGAGGAAACGCTGGTCGGTCAGATTCGGAAGTATACGAAATAAACGCAGGGGCGGTATGCATGATAAATACTTCAAAAAATGTGGACAATCGCGAATGCATCTGATATACTGTGAATATATTGTATGTCAAACAAATAATGCCTCGGCCGCGAGGCAGTTGACGAAAATAAAAACATCAACAGGGGGTCCTAAATGATTTGGAACGAAGCAAAAGAATGTATGTCCAGAGATGAGATCGAGTCGCTTCAAAGCGCCCGGCTCGTCAAGGTCGTAAACCGCGTTTACCACAATGTGGAGTATTATCGCAAGAAGATGCAGGCCGCAGGCTTGGAGCCCGGTGACATCAAGGGCATCAAGGATCTCGATAAACTTCCTTACACCACGTATCAGGATCTGAGAGATACCTATCCGTTCGGTCTGGCTGCCGTTCCGAAGTCGGAACTGGTCAGAGTGCATGCGTCTTCCGGTACGACCGGAAAGCCGAAGATCGCCGCTTACACCCGACGAGATATCGAAATCTGGGCAGAGTGCGTAGCCAGATGTCTGGCGATGGCAGGCATCACCAGAGATGACGTTATCCAGGTAGGCTATGGTTACGGCCTGTTCACGGGTGGCCTGGGCGCTCACTATGGCGCTGAGTATCTCGGTGCGTTGGTACTGCCCATGTCGACCGGCAATACACAGAAACTCATCGACATGATGATCGACTGCGGCGCAACATCGATCGCCTGCACCCCTTCCTACCTGCTGCATGTAGCAGAGGATCTGGAGAAGGCCGGCCTCGTCGATAAGATCAAACTTAAGAGCGCGATCTGCGGCGCCGAGCCCTGGACGAACGAAATGCGCGACCAGATGGAGTCGAGACTTCACATTAAGGCGCATGATATCTACGGCCTCACCGAGATGATGGGACCGGGCGTAGCCTGCGACTGTGAGTATCACAAAGGTCTGCACATCTGGGAAGATCATTTCCTGCCGGAGATCATTGACCCCGCGACTCAGAAGCAACTGCCGAAGGGTTCCGACGGCGAGCTCGTCATCACGAACCTTACGAAGGAAGGCATGCCGCTCATCCGTTACAGAACGAAGGATCTGACATCGATCCAATACGATAAGTGTGAGTGTGGTCGCACCATGGCCCGCATCCAGCGCTTCCGCGGTCGTTCCGATGACATGCTCATCATCCGCGGCGTAAACGTATTCCCGTCACAGGTCGAGGCTGCGCATCTTACCGTTGAGGGAACCACACCGCACTACATGCTGGTCGTTGACCGCGTGGATAACACCGATACACTGGAAGTTCAGGTAGAGGTAGCGGAAAATGTCTTCACGGATGAAGTCAAGAGCCTGGAGAAACTGTCGAAGGCGGTTCACGATAAGTTGAAGGCAGCGATCGGCCTGAACGCGAAGGTGAAGCTCGTAGAGCCGAACGGTCTGGAGCATTTCGACGGCAAGAGCAAACACGTTACGGATAAGCGTAAACTCTATCAATAATACAAAGGAGGTACCACTATGTTCGTTAAGCAGATATCGGTCTTCTTAGAGAATACGGAAGGCAGACTGGAAGAGGTCCTGAAGATCCTGGCACAGGGCGGTATCAACCTCCTGTCCGCAAGTCTGGCAGACACCATGGAATACGGCGTGCTTCGCCTGCTTTCCAATGAACCCGAAAAAGCAAAGCAGATCCTGAAAGATGCCGGCTTTGCGGCCCGCCTCGATGAAGTCATCGCGGTCGTTGTACCGGATGCGGTCGGAAGTCTGGCGAAAGTCATCGGTATGATCAATGCCGCAGACATCAACATCAGCTACATCTACGGTCTGTCGATCGACGGTGAGGGCGCACCCATCGCGATCAAAACAAATGATAATGCAAAGGCAGAGAAACTTCTGAATGCCGCAGGCGTGAAGACGCTGGGCATGGACGATCTCGTATAATGTTCTTAAGAGGCAGGGGGCTTAACCTCCTGCCTTTTTCTTTCTTGACAACCGGCTCCATATCGATTACAATAGTCGAAATATCTTAAAAAGGGAGGCAGGAACATGGAGTACAATTGCTGTTTTACGGAAGGTAACAAATGGTTTCGGTACCGCGCGGCGGCCATTATCGTTGAGGACGGCTGCGTTCTGTTCGCGGGCAATGAGATCGACGATTACTATTATTCCATCGGCGGCGGAGTCCACATGGGGGAAACCGCGGAAGACGCAGTAAAGCGAGAGGTGCTGGAAGAGACGGGCATCCCGTATGAGATCGACCGACTGGCGGTCATTCATGAGAATTTCTTTAACGAAAGCACCGGGGCGCTCCATGGTTTGGATTGCCATGAGATCGCGTTCTACTATTTGATGAAGCCGAGGGGAACGAAGGAACTGAAGAGTGACAGCTACACCCAAGGCGTTCGGGAACATATGCACTGGCTTCCCATCGAAAAACTGGATCAATACAAAGCATTTCCCACGTTCATGAAAGATTACCTGCAGTCAGAACATACCGGCGTGGAACATATCGTCACGGACGAAAGAAAAGGATGCCTTACGTTTGAGGGCTATGAAGTGTTTTTCCTGCACCGGGGCATTCGGTACCGGCTCACGTACCATCCTTATGAGCCCTGCCTGTATCTGAAAAACGGGGAGACGTATGCATTGACCTTGCATAATGCGTTCACCACGGACGAGATCCTCCGCGTGCTTCAGGCCGGCGGAAAGCTCCGCGCCATTGACGGGACGTTTTATGACGAAGCGGAGTTTTGCAGGGTGCTGGCGAGCGCGCTGGACCATGGTCGGGACAATGTGGATTACACATACGCTGCGAAAAAAGCGAGAGAGGACTTAAAATAGGACTTCCTTCTCGGTAAGTCCTATTCACAGGACCTTGTATTTTTTGTAAAATATACAACAAGGGGTGCGAGTTACGGACAAGTTATGGATTATTCGAAATTCGTCCGACTGTTTACGAAATTCAAACAATTTTACGAAAAATCAAGGAGGGCAAACGATGAAGAAGTTTTTGGCACTGATCCTGGTAGTAGTAATGGTTATGGCTGTGACTGCCTGTGATAAGGGCGGTGACTCCGGTTCCGGCGGCGGAGGCAATGCAGCAAGCACAACGAAGGCAGATAACGGCGGCGGTGGCGGCGCTACCCAGGCCCCCGGTAAGACGGAGGCGCCTGCCGGAAACGGCGGTGGTGGCGGTTATATTTCAGGTGTGATCGAAGATAAGTACGCGCCCGCGGCTAACTCTACGGCAGATAAGTTCTGGAAGGTAAAAGAGATCCAGGAGATCAACAAGTTCGATAAGGACGGAAACTGTACTGAGAAATATACCATATACTACTTGAGAGATCCCGATGATTATAATGACGTCAACGAGCAGATCGCAGGCACAGATTATATTTGGAATTCGGATAAGGCCAGTTTCCAACGCGAAAGCAGTATGAAGAAGTACACGTCCATCGACGACGCGAAAGCGGATATCGAGGATGCGTTCCGCGGCTATACGATCGAATACAGCGGCGGCAAGACCGAGCATGTGGATGCACCGGACGACGCGCGCAAGACCGAGATCATGAAGGAAGTGTTCGGCTTTAACTATGACGACCTCAAGACCGAATACGGCAATTATACTTACTCGACCAGACAGAAAAAGAAAGTTATAGTAACCTATATCAACGATGCGAAGGTTGAGGACATCAACGCCTTGGCGAAGATCGCATTTGAGGTTTGCAAACCGCTTGCCGACGAGGGTAAGATCTACGATTATCTCGGCAAATATGGCAACGTGCTCACGGAGGCTCCGCAGACCGAAAGCATCTTCAACGACGCAACGTTCAACTATTTCCGCAATGGATCAGAGATCTCCGTTCAAGCGCAGATCCTGAACAGCGGTGACTACAGCAACACGTTGGCATTGGCAGTGTATGTTGTTAAGTAAAACTAAATGATCGAAAACCAGCCACGGCCGGATCGGGAAATGCGATCCGGCCGTTTTTATGTGGAGTACGATACTTGAAAACAGGGGGGATTCGATGTATAATTATGGGTAGATGATGAGATGAAGAAGGCTTCGAAACGGAAGCCTGATGGATAAGGAAGAACAGACATGAATTTCAGGATCAAGATGTTGCTGCTCCTGGTGTTGGTGTCGATATGCGCGGTCGTCGGCTATCCTGCGACAATCAATGCCGGCAGCGGAACGGATACACCTGCATATATCACCACCCGTGCGGAACTCATGAAGGCCCTGGCAGAGAAGCGTGAAGTCATCTATGTCGGGGATATCGATTTCGATGAAAATGAAATATACGTTCAGATAGAAAACAACGTGAAGATCGTAGGTAAGCCGGAAGGTTCCCTGTTCAAAGACGCTCATTTTTCCGTTATCGGTTCCGGCCTCGAGAGTGAGAAGATCACGGTCTCTTTTGAAAATATAACGTTGGACGGCTGTTACGAGATGCCCCAGGGAGATCCGGCGGCCGCGGCGTCGTTTGCCGATTTTCACGGCGATCGCACAAACAAGGGCTGCATTTTCGCGAAGGGCTTTCTGGAATTCAGCCTGACGAACTGCACCATCCGCAATTACTGCACAAAATACGGCGCGGCGATGTATTTCCAATACACGGACGGCAATGTCGACCTTGGAACGCGGGCCCAACTTACTATCCAAAACTGTAATTTCTCGGGCAATACCTGCGAGCGCGGGGTGCTTTGGATCAATGGTAAAAAACTCAAGCTTGAGATGACCGATACCACATTTTCCGCAAATACAGTCTACAGCGGTGTCGCCGTTCTCGGCGGCGTCGAGGGGACTGCGGAGAACATAACTGTCAAAGATAACCGTCACGTCGCATTTTCCGAAAAGAATTCCTTCCCGCAGGGCGGCGGAGGCCTGGCGCTGGTGAATTCCGAACTGCTCTTGAAGAAGAGCATCATCGACGGGAACGAGACGGTGAAAGGCGGCGGGCTTTTGATCACGAATTCGAAGGTGACGCTCGACAGTTGCAAGATCATCAATAACCGGGCGCAGATGGGCGGCGGACTTTTGATCGAGAGTTCGGAGACCACGCCGGTCTACATCACAAACTGCCGGATCTCCGGGAATACCGCAAAGCAGGAGGGCGCCGTGTGGGTGCATCCGGCGGATCAGATCGGCATCGGTGTCCCGACCGGTATCGTCGAGTTCAGCTTCTGTACTTTTGAAAATAACATGTCTGAGGACGAGGAACATCTCGTGTTCCATCCGGTCATCTCAGAAAACGATAATACGACCGTCGGACGCGACGGGACCATTGCTTTTCTGGCATGTCGTATCCGTGACGAAAAGGTCAGCCCGTCGATTCGGGATGGCGAGGATTACAACATCGTGAATTCCGACCGCAAGGGAGATACCGTCCCCGACGAGGTGACGGCAAGAGCGGCCGGTGGATATTTCGGGACCGGGCGCAAGATGGTTCCCGGGGTCAATGAGACGATCTCCGGGACGCAGACATCGCTTCTTCCGTTCCTGCTCATCGGTTTGATATCGGCAGGACTGATCGTATTTGCCGTGATCCTTCTATGGTCGAAAAAGGACAGAAATAAAGAGATCGCCGTGGTTCAGGAAACGATGGATATCGAGAATGAGCCGACAACGATTGAAACGTTCACGGCGGCTACACCCGAAGAGGAGAGCCAAAAGGGACAGAGTGAGGACGTGACGAACGCAGGGGACGGCGATGAAGAAAAGAGGATCGCTGCTTATCTGCAAAAACTATTGGATGACGGCACGCTTACCTCGCGTGAGATGGATGTACTCAAAGAGTATCTTTCGGGAAAAGCGCGGACCGAGATCAGCGCTACGCTTTTCATTTCGGAATCTACGGTAAAAAACCACATTTCCAGTATTTTCTCCAAACTCGGTGTGAAGAGCCGAAAGGAACTGCTGGGTCTCGTAGGCGTGGGAAAATCACAGTAAAAAAGTGCTTGACAGATCCAGACTACTGCGGTAGACTAGACTATAGTAATAGTCTGCGCGAGCGGTACGGATTGCCGACTACTCAAAAGGCAGACTTGAAAGGAGATCTGCCGTGGATAAGAAGAAACTCAGAAGGTATTGGCTTTTGTCTGTTTTGGGCGCGATGATCCTGTCATTCTATCCGTTGCTTATGGGTGCTCGTGTGATCCGGGATATGATCGTGGACGGGACGGTCATGAAGGAGAATTATCCCAAATACATCATCCCTTACACACCGATCGCATTTGCCGTGATCATCGGCATTCTGCTGATGCCGCTTATCGTGAGATTTTTCAAATGGGTGCCGACGGTCGTGGCTTCTGTTTTGTCGATCGGCGCTTTTTTCGGTTTCGAACTGTTGTTCGAAAACAAAGTCGTGGTGACTTCGACCGAGACGGTCACAAAAACGGTCTCCCGACTCGCGGATTGGCAGATGTTTATGTGTCGGTATATCCCGCCGGAAGAGTACAAGGGGTATGACGTAATTACGAGCACATCGATCCGGACGGAAACGCCGATCGACTTGTTGATCGGAAATTATAACCCGGCGTTTAAACTGCATTTCTATCTGATCTCGGTCGTTCTGATCCTCGCGATCTTGAACAGCGTGTACGGGTTCGCCCAGATGATAAAGACCGGTGACGGAAGCAGGAAGAGAGTATTGATCCTGCAATCGATCTGTGTCACGGCGTTTTTGGGCCTGTGTATTCTGGCTTGCTTTACGGCGTTCTGGAGAGACGGCAATATCAACGTTTCGCCGCTCTCGGCAACACTGATGTCCGTGTTCTTTATACTACTTGGTGTTACGGTCGGTATTTTCTTCGGCTCCTTACTGCTGAAGAAAAACAAAGGCATTGCCCTTTGGATCTCCACTGTTTTGGCGGTCGGTACGACACTTGTGATGTACATCGGGGAAATGATCTTGCTTCATGCGCATCTGTACCGTTTCGGGACCGGTTTCTTCTTCGATGGTCTTCCGGGGATCATTCTGGCTCCGGTAGACATCATCGTGATCCTGGCTGCCGGAGTTGTGACGTATTTCCTGATGCGGTTCGTTGCTATCGGAGGTTCACAGGATAAACTATAATAAAACAGGCAGGGGAATATCCCCTGCCTTTGTTTTTATGCGAGTCCCGGCTTACAGGGACGTCCCTCTTTTTTGCGGTAGTAGAAGAAGAGTTCTTCGGTGGCCAGTGCCATCTTCGTCACGGAGTAATCTCGCCCGTGCGGATAGGTATACCAGGTGTCTTCGAGTGTGTTCAGATCGACGCAGTCGCCGTATTTTCCGAGGTATTCGTACTCGATGTGGACGGAGTATTGAGTCCTGGCGGAGATCTCCATGGAGAACGGTTGCCCCTCGTCGTCGGTCCCCTGAACGTGGAAGCCGGTCATGTCGTGACGCATGATCCCGTTGCCCAGACGGATGAATTTTTTGGCGTTCGGGAGGGTGTCCACGTGGACGGAGAGGTCGCCGGTGGAGTAGGTGCCGGCCTCAACTTCGGCTCGGACTTGGGCCCGTTCCCACTCATACCAGTCGGGAATGTGGGTGAAGCCTGTGGGGACGGCCGATGATTGGATTTTTGATTCCGGTTCCAAGTGTGTGGAGCCTTCGTCGAAGGAGAGCTCTCCGAGTTCACTCATGGTCCAGCTGCTGTGGCACGCTTCGCAGAAGAGTTTCAGCCCTGAACTGTTCATGCGGTATTCCGTTCCGCAGACGGGGCACTGATACAGTACCTTATGCAGGCCTTCGGCGTTTCCTTTATATTTCGTCTTACGCCCGCGTTCCTTCTGCCATGCGAAGTCATCATACTGAAACATCTCGACGATCTTTCGGTTGATCTCGTCCACGGAAGCGTTTGCGAGTTCTTCGGGAGTGAAGATGCAGGTCATTTCGGCTTCTGTCGGTTTGATCTTGCGGTCGTGCAGGTTCCAGAAAGGGGAGTTTACATGGTGACCGTGGCAGATCATGGTGACTACCGGGACCTTCAGTACCTTACATAGTTTCCCCAGGGATTCGGGCAGGACGGCCGTGGTCCCGCAGAGCGAGTAACGCGCTTCGGGATAGATCACGGCAATATCGCCGTTTTTGATGACCTGATGCAGTTGCCGAACCAGCACTACATCATTTGTGAATTTTCGTTTGCAGATGCAACCGACGTTCCGAAGAAGTTTTTCGCGCCCGATGAATCCGTCGATGGCCACAACGTAGTTCGCCCGCTTCGGGAAGATCGCCTTCGTCGCGACTTTGAAGTCCATAAATGCGTTATGGTTGCAAAGGAGCACATAGGGCGGCTTCAATCCTTCCGTTCCGACCTTTGTGATCTTCACGCGGTGCTTCCACACATCCGGCAGACTGAGCAGAATCGTAAGCGGCCGCAGGTACCATTTGGTGCGCACCGGCGGTTTCGCCATATCAAAACGTTCGAAATTTTTGTGATCCATGGGGTTCCCCCTTACGTGTCCATTTTAAGAATTATATCATAGTTTCTCTCTTCGGGCAATGAAACAAAACGTTTTCCGCCTCTTGCAATCCGCGAAAACTTCTGCTATAATTTGCATGCCCGAGGTTTCCGGACGAAACCGTTGCCGGGTCGTAAGTTCATTTGTACCTTCCTTACGTTAAATAAAACCGGGACTGCTTACAGAATATCGAGGAGGTTCGCCGATGCGGACCTTGGTAGGTTATGTTTAAGTGGCTTTGCGGTTTTGCAGAGCTTATTTTTTTGGAGTTTTTATGAAAGCATTGGTGTTATTCAGCGGCGGTCTGGACAGTTCGGTCTGCCTGGCGCTCGCGGTGAAAGAGTACGGAGCGCAGGAAGTCCTGGCTCTGTCGGTCTCCTACGGACAGAAGCATAAGAAAGAGATGGAGGCATCCGGGCGGATCGCCGCGTACTATGGCGTACAGCGGCTGACGCTGGATCTGGGCGCGATCTTTCAGGGCAGCGACTGCACGTTGCTGGAGGGGGCTGCACAGGAGATCCCGCACGAAGCTTATGCCGACCAGCTCGCGAAGACGGGCGGTGCTCCCGTGAACACCTACGTGCCGTTTCGCAACGGCCTCTTCCTGTCCTCTGCGGCTGCGGTCGCGCTGAGCCACGGCTGTGAGGTCATCTACTACGGTGCCCATGCGGATGACGCCGCGGGCAATGCATATCCGGATACGAGCGTTGAGTTCCACCGCGCGATCTCGGACGCCGTGTACATCGGAAGCGGACAGGCCCTGCGCATCATTGCCCCGTTTATCGACAAAACGAAGGCCGATGTGGTCGCCGAGGGAACGAAACTGGGCGTGCCGTTTGCACTCACCTGGAGCTGCTACGAGGGCCACGAAAAGGCCTGCGGCGTCTGCGGGACCTGCCGCGACCGCATCCGCGCGTTCCGTGAGAATGGCCTGACGGACCCGCTGGAATATGAAAGGATCGAGGACTAAACCATGCCGAATGAAGTTTTATTTTTCCTGGCTGTTCTGTTTTATCTGGGCTGCGTGCTGCTGCTGTATAAGATCTTCGGAAAGAACGGCCTGTATATATTTTCCGTGTTCGGAACATTGCTCGGGAACATTGCCGTGTGCAAAAACATCGACCTGTTCGGTTTTTCCGCCACCGCGGGCAATGTATTGTATGCTTCCACCTTCCTGATCACAGACATCTTGTCCGAAAAATACGGAAAGAAGGATGCCACCAAAGCCGTCGCCTACAGTTTCTCCGTGATGCTGATCTGGCTCATGGGAACGCAGCTCGTGCTTTGGTTCACGCCGAATGAGAACGATTACATCAATGAGAGCCTGAAGGTCGTGTTCGGCCTCGCGCCGAGGATCACGGCGGCCAGCCTGATCGGCTATATCTGTAGCCAGAATCTGGACGTTTTTCTGTACCATTTCATCTGGAAGAAGACCGGCGACGGGAAGAAGGGTCTGTGGATCCGAAACAACGGAAGTACACTCACCAGCCAGTTGATCGACACTGTGATATTCACGACGCTCGCATTCTGGGGCGTTTATCCCACGAATGTCTTCTTGAGCATTTTGATCACGACCTATGTATTTAAGGCTCTGGTGGCCATACTGGACACACCGTTTATCTATCTGGCGCGGAAGATCGCGCCGATGAATGAGAAAGAAAAGGCGCAGGCGCCACAGAATAGACATGAAAGCAGAAGGGAGACAGCGCAATGAGAGAAAAAGAGAACCTGACGAAACTGGGCAGCAAAGAGACCGTCTACCTGACGGATTATGATCCGACCGTTCTGGAGTCGTTCGGGAACAAGCATCCGGAGATGGACTACTTTGTGAAGTTCAACTGTCCGGAGTTCACGAGCCTGTGCCCGATCACCGGCCAGCCGGATTTTGCAAATATCATCATTTCCTACGTTCCGGACCAGAAATTGGTGGAGAGCAAATCACTCAAACTGTATATGTTCTCCTTCCGCAACCATGGCGACTTCCATGAAGATGTCGTCAATACGATCATGAAGGATCTGATCGCGCTGCTGGACCCGAAGTACATTGAGGTTTGGGGGAAATTCCTCCCGCGCGGCGGCCTGTCGATCGACCCGTACTGTAACTTCGGCAAGCCCGACACCCGCTGGGAGCAGGTGGCCTGGGACCGCATGCGTTACCACGACATGATGCCTGAGAAGGTGGACAATCGATAATAAAAAACAAAGCGCTCACCGGGAGGGTCCGGTGAGCGCTTTGTCGCCTAAGTTGCATGCGGCATCTATGTGTATTTTCTTCTCTTGAACAGTGCTGCAATAAGCAGACCCAAGATCAGAATACCCGCGGAAGCACCGAGCAGGATGTACTCGGTCATATGATCCTCCTGACTGCCGCCAAAGCCTGAGAAGCTGCTCGGGCTGAAGCTGCTTCGGTCGGAGGAAGAAGAGGAGGGGCGGTTGGTGGTTCCGGACTGACTGGATCTCGGATCCGAAGCACCATTTTCGGACGTTTCAGGTTCCTCGGTTGAGGAACTGCCTCCGGGACGCTGTCCGCCGAAACCTCCAGGCATCTGAGACGGATCGAAGCCATCCGGCATCTGCCCGCCGAAACCATCCGGCATCTGGGACGGATCGAAACCTTCCGGCATACCGCTGCCGGAACGGCCGCCGCCACTGCCTGATCCGCTGCCGCCGGGCCATCCGCCGTTCGGCATCTGTCCGCCGAAAGCGTAGCTGTCGGAATCACTTGTTTTCAGTGATGTTGTGGTCAATGAAGGCGTTGCCGTCGGCTGTGCCTTAGTCGTGCTGTCGTCAGCCGGTTTGTCGGTAGTTTTTTCACTAGGTTTGTTCGTGGTCTTATCGGTGGTCTTCGAACCGCCGCGATTGCCGCCGAAACCGCCGCCACCGCCCATGGAACCCATGTCGGAGGTGTTGAGACCGCCTACATCGATGAGAGAGGAGCTGTCAGCGCTCTGACCGGAAGAAGTGGACGGGATGGTTCCGTCAAGCTGTCCCTGTACGCTTTCGGCGCGAAGAACGCAGAACTGTTTAATAGCTTCAACACCCTTTTGGAAATCTTCATAGGTACAGAATTTCGTCGGGTCTTTTTGAACATATGCATCGATCATCGCAGCGATATCTTCGATCATCTTAGCGAGATCGACGCTGTCTAAGAACTCTTGGAAATACTCATGATAGAGTTTGGTGTATTCTTCGTTGTCGAAGATCCAGGAGATCATCGGTCGGTCACTCATGCCGCCGGAGACGGGAGTATCGATCGCTGCGTTAACGGAAGAGGAAGCATTGCCGCCCATGAAGGAACCATAGGCCAGGTTGTAATCCCAAGGGATCATGCAAAGTTTTCCGTCTTCTTCGTAGAGATAGTAGTTGTGGATCATCGAGCCGGTGTAGCTGTCGCCGTTGCACAGGAAGTTGTGAACGACAAAGTATCGGATGACCTCATCCACGTCGACCGTGTTTTCGAGGTCGGTCTGCTCGGTGAGATTCTTCAGAGAGCGGATCAGCCGCTTTTGGTCGGCCTTATTTACGGTCGTTTTCGCGCTGCCGAAGATGTTTGAGTAACTGTCGGGATCGTCGTCGACGTATTTGAGTTTTACATCGTCGCTGCCCATTCCGAAGCCGCCGCCGAAACCGCCACCGCCGAAGCCTGCGAAGCCGCCGCGTCCGGATGAGGACTTACCATCCGAAGAACCCTCGGATGCATCGCCCGAATCGGAACTGCCGCTGAAACCGGGGATCGAACTGAAATCAAAATCACCGAAATCCATGTTTGGAATGTTCGAAGGGTCGAAGTCCATGTTCGGCATGTCAGAGATATCGAAATTGCCGAAGGGATTCGTGAAGGAACGGTCGGAACCGGAGCTTTCATCACTTTCTTCGGAATCCGAATTCTGCTTCATGAAGTCGGACATATTGAAGTCCTTACCGTTTCCACGGCCGCCGCCGAAACTCAGACTGTCGGGTTTATAGAGATCGCCGTAGTTGCTTCCGTAGTTTCTTTCGAGGAAGGACTCCTCGATCGCCTCGACGGCCAGGTACAGGCCCCAGTCCTCACCATTTACGGTGATGTAGGCGAAACTGCACAGGGGCGCGTCTACGCCGAATTCATGCATCAAAGTGTATGCCAGGTAATCCTTCATGTAGGTATTATCCTGGATGATGTTGTTGAGACAGAGTTTATCCAGACCGTGATAACTCTTCGTGTTGTCATACTGGTCAAACTCGATCTTGAAGCTGTAGCGGCTGCTGCCCATGCTCTTAACGGAGCTGAGGGAAGTATTGCCCTTGCCGCGGATGCCGACGTTTTTCACAGCTTCGCCGTCGATGATCACGTGACAGGAAGTGTAGAGCTCGCTTTCACAGGTCGCCACAAAACTGTCCCAGTCGTCCATCACGATGTCGATCGTATGGACGCGTGTGTTGTCAAACAGGCGGTTCTCGTAGCCGATGGTCCGTTCCTGCGCCTGGATGCCGAAGGCCTGACCGTTGCAGAACAGCAGGGCGATGACCAGCGTCAAGACCGAGATGACAACGCATATCTTATCGATGTTCTTATGTGTTGACATAACCTATTCCTCCACAGGATGGTGATACGATCAGCCCATGTAATCTCCGTTGTAGCTTACAAGCACTGCGCTCTGAACGCCCTTGATGGCTGCGATCTCATTGACGAAATCGGTGTTGTCATCCTTCAGGCGGATCTCCATATTGACCTCGACCAGACCCTGCTGGGCGCTCTTGCTTTTGACTACGCAGCGCTCGGACTTCGAGGTGAGCAGGGCTTTTGCCATCGTTTCACTTTCGTGTCCATCGCAACGGAGCACAACGATGTAAGGATTGCTGTGGGATTTACGGTTAACAAAGATCAGAAGGATGAGACCGATCACAACGCTGCCGATCACTGCGAGCGGGATCATACCTGCTGCGAGGACAATGCCGACCGCGATCGACCAGAACAGAAACGCGATATCCAGCGGCTCTTTAATGGCGGTACGGAAACGCACGATCGAGAGGGCGCCGACCATACCGAGAGACAGAACGACGTTACTCGTAACTGCGAGGATAACGACGGTCGTGATCATGGTCAGGGCGACCAGGGTGGTTGCGAAACTGGACGAATACATAACGCCCGAGTAGGTCTTTTTGTACACTAGGAAGATGAACATTCCGATGCCGAAGGCCAGGACCAGGGCGATCACCATATCCAGGATGCTGACGCTGGTGATGTTCTCCAGAAAGTTGGATTTGAAGATGTCGCTGAAATTGGATGTCAGTGTTAACATGATAATTTCTCCTCTGTTATTATTTTGATAGGTAGTTTAGCCGTAGATCCTACATGCTTCATATTTGGAAAATGCACCTTCCCTGCGATCTTCGAGGGCGATGGCGTCGCGGATGATGTCCGGAAGGTAGCCGTCCCACTTGACTTCGAGCAGGATGGAGTGCGAGACCGGAACCGTCACACAGGTGGGGTTCAGGAAGTCCGTGCAGTACATTCCGCTTCGCAGGTCATAGTCGAGGGTAATGCGGACATTGCCCGCCGGGAAAATGTATGGCTCCCGGGTGTAGTCAACGATGGTCTTCGGAGCCAGCCCCTGGATCTTCATCTTCGTGTAAAGTTCACGAACGAGCGGATACGGGGAGTCGGCCATCCAGGCGGTATTGCCCTCCAGGATGCTTTCGACCTGCTCACGTGTCAGCGGAGCACTCTGTTTGTTTCCGAGTTGGTTGATCTTACTTTTTTTCTCCAGGTGGATCAGAGAAGTATCTCCGTTGTAATATCGGATCCTGAACTTTTCACGCCGCGCCAGTCCGTTGATCTTCTCCATCAGCGCCTTGTCGTACAGGTTGTCGAAATACAGGCTTCGTATAAAGTATCTGCCGTTGATCACATGTGGATCCGGTTGTGCGACCGCATCCAGACGCTGCCGCAGGACCAGCATGTCGGACAGATTGATCTCATGTTTCACCTCATGTCGAAAGTCCATCATTTCACCTCTTTCACAGATTTTCGCTCAGCGTTCGAGCGGGTTTACACGTTGATTATATTTTCGGTTTCTGTTGAGAAAGTGATAAGAAAGTGAAAATTATGTGAACGCGAGGGTAAACCTATGTTATAATGACAAAAAGGCCTTCCAAAGGAGGAGAGAAAATGGAAGAGGAAAAGAGAAATATCGTGGATATGGGCGTGGAACCGGAAGATACGGACGTTCCGAAGCCCCCGAAAAAAACTTTGTTGCGTGTAGTGTTAGTGGTTCTGGGTATTATCGTGATCGCCGTGACGGTGCTCGTGATCTACATCCATTCGCAGAAGAATCATAAAGATGAAAAGCCGGTGATCTATCTGTACCCGGAGCAGGCCTGTGAGGTGACGGTTTTGTTGGATCTGAACGGAAAACTTACGACGACCTACCCGAAGTATGAGAATGGTTGGCGTGTGACCGCTGAACCGGACGGAACCTTAACGGATGCTGCCGGTAAACAGTACTATTGCCTGTATTGGGAGGGCGACTCCGATGTGAAGTATGATATGTCGGAAGGCTTCTGCGTGAAGGGTAGCGACACAGCGACGTTTTTGGAGGATGCCCTCGCGAAACTCGGATTGACCGGGCGCGAAGCAAATGAGTTTATCATCTACTGGTTGCCGCGTATGGAGGGCAATGCATATAACGTGATCAGCTTCCAGAGTGAGGCGTACACGGAGAATGCGAAGCTTCGCATCGATCCGGAGCCTGACACGCTGATCCGGGTATTTATGACCTGGTACGGCAGCGAGAAAGCCGTAGAGATGAAAGAACAGACATTGTCCGCGCCCGAACGGAGCGGGTTCACCGTGGTTGAATGGGGCGGAAGCGAGATCCGCTAAGGAGGAAAATGATGATCAAGGTTTATTGCTACGCAAAATGTACGACCTGTAAGAAGGCGCTGAAGTGGCTGGACGATAATAAAGTCGAGTACCAACTGCTCGATATCAAGGAGGAGCATCCGGACGAGAAGACGCTGCGGCAACTCCATAAGAAGAGCGGGCTGGCACTTCGGAAGTTTTTCAACACCAGCGGCATCCTGTACCGGGAGATGGAACTCTCGAAGAAACTGCCGGAGATGAGCGAGGACGAAATGTTCAAACTGCTGGCTTCGGACGGAATGCTGGTGAAGCGGCCGCTGCTGATCACGAAGGATCGCGTGTTGCCGGGCTTTAAGGAAGAAGACTGGAAGGCAGCAGTACAGAAATAACAGGGAGAATAGACATGGAGATTTGGGATCTTTACGATAAAAACGGTGTAAAGACAGGAGAGACGTGGGAGCGTCAATGGGAGAGTATGCATAAGGAGATACCGGACGGCCGGTATCATATCGTCTGCGAGGTTCTGGTGCGGCATAAGGATGGTAGCTTCCTGCTGGCGAAACGTGATCCGCGAAAGGAAGCGTACCCGGGCTACTGGGAGGCGAGCGCCGGCGGTTCTGCATTGGCCGGAGAGGACCCGCTGACCTGTGTTAAGCGGGAACTGCTGGAAGAGACCGGGATCGTGGCGGACCGTCTGGTCCAGATCGGTTTCACGAACGAGCGCAAGCCCTGCCTCTTTTACTCGTATCTGGCGTACACGAATTGTGATAAAGACGCGGTAAAACTGCAGGAAGGCGAGACGGTCGAGTACAAATGGGTCGACCGAGAGGGAATGCTGGAGTACCTTGATTCGGACCTGGCGATCAAAACGCATAATTACCGCAGCCGCCGTTTCTTCGAGAAGATTCTGAAAGTCGACGCGCTTGCGGACCGGCCTATCGCCGAATGGCTTAAAGACGTCCCCGACGACGATTTCATTTCCCCCTACCCGACCTATCAGATCGGAAAGCTTTTCGATCGTTTTCACAAGGTGATCTACACTTATAAAGACGGCCGGAGCATGAAGTATTATTTCTTCGATCCGAGGGAGTACGGCTATCCTGCGGGGCGCAAATATCCCCTGCTGGTGTCGTTCCACGGATCGGGCAATTCCTTCGTGGGCGATACCGTCATCAACTATACGGGCGCTGAGTTTTACGCTTCGGACGACTACCAGAAGACGATGGGCGGGGCGTACATCCTGGTTCCCGTGGCCAATGAATATAAAGGCGAAGACGGAAAGACAAAAGGCGGGTGGGAGCCCGTATATGATGATATGGTCCGCGCGCTCATCTTCGATTTTATTGCGGAGCATACCGGGGGCGTGACGAAGAAGGCATACTTTGGCAATTCCTCCGGAGCGAGATATGTGTTCCACATGATGGACTGTTACATGGATGATCTGGACATCGCGATCCCGATCGGAGGCAGCGACCTGCCGAACGAGGAAAAACTGCAGGAGTTTGACGCAAAGGGCAAATATCTGTTCTTTGCGCTCGGCAAGAGGGACGAGTTCCACAAATATGATACGGAGGTGGTCCCGAAACTTCCGCTCATGCAGGCCATGAAGCATTGTTTCATATTCATCCCGGAGTGGGTGCGCAACGGAGACGGCGGCATCGCGTCGATCTTCGGCGGCGTCGAGATGGGCCAGCATTGCCTGGTGAACAGCATGCACATCAACCTGATGTTTGATGATCATACACCGATGGATGAACGGCTTCCGAAGGGCGTGACCGGCTGGCTGGCCGACATCTTCGAGGAGAGTGGGCAATAAACAGAAATCAAAGCGCTGCCCTTGACTTTTATCGTTAAAATTGCTATACTGAATCGAAGATATGAAGTATTGTCCGTACTCTTTTTCGCCCCATTCCGATGGCGGTTTGGGGGCCTCAGATAAAGTGAGGAGAGTGAGCCTATGGGAGGAACGCCGGTATATTATGATAATTACTCTCCGGTAGGAGATCTTACCGTGGTGGCCATGTGTTTGGTGATCGCTGTTCTTTTGATGTCCTCCTATGTGGAAAAAACCCGGCTTTCGGCTGTATATATCGCTTTGGTCAGTTATCTCGGTCTGGGCGCACTGATCGATGTTGCCCAGCACTCGGTCTATGCCCAAATCTCGAACGGTGACTATTTCTGGGTCTATGCGCTACGCGTGATCTATCACGGACTGTTGTTTACCAGCCTGGTCTTGTTTGTGGTCTATATCGTCAAATTGCTGGATCTGGAGGGTAGGGCTAAGATACAACCCATGGCGGTTTCCATGGGCATTTACCTGGGAGTGATCCTCACCGATATCATAACTACCGTGAACGGGGCCGGTTTTACGATCGACCGGGCGGGAAAAGCGACCACCGGGTTCAATGTTTTTATGGTCGGGCATCTGCTGTTTTTGGGCGTGATCATAGCCTTGATGCTCCGTTATGGCGGCAGGCTCTATCGCCGTGTTATGATCGGCTTTTACGGAACTCTGTTGGTATCGTTGATCATTCTTCTGGTACAGGGATTACACAATCAGTCATCATTTACCACGGTATCGTTTCTGTTTCCGGTCATTTCCCTTTTGTATCTGGTCCATGCAAATACATTTGATCTTTCTTCGGGGGCGGCGGACGCGAAAGCCTTTGAAGATACGATCGCGAACCATCTCAAGAAGGAGCGCGAACTTCTCTATGTGAGTCTGTTCCTCCCTGATTTTGATGTGGAGGGCGCTACCCTTCCGGAGGAAGTGATGAAAGCACTTCGAAACACCGGAGACCGTCTGTTTAAGGGCGTTTTGCTGTATCAGATCAGCAACGGCCATATGATCTTTGTTGCGAAGAAGAGCGCGAACCCGGATTACCGGAGACGCTCGGAAAATGTCATCGCAGACGTGGTCGGGACGCTCGAGAAGCATAAGTATAATTACAAGATCGTTCTGGGAAGATCCATAGAAGAGATCAGCCAAAAGAAGGCTTATATCAGTTTCCTGCGCAATATCCACCAAAATATGGCGATGAATGAGATTCATAAGGTCAATGATCAGGACGTGGCCGTTTTTAAAGAATATGAGTATATCCTGTCCGAACTGGCGGATATCAACAAAAAGAAGGATCTGAGGGACGAAAGAGTCCGGGTCTATTGCCAGCCGGTCTTCAACATTAAGACGAAGGTGTTTGATACGGCAGAGACATTGATGCGCCTGGATCTTCCGAAACTCGGGATCGTAAATCCGCGCAGGTTCATCCCTTTAGCAGAAGAGTATGGATATATCCACACGCTGACCCGGATCATGTTGCAGAAAACCTGTGACGAGATCGAAAACCTGATGGAGGACGGATATGCATTTACCCGTGTATCGGTAAATCTTTCCATGCTGGATCTGAAGGAAGAGGATTTTACGGAAACGGTCGCATCGATCATCGGTGAGAGCGAGATCCCGTTAAGCAAAGTGGCTTTTGAGATCACGGAGTCGCTCAACGAGTATGATTTTACACTGATCAAGAGCAGGTTGGACGCATTAAAGGAAAAGGGCATCAAGATCTATCTGGATGATTTCGGGACCGGTTTTTCCAATATGGAGAGGATCCTGGAACTGCCGTTTGATATTATCAAGTTTGACCGCTCGCTGGTTTTGGCGAGTGACTCGGACGAACGATCGGAAAAAATGGTCGGAACACTGGCGGGCATGTTTTCCGGATTTGAATTGGATGTGCTTTATGAAGGCATTGAGAGCGAAGAAGACGAAAAGCGATGCATCGAGATGTCGGCGTCTTACTTACAGGGCTTTAAGTATTCCAGACCCGTTCCATTTGCCGAACTGCGGCGTTTCTTTCGAAAAGCCTGATCCATAGGTTTCTTTCGGCCGGATGATACGTGCGGCCGAATATTTTTTCAGAAGTTGAGAGGAGATAACTGATGGCGAAAAAAACATCTTGGCTCGATAAAATGAAGAGAGTTTTGCATATCGGTAAGGGAAAGCCCGATCCCGAGGATGACGAGTTCGGATACGACGGGCCGGAGGGCGCAGGCGAGGCCGGCACTGCGAATGAGAGCCGCCTGGCTTCGTTTTGTTATCGCTATATCGGAAGCATCGGCGCTGACAGTTACAGTTATGAGCTTTCGTTTGACGAACCGATGACGTTTACTTTTGAAAGTATGCTCTATCCGTTCGGGGAGGTGTCGATGGAGGCCGATGCCGAGACGGCGACGAAAGTTGCTGCCCTGTATGAGACGCACAAATTGTGGAAGTGGGACGGCTTCAGCCGTTCGGCCCGTCATGTTTTGGACGGCGACGGTTTTTCACTCTCTATAAAGTTCCGGGACGGGAAAGATATGTATGCGCATGGCTCCAACGCCTGGCCGAAAGGCTACCGGGAGTTTTATGCGGAGATGCGTGAGATCCTGAAACCGCTGGAGCAGCAACTGGTGGAACGAGAAAACCAAAAGATCATCAGCCGTGGTTTTCACGGGAAGATCAGTTCGTTAATTGCAAACTTTATTCAGCGCGGGCAGAGCGGACGGGATAAATATGAGATGTTTGTTCAGTCCCCTCAGATCCGCGACCAAAACTTCCACGTGGAGATCCGGTCAGACAGCGGGACCTATTTCGAGAAGGGCTTCGCCGTCAATAAGTACTATTCGCTGGCGGATACGGATCCGTTTTTTGAGAAAGTGGATGCGCTGGTCCGGAAATACGATGTCGCCTCGTGGTATGGCTGGGATAAAGCAGCCGAAGATTACAACAATGAGGAGTGGTTCCAGTTGAATATCAGTTATGAGGACGGCGCGATCTCGGCCATGGGCACCATGCATCCGGAAAACTACGATGCATTCCGGGAGGAAATGATCCTGCTGATGAAGGAGACATTGACCGGGTTGACGGAAGCGGAAGAGAATGGTGACAAATGACGCAAAATGATAAAGTCTTCTTTACATTTTGTGCATGAAATAGTATAATAGAACGCAGTTGAGAAAACAGGAGGTTACGTAAATGTCAATTGCTGCATTAGGTATTTTGATCGTTGCATTTTGTTTCCGTTTTACGGTGGGGGATACGGTGGTTTTGCCCATCCTGCCTGCTTGTATCGGATATTTTTTCATCCGTAAGGGTATAAAAGTGATCAAGCATGAGAATGATACATTGGCTTTGGTATATAAGATCGCTACGATCGCGATGTTTGCCACGGTCGGTACTCTGGCTGTGTGCCTTGCAGGCGCCGAGAGTTGGGCGAACCCGCTCTACCAGGCTGTTAAATGGATCGAAGTCCTGACCGGACTCGTTATTGTGTATATCATCATTGAGGGCATCAAGGGCATGGAGGATAAATACGGCTACATGATGGGTAGTTATGATCTTCGCAACATGTGGACCATCATCACCGTGATCTCGGCCATAACGGAAGTGGCGGCTTACGTAGATAAGATCCCGATGTGGGTCACCGCTATTCTTCTGGTCATCAAGTTGATGTTCATGATCATGTTCATGCAGAAGTATATCGAGGCGGCGCAGCTGTACGATCGCCGCGACGCACAGGGCAAGATGAGCGAAGAAGAGAACGGACCTCGCTTCCGCCTGTAAGTTTTATAGTAAGTAGTTATATGTCGATCCCCGAGGCGATGCCTCGGGGATCGTTTTGCGCGTAGGGAGAGGCCTCCTGGCCGGTGCGGATTACGCGCAAAAGGGAAGAATAGAGGGTTTTGCGCGTAGGAAAAGAGCCGTGGGAAGAGGCGGATTACGCGCAAAAGGAACGGATTGAGGGTTTTGCGCGTAGGAAAAGAGCTTCTGGCTGGTGCAGATTACGCGCAAAATGGAAGAATAGAGGAATATGCGCGTAGGGAAAGTGCTCAGAACCGGTGCAGATTACGCGCAAAATGGAAGAATTGAAGAATATGCGCGTAGGGAAACGATCATGGCGCGTCAGGGGGAGGGGGGTGCACAGGCGCGACGCTTGCGGAAGGCGGTCGGGCTTTCGCCGCGGTGTTTCGTGAAGACAGCACTGAAATAACTTCGCCCGGAGAAGCCACATTCACGGGCAATGCATTCGAGACTGATGTCGCTTCGTTCCAGTAGCAATGTGGCGCGGTGCAGGCGGTACTGCTGCAGGTATTCGATCGGTCGGAGGTTGAAGGCTTCTTCGAACAGGCGCGAGAGGTGCGTTCGGGTGGTACCCGGAGTCATGACCGCCTGTTCGAGGTCAGCGCTTCCGATGGGGGATGCGTAATTCTTCGAGATAAAATCGATGGCTTGAAGAAGGAGAGAGGACGGGCAGGATCTTGCTTGTTTACCCGATGACTTCATGTCCGAGGAATGGACGACGCCGGGTACTTTCGCTGCCAGAGCCAACAGAAACGGATAGAGCAGACCCACTGCGGTGAGATCGCCGCAGACCGGGTCTCTTTTTAACGCTTCGTTGACGGACTCAGTCAGATGCGAAAGGGTCGAGGCCGGAAACTGACGGATCGGGGGAAGATGGGAGAAGAGAGAGGAAAGCGCGCAGGCGGAAATACAGTCCGGCGCCGGAAGGTGATCGAGGCGAGAGGAACGAGCGTCGAGTGCCGGAGAAATCATAACATCTTCGAAACCATAGATGCAGAGACTGCTGACGGCAGTGTTTCCAGCGGAAATCGTGTAGGAGCAGGATGTATTCGAGAAAACGACATGGCCTGCGGAAAGCACGCCTTCAAGCTCGTTCTCGTCAGCAATGAGAGGACTCAGACGCACGGCACCCGAAAGAATCAAGATCAGATGAGGCCCGTAAAACTCCACATCCATCGCTTGCTTCCGCAACGTCATCTCGACCACACGCGAAGGCACCGAAAACACCGAAAACGGACGTCTGGGATAAAAAGGACTAAAGTCGTAAATCATATTTAACATACTCCATAATTGATTTTGAACTTCCTTACGACATATGGCATAGTGGACATACGTCATATCGTAAACTCGAACGTGGTTTCATTGGGATCACGACATAAGCATCGTGAACGCCGTCTATGTCGTAAGTGCCGCTGATTTGGCTTCATGATTACGGCATTTGCGCGACGAACAACGCTCGTGTCGAGATCGTTCCTGATCTTGCTTTTGTTTTTCAACATAGCGAGCGATCTACGCCCGGTGTGTCGTGGCGCTCTGGCCTCTGCAGATGAGTGGTTATGTATGCGAGCGGTAGCGGGCATTGATCGAGCTGTAGAAAAACTCCGCCGAAAGCGAGGTTAGTTTTTCACAGCGCAGGGAACTGCCCGCAACTGCCCGCATACAACCGCAGTTCGCCGCAGAAGCCTGAGCGCCATTAGGTATATCGCCGGGCGTGGATCGTGACTTCCGCTTGCACATTTTGGGAAGGTGTTGTAAGATGTAAGATGGCGGGTTGGGCGCATGCCCGAGAACGGACCCGCAGGGACGCTGCGCGAAGACGCGGCGGACCGGATAGGATTTTTATGAAGTGGAATAAGTTTACAGTGCATACAACCACGACGGCGGTGGATTTCGTCGGCGAATTATTTGATGAG
>JAFZPG010000113.1 GCA_017550425.1 Lachnospiraceae bacterium | reverse complement strand
GCTCGACAGGCGAACAAATTCAGCTTTTCAAACCCTTTTGTTCGCTTTTCCTGCCATTCCTCGGCCAATGTCCAGCTCGACAGGCGAACAAATTCAGCTTTTCAAACCCTTTTGTTCGCTTTTCCTGCCATTCCTCGGCCAATGTCCAGCTCGGCCAGCGAACAAATTCAGCTTTTCAAACCCTTTTGTTCGCTTTTCCTGCCTTCCCTCGGGTAATGTCCGGCTCGGCCGGCGAACAAATTCAGCTTTTCAACCCCTTTTGTTCGCCTGCCTTCCCTCGGCCAATGTCCGGCTCGACAGGCGAACAAATTCAGCTTTTCAGCCCCTTTTGTTCGCTTTTTTTCCTCCCTCGGCCAATGTCCGGCTCAGCCGGCGAACAAATTCAGCTTTTCAAACCCTTTTGTTCGCCTGCCTTCCCTCTGGCAATTACCGGCTCGACAAGCGAACAAAACAACGTTTTTCGGCGCTTTTGTTCGCCTGTTCGCCTTCACGCAGCCATTATTCGACCCTTTGCATGCTTGCATGCACGGTCGGACTTTTCGAGCCTAGTATCATTCATTTATGTTTCCAGACCCGCGAACTGTGTCTGATACAACTCTGCGTAGCGGCCGCCGAGGTTCAGAAGTTCTTCATGGGTTCCGGTCTCGACCACGCGTCCCTGGTCCATAACGACGATCTTATCGGCGTCCATGATGGTGGACAGACGGTGGGCAATGATCACGCTCGTGCGGTTCTTCATGAGCTGCGCCATTGCATCCTGGATCTTCTTTTCGGTTCGGGTATCGACCGAACTGGTCGCCTCATCCAGGATCAGGATGGACGGATCCGAAAGCACGGCGCGCGCGATCGTAAGCAGCTGCTTCTGGCCCGCCGACAGGTTCGCGCCGGCCAGTTTCAGGTAGGTATCGTAGCCATCGGGTTGGCGGGAAATGAAGGACTCGCAGTTCGAGATCCGAGCTGCCTCGTACATTTCCTCATCGGAAGCCTCCTGGTTGCTGTATTTGATATTTCCCGCGATGGTATCGGAGAACAGGACGGTGTCCTGCAGAACGATCGCGGTGTGGTCACGCAGATCATCGCGTTTGTAATCGAAGATGTCCACGCCGTCGATCTTGATCGAACCGGAATCGGGCTCATAGAAACGCATGAGCAGGTTGACGATGGTCGTCTTACCGCTGCCGGTCGCGCCGACGAGCGCCACCTTCTGGCCGGGACGGATCTCCAGGTTAAAATCGTGAAGCACCTGCTTACCGGGCACATAGGAGAAATCCACGTGCTCGAAGGTGATGTTGCCCTCGACCTGATCCATGGGAACGTCGCCGACGTTATTCTCATTCGGAAGGTCCATGATCTCAAATACACGCTCTGCGCCTGCGAGAGCGGTCTGCACGTTGCCGTACAGCTGCGCGATCTCGTTGATGGGACGCGAGAACTGCTTCGCATAGAGGATGAAGGCCGAGATCGTACCGATGGAGATCAGACCATGGTAGGCGAAAAATCCGCCGAACGCCGAAACAATAACGAAGCCGACGTTGGAAATACAGTTCATGATGGGGCCCATCGAGCCGCCGAGGATCTCCGCGCGGATGCTGACGTTGCACAGTTCATCGGAAAGATCGTTGAACTCCTGGATCACATCTTCTTTCTTGTTATAGGCCACGATGGAACGGTATCCAGTGATCATCTCCTCTGAATGACCGTTCAATTTACCCTGTACGATGGAACGGTGCTTATAGGTGCGGCGCATGACCTTCGACAAAAACTTCGTCACGACCACGGTCATCAAGACCGTGAAGAACGTGATCAGGGTCAGTTGCCAGCAATACCAGAACATGATGGCGACCGTCCCGACGATGGTCAGAACGCCGGAAAACAGCGAGCCGATGCTCTGGGAAATGGTCTGGGAAATGTTCTCGACATCGTTCGTCATACGGCTCATGATATCGCCGCCGGAGTGTGTATCCAGGTACGAGATGGACAAGTTGTCGATCTTCGCGAACAGGTCGTGACGCATCTTCCGCACGATACGCTGGCTCAGGTTCGCCGACAAAAGCGACTGTCCGAGCATGAAGCCGGTATTCAGAACATAGATGCCGAGCATGGCGAACAGAAGGATGGGCAGAACGTCGAACTCCTTATCGAAGATCAGGTCGATTGCCTTACCCTGCATGCTCGGGCCTGCGAGCGTGGACAGAGATACGACCACGACGCAGATGAACAACATCAGCAGGATCTTTTTCTCGGCGCTGAAATACGACATGAGACGCCCCAGAATGTTTTTCATGTTCTTCGGCTTCTCGATCTCGCGCGCCATCGCGTGCGGACCGCCGCCGGGACGTCCGCCGAAGCGGACCATCTGTTGTTGCTGCGGGCGAGGAGATGTTTGCTTAGGATCACTCATTTGCCGTCACCCCCTTCTTATCTTCTTTCAACTGGGACCGATAGATATCCTGATACAGGTCGCAGTTCTGCATCAATTCATCGTGGGTTCCGATGGCCAGGATCTTACCGCGGTCCAGGACCATGATCCGGTCCGCATTGCGGACGGACGCGATCCTCTGGGCAATGATGATCTTCGTCACATCGGAATACTCCGACCGCAGCGCCTTATGGAGCGCCGCCTCGGTCTTAAGGTCGAGTGCGCTGGTCGCGTCATCGAAGATCAGGATCTCTCCTTTTCGCAAAAGCGCACGCGCGATGGAAATACGCTGTTTCTGACCGCCGGAGAGTGAATGTCCGGCCTCGGTCACATGTGTGTCATAACCGTTTTCCGCCTCACGGATGAAGCCGTCGGCCTGTGCGGCGCGGGCCGCTGCGTAGACTTCCTCATCCGTAGCGTCCTCACGTCCCCAACGGATGTTCTCCATGATGGAACGCGAATATAACTCCGCGCGCTGCATGACGGTCACGACCTTCTCACGCAGTTCGTGCAGTTCATAATCTTTTACATTGATATCGTCCACATAGACATTGCCCTCGTCCGCATCGTAAAAACGCGGGATCAGGTTGATGAATGAAGACTTACCACTGCCGGTGGTTCCCAAAATGGCAAATGTCTCGCCGGGGCGGATCGTAAGATCGATGTTTTCCAGCACCTTACGATCCGGTGAAGAAGGATAGGCAAAGGAAACATTCTCGAAGCGGATGCTTCCGAGGGTCTTTTGCGCAACATTAAGCTCCACACCGAGTTTTTCGGCCAATGCTGCTTTCGCCGCCTCATAATCCCCGTCCTCGATCAGGTCGGGGCTGTCCAGGACCTCATTCAGTCGCGCGACGGATGCGCGGGCACGCGTGATGCTCTGAAAGATATTGGCCACAAAAGTCACACTGTGCAGGATCATGGCCACGTAGGTCAGGGCCGCCATGAGCTCACCGATCTGCAGATCCGAGCCCTCTTTCACCGTGATTGCGCCGACATACAGAAGCAGGATCACAACGAGGTTCAGGATGATGTTCATGTAAGGCATCATGAACGCGAGCAGGGTCTGCACACGCAGGTTGATGGTCACGAGGTCATCATTGGCCTTATCGAAACGATCGAGCTCATACTGCTCGCGGACGTACGCTTTGACCACGCGGGCGCCGGCCACGTCTTCCTGCATAACATGGTTGACCTGGTCCAGTTTCTTCTGAACGACAGCGAACATCGGTGTCGCTTTGCGCAGGAAGAACGTCACGCCGATCATCACGAACGGCAGCGCTCCGACGGTCAACAGGGCAAATTTCGAGGAAATGCGGTACAGCATGTAGATACCGCCGATAAACATACACATGCTGCGGACAGCCATGCGGATAAACAGCATGACTACCATCTCAACTTGGTTTACATCGTTGGATAAACGGGTGATCAGGGATCCGGTGGAGATCCGGTCTGTCTGGGAAAATGACAGATTCATGATCTTGGTAAAGAGTGCCTTACGCAGGTCGTTTCCGAAATGGCGTGTGGCAAAATTGGCGAAAACGCCGCAGAGCGTTCCGCAGAGGCCGCCGAACAGCACCAACAGGATCATGCGGACGCCCAAGTCGATAATGAGACCGACATCGCTCTTCAGAACACCGTCATCCACGATGGATGACATGATCTTCGGCTGGATCAGATCCATTGCGATCTCTCCGAACATGCACACCGGGGCCAGCAGACACCAGAACCAGTATTTCTTCAGATACTTAAACATATTCTCTCCCTTCTGAACTTTCAAAAACATCTTTTATTTTACTACAATCCGGACGCTTTTTCCACAAATTCTGTGCGGTTTTATGGTCATTTTCCACACATTTGAAAGCGACGCTCACATAAATTTTATACGTAACGGTCCATCTTCCTCACAAATTTCGGAATTTCCCCTTGAGTTTTGTATTATTTATGCTATAATTAAAAGAGTAAGGAAGAAAGAGGTGTCGGATATCACTGGCACAAAGATAAGTATGTCGGGCCGATGTGCTCGAAGTTTATTCTCGTACCTGGGCATAGCCCATGTACTCGAACCAAACTTCTCGAGTTGCATATCGGGCACCCCCGATATACAACAAGGAGGGTATGTGTAATGAAGATTGCGATCTGCGACGACAGCAAGGTCGATATCAAAGCATTATACACGATGCTTCACGACTGGTTTTCGTCTCACGATTCCGACGTACACGTTGAGGTTTACGACAGCGGACAGAAGCTGCTCCTCTCGTACGAGCAGCAAAAACTGAAGAACCGTCCGGATTGGGACATCGTCTTTTTGGACATTTACATGACCGATATGAACGGCATTGATGTGGCACGCAAACTGCGTGAGAAGGCTCCGAATACCATGATCATATTCGTGACCTCGAGTGAAGAGCATGCCATAGAGAGTTATGACCTGATGGCGGAAGGCTACCTCGTAAAACCCGTGGCACGGCCGCGTCTCTACCAGCTTTTGGAGCGTCTGGAAGGCCGCATGGATCTCCAGTACGCCACCCTGAACGTCACCTCGGACCGCATCCCCGTCTCGCTTCCGATCGCGAAGATCCGCTACATCGAGGTCTTCAACTGGATGTGCATGGTGCACACCGTCGGTAAGGACTTCCAGGTCAATGTTCCCCTAAAGGACATTGAGGAGCAGCTCTCCCAGCACCCGAACTTCATCAAGTGCAACCGCTGCTACCTGGTGAACCTCGACTACGCAAAGAGCGTCGACGATAACGCCATCGTCATGGATCAGGGCGAAGAGATCAGCATCAGCGTCCGCAACAAGCAGAAAACGAAACAAGCCTACATCAACTACTACGCGCAGCAAAAAGGCGCAGACCGTACGTGAGAACAGGCCTGAACAAATAAAAAAGATCCGGCAGACTGCCGGATCTTTTTCGTTTCCGAGGATCGATCCCTCAATATATATTCATACTTTTTTCTTTCGGTTCATGCACCACCGTAAAAACGGGATGAAAGCGACCGTGAATGCGGCCAATGCGATCTGTACGAGCCACTGGGTTCCGGACATCGCGGACAGGAAGAAGAAGTCCCGGAAGAAGAGGATCGCGATCACCATGGCAACACAGGAACCTGCGAATACAAAGGCTCGCATCTTCGAGAACGGGAAGCAGGTGACGAACAGAGTGGCCAGACCTGCAGCCGCTGCCGACTGCGTGGCCAGAGTCGAGCAGACCTCGTGGCTCCAGCCGACATGTTCCATGACGGCGGCGACTAAAGCACAGATCGTAACTGCCAGCGCTCCGGGGATGGCCCGCATGAGCACCGAACGCAGGAAATTTCCGCGCACGCGTTCGCGGTTCGGTTCCAGTGCCAGGAAGAACGACGGCGCGCCGATGGTCAGCGTGGAGACCAGCGTCAGCTGGATGGGCTGGAACGGGTAGGCCGCGGGCAAAAAGATGAAAAACAATCCCAGCAGGAAGGAATACAGCGTCTTCACCAGGAAGAGGGAGGCTGCACGGTTGATGTTGTTGATCACGCGCCGGCCTTCATCGACCACGGCGGGCAATGCTGCGAAATCGGCGCCCAGCAGAAGCAGTTGGGCGGCATGGCGTGCCGCATCGGAGCCGCCGGGCATAGCGATGGAACAGTCCGAAGCTTTCAGTGCCGGAATGTCGTTGACGCCGTCGCCGGTCATCGCGACCGTATGGCCCGCCTCTTTCAGCACCTCGACCAGAGCACGCTTCCGCTCGGGTGTCACGCGGCCCAATACCGTGTTCTGCTCCACGGCGTCCCTAAGCTGCTCGTCGGTCAATTCCGACACATCGACAAAACGATCCGAGCCCTTCAGCTGCACACGGGCGGCGATGGCCGACACCGTGCGCGGGTCGTCACCGCTGATCAGTTTCAAAGTCACGCCCTGCTCGGCGAAATAGCCCAGCGTCTGCTCGGCATTGGCCCGCAGGGTATCATTCAGCGCCACCAGGCAGAGCGGGCGGCTCACCGGCGGAAGTTTTCCATCCTCGATGGTCCCCCGCGCCTCGCAAAGAAGCAACACGCGCAACCCTTCCGCGGTCAGTTTCGCCGCCTCCGGGCGCCACATCTCATTTTCCGGCCACACGAAATTCGGTGCGCCGAGCACATATGTATTTCCATCGGCAAATGAATAGGCCGATTTTTTTACGGTCGAATCAAAGGGAAAGACTGCCGTCGGCTGCTCCTCTGCAGTTCCGACTGCATTTTCCAGGGCTTTCAACGTCGGACTGAGGTTCTCTCCCGCGCCCAGAAAACGCCGCAGGATGTTCCGGCAATCTTCCTCCGAAGCATCCGAAAGCATCACCATGCGTTCCATGGTCATATCGCCGGTGGTGATGGTGCCGGTCTTATCCAGGCACAACACGTCCACCCGCGCCAGCGTCTCGATGCCGTACAGTTCCTGCACCAGCGTCTTGCGACGTCCCAGGCGTACCACTCCCACGGCCAATGCAACGCTGGTCAGCAGGATCAGTCCCTCGGGGATCATACCGACCATCGCGGCCACCGCTCCGGTCACCGCCGTTGCCAGATCCTCATGCATGATGCATAGCTGCTTCACCAGAAGCGCGCAGCCGATCGGGATCAATGCCATGGATACGAACCGCACAATGCGGTTGAGATCGTTCATCAGCGCCGACTTTGGCGGCTTGATCTTCCGCGCATTCTTCGTCAAACGATTGGCGTAGCTTTCCTCGCCCACATAGATCAGTTGGGCGGTAAAACTGCCGGAAACGATCACGCTTCCGCTCAGGAGCCAGTCGCCCTCGCTCTTCGATACGGGATCGCTCTCACCGGTCAGCAGGCTCTCATCCGTGCTTCCGCACCCGGAACGCACGTACGCATCCGCCGGGATCTGATCGCCGGCATGCAGCATCACCAGATCGCCCCGGACCAGTTCGCGAGGGGATACCATCTTCGAAACGCCCTCCCGGAGCACGCTCACCGGCGACTCCGCCAGCAGCTTCAACTGCATCACGGTCTTTCGCGCCCGCATCTCCTGAATGGTACCGATCAATGTATTGGAGACCACAACGCCCATAAACAGCATGTTTCTCCACGCGCCCACCAGTGCCAGCGCCACCGCCAACAACACATTCAGCAAATTAAACCACGTAAACAGG
>JAFZPG010000112.1 GCA_017550425.1 Lachnospiraceae bacterium | reverse complement strand
GACGGAGATGATCTTCTCCCAGTCCCACTGATCCACGTAGATGGAGTGGAGGTTATCCAGTTCCTCGTCGCGGCGGATGGCGTTCATATCGGTGTAGAGACCTTCATGCATGGAAAAACCGTAGGTCTTCAGCGCGAGACGCTTCCATTTTGCGAGAGAATGAACGACCTGTGCATCCTTTCCTATGGCAGGAACATCAAAGCCGACCGGGCGTTCCCAGCCGCTTAAGTTATCATTTAATCCGGAGTCCGCCAGCACGAAGAGCGGCGCTGACACGCGGCGCAGGTTCAGGTTTTCTTCCAACTGTGCCTGAAAACATTTGCGGATGGAGGCGATGGCGCACTGCAGGTCAAACCCTTTCAGCGCGGGCACATAGCCCTCCGGGATCTTGATCTTATTCATAATAGGAATCCTCCTGATGGTCTAAGTCGATGCGGGCAATGCCTTCAGGCCTGCCTGACATCATGAAAAACACGGAAATAAGTGTAGCACAAGCCCTTATGTCTGTCAAGAAAAACCAAAGGTCAGACGTTCTTTTTGTAGATCAGATAGAGGCCGAACAGGAGAAGATCGTCGTCATAGATGACCTTACGGCGGCAGGAGGGGATGACATAGCGCGCCATGCCGCCGGTCGCGATGACGGTGGCCTGTGCGCCGAGTTCATCATTGATGCGGTCAATGAGTCCGTCCATCATGGCGGCGTTGCCGAAGATCAGACCGCCGCGCATGCATTCGATCGTGTTGCGGCCGATGACATGCTTCGGAATAGCGGGCGAGATGTCCGGCAGCTGGGCCGTGGTCTGGGACATGGCCTGCGCAGCAGCGCGGATGCCGGGCGCGATCATGCCGCCCAGAAAATTGCGGTTCTTATCGATGACGGAGACCGTCGTAGCGGTGCCCATGTCGAAGATGATCATGGGGCAGGGGTATTTTTCGAGCGCGGCAACAGCTCCGACGACCAGGTCCGCGCCGAGTTGTGCAGGGTTTTCGATCAGGATGTTCAATCCCGTTTTCACACCGGGTCCGACGACGAGAGGGGATCGGCCGAGAACGCGCGTAACGGCCTGCGCGACCGTATCGCCGATGGAAGGAACGACCGAAGAGATGATCGAGCCTTCGATCTGCTCGCAAGTGATTTTCTGAAAGTCCAGAATATTTTGGAAGATGATCGCGTATTCGAAAGGCGTCTTGTTATGGTCGCTGGAAACGCGCTCGGTGAAATATACTTTTTTATCGTCAATGCATCCGAAGGTTATATTGGTGTTACCGATGTCGATCGCAAATATCATGTTCGTGTTCTCCTTGTCATGGCCGGAAAATGCGACGTTCGGGCTGCATTTTCCGAATTCTCATTAATAATCTATCAAAGAAACGGGGGAAAAGCAAGCAAAAATGAAAAAGAGGTTGACTTTATAAAGTGAAATTGATAAGATAAGAGTTAGCATTCAAATAAATGCAAACCCTTAAACAAGGACAGGAGGAGCTTTATGAACAATCGTATGGTATTATCCCTGCTGGTGGATAACCAGGCCGGTGTCTTAAGCCGTGTGTCCGGTTTGTTCAGCCGCAGAGGGTACAACATTGACAGTCTTACCGTGGGAGTGACCGAGAACCCGAATTTCTCCCGTATGACCGTTGTCGCTTCCGGTGAGCCGGAGGCCCTGGAGCAGATCTATAAGCAACTGGACAAACTGGTCGATGTGGTGGATATCAAGGAACTTGAGCCCGAGTCTTCGGTTACACGTGAACTGGTACTGATCAAGGTTGCGGCTACCGCAGAGAATCGTCACAAGGTCGTGGCGGTCGCAGACATTTTCCGCGCAAACGTCATCGACGTTTCGACGACATCCGTGATCATCGAACTCACGGGTAACAGCCAGAAGATCCAGGCGTTCATCCATCTTTTGGAAGGTTTCGAGATCAAGCAGCTGGTACGCACCGGTGTTGCGGGACTTCCCAGAGGATCCGAGGACGAACCGTATCTCGAGGATTAAGATCGATTTTTCAGGCATTGCCTGCAAAACAGGAGCTTCTTGCTCCCGAATATTTAAACATTTAAACTTTTCGGAGGAAAAACAAAATGGCAAGAATTTTTTATCAGAAAGATTGTAATTTAGCACTGCTTGATGGCAAGACCATTGCCATCATCGGTTACGGAAGCCAGGGCCACGCTCACGCACTGAACCTGAAAGAGTCCGGATGTCACGTTATCATCGGTCTCTACGAGGGCAGCAAGTCTTGGGCGAAGGCTGAAGCACAGGGCTTCGAGGTATATACCGCTGCAGAGGCAGCAAAGCGCGCAGATATCATCATGATCCTCATTAACGACGAGCTTCAGGCTGATATGTATAAGAAGGATATCGCTCCGAACCTTAAGGACGGCGATATGCTTATGTTCGCTCATGGTTTCAACATTCACTTCGGTTGCATCGTTCCGCCTAAGGGCGTTGACGTTGCGATGATCGCTCCGAAGGCTCCGGGTCACACCGTTCGCAGCGAGTATCAGGCAGGTAAGGGTACTCCTTGTCTGATCGCAGTTGAGCAGGATGCTACCGGTAAGGCTTGGGACATCGCTATGGCTTACGGCCTTGGTATCGGCGGCGCTCGCGCAGGTCTCCTTGAGACGACCTTCCGTACAGAGACCGAGACAGACCTCTTTGGTGAGCAGGCCGTTCTTTGCGGCGGCGTTTGCGCTCTGATGCAGGCCGGTTTCGAGACCCTCGTTGAGGCCGGTTACGATCCCAGAAACGCATACTTCGAGTGTATCCACGAGATGAAGCTCATCGTAGACCTGATCTACCAGAGCGGTTTTGCAGGCATGCGTTACTCCATTTCCAACACCGCTGAGTACGGCGATTACATCACCGGACCGAAGATCGTTACCGAGGATACCAAGAAGGCTATGAAGAAGATCCTTTCCGATATCCAGGATGGTACATTTGCAAGCGAGTTCCTTCAGGAGATGAGCCCTGCAGGTCGTCAGGTTCACTTCAAGGCTATGAGAAAGCTTGCTTCCGAGCATCCCGCTGAGAAGATCGGTGAGGAAGTTCGTAAGCTGTACAGCTGGAACAACGAAGCAGATAAGCTGATCAACAACTGATCCATTTTGATCTGACAATAGTTAAAACATTTGCCGGGCAGGGTTACATAAGCCCTGCCCGGTTTTCAATCATGAGGGTCAGAACTGAGAAAGATGGGGAGAGAAAGAGATGTTAGAGTATTTTAAGAAACGAGTTTCAAGAAATATGAAGATCACCGTGATCGTTTGTGCAGTGATCATCGTGGCAGCCATGGCCGTTACACGGTTAGATTTTATTAAATATCTTGCGGGACCTTCCAAAGCAGATATGAACCAATCCCTTGCAAGCATGGAAGGGAAATATGTTACGTTTGATGCGGATTATGTTATGGCCAACTATATCCGTACCGAAACGATCCGTAAGAAAAACGGCGTTCAAGTAGGAAATGCTACTCTGACCTCCGTGGGATATATCGTCATCATGGTGGATGAGAACACGAACAAACCTCATTATTTCGGTATCGTGGTTCCCGCAAAACAGGATACGACTTTGAAATCTTTGTCGGATCAGTTCTGGGATTATATCTATGGAGATACGGATACGCTTCCGCCGACCTATCATTTCACGGGTTCCATACGTAAGATCAAATCCAGTGAGATAAAATATTGGAATGATTGCATCAGTAAAATCCAAAAGTCCGGATATACGGAATATGTGGACTCCATGACGAACCTGGAAACCTACACCGTGGATTATGATCTGGTAGGCCGTTCTTCGAAGTTCCTGGTCATCATTTGTTTGATCGTCATGCTTCTGGCAGCTCTTTACGCTGTTTTCCATGTTGTATTCTCAATGATGACTTTTGACTCGGCGGTAAAGAAATTTATCGCTGCGGATCCGAGACGCAGTATGGAGAAATTGGATAACGCTTTTTCCGGAGCGACAAAGATCAGTGACGATATGTTCATTTCCCCTGACTATGTTTTCTATCGCAAAGGCGGAAAGATTCATGTAGTGGATCTCGGAGAGATCGTTTGGGCGTATGTTTACACCTATAAAGGAACCAACTATCTGCGTCTGTATGGTATCAACGGAAAGATGGTCGTGGCTCCGCCCACACCGCAGGCAGCCGCTGCTGTCAGAACGATCGACCAGCTGGTACCGCATTGCATATGCGGTTACAATGCAGAGCTGAATAAGATGTTTTCAAAGGATCTCGGTTCTTTCCTGAAACTGAAGTATTATCCTGCGAAGCAGGCCCAGAACGCAGGTCAGATGTCGAGCGCGCCTTCCTTTGAGATGGATGTCGACGGAACCATGCGTCCTGTGGAGAACCTGTCTTCCGTTATGAATTCAAATGCAGGAGCACAGTCGGCCGCACAGGCAGAACCCGTTTTCACGCCGGACCCCGATGAACTCGAGAAGGAGTTGGCGCAGATGATAAAAGGCGGCTCTGAGGCGGCTGATGCTGCAACGGAGCAGGTTCAGGAAGCGGCTCAGACAGCGCAGAACGCGGCAGAAGAGACTGCAGAGAAAGCGAAGAACCCTTACGATCTGGATTTCACCCCGATCGATTTCGATAACAATAAATAAAGCAACATAAGAAACCGGAGGTATTGGTTATGGGAATGACAATGACACAAAAGATATTGGCCGCGGCGGCCGGACTTGATAAGGTGGAAGCAGGACAGCTCATCGAGGCAAATCTGGATCTGGTGCTCGGTAACGATATCACGTCCCCGGTAGCCATTCATGAAATGGATAAATTTAAGGCGGAAGGCGTGTTCGATCAGGATAAGATCGCCCTGGTCATGGACCATTTCGTGCCGAATAAGGACATCAAGAGCGCAGAGCACTGCAAGTGCGTCCGTAATTTCGCAAATAAGTACGGCATCACGAATTTCTTTGATGTCGGTAAGATGGGCATCGAGCATGCGCTGCTCCCGGAGCAGGGCCTGGTCGTAGCGGGCAATGTGGTGATCGGCGCGGATTCCCAT
>JAFZPG010000111.1 GCA_017550425.1 Lachnospiraceae bacterium | reverse complement strand
GCGAGATGTTCGTAACCTTCTTCTATTTCTTTGTTGTAGTTCAGTACGAGATAGGCGCCGCCGGCGATCCCTCCGATACCGATCACCATCAGGATGATCAGAATGAGTTTTCGCCTGCGCCGGATGAATGAACCAACGCTCATAGGTATTCCTTTCCATATAGGGTGTTCAAAGGCCACGCACACTATGAAGCGGACATACTGCCCTATAATACACGTATCATAGCATAATCGACCGAAAAAGCAAGAGGTCTCTTGTAAAGGATGGCTTTTCGGGTGTTTTCGTGGGGTGTTTCATGGGCTTCGGGACACCTCGTTATTTGTTCTAGCCTGTACTTATAACGGGCGTTCGGAAATTATTACTACCCGACATCTTGCATTCTGTCATGATATGTGATATTTTATTCTCAATCCAAGGAACACGGTTCCGGGAGAGGCTGTAGGGCAGCCGAAAATCTGTCGATAGTAGGAGGAGTCAGTTATGAGTGAGTTGAAAAAGACGAACGACAGAAAAAAAGAAACTTTGTTACCCGTGTATGCAGGATTGTTTGCGGCCCTGATCTACGTGGCCAGTGCATTTATCAATATCCGAATGCCGAACGGCGGTTGTATCAACCTCGGCGACGGCTTCGTGCTTCTGGCCGGCCTGTTCTTGGGACCGATCTACGGAACCGCGGCGGCGGCAGTCGGAAGTTTGCTTTGTGACCTTTTGGCGGGATATACGATGTATGCCCCCGCGACGGCAGTGATCAAAGGAGCGATGGTCCTGCTCCTGCTTCTTTCGATAAAACTGTTAAAGACGGCCGGCGTGAAATACCGCGCGGTGGCAGTCGGCATCTCCGCCGTCTTCTGTGAGCTTTTCATGATCTTCGGTTACCTGTTCTATGAGCTGGTCGTTCTCCGGCTCGGAGCCGGCGCCCTGACCGGCGCTCTCGGCAACATTGCCCAGGCGGCCGGCGGCGTAGTGACCGTGCTCGCATTTTCCACGACCCTCATTCCGGCCGTGTCGAAAAGCGGACTGTTTTCGCCCTATGTGGAACGCCAGAGAAATAAAAACTGACGGAAACGTGAAAAGAATCGAAAACCCCAGATTTTGAAGATTTCGAGTCCGGCTTATGCCGGGCTCGTTTCGTTTGGAACGATCATATAACTGTTTTTCCCCTTTACACGCCGATAAAAATGATATATACTTAACTGGATACCCGCATCAGCGGATATTGCTACATCTGAACCGGTTGCATTTGCGACCTGTTATATGGAGGATAATACTATGGATCTGTTATATAGAAGTACTCGTGGGGCCAATGAACCCGTGACTGCGTCCCGTGCCATCCTGCAGGGCCTGGCGAAAGACGGCGGCCTGTTTGTGCCTGACCGCATCCCGCAGCTTACATTCGGACCGGAACTGATGACCGGCTACACGTATCAGGAGATCGCTTACCAGGTAATGAAACTCTTCCTGACCGATTATACGGAGGAGGAACTTCGTTCCTGCATCGATAAGGCCTACGACGAGAAGTTTGACACGGTGCAGATCGCCCCGTTAGTTAAGGTTGGCGATGCTTACCATCTCGAGCTGTTCCACGGCGCGACCATCGCGTTTAAGGATATGGCGCTGTCCATCCTGCCGCACCTGATGGTGACAGCGCAGAAGAAGAACCACCTGGACCGCGAGATCGTCATCCTGACCGCGACTTCCGGCGATACCGGTAAGGCAGCGCTCGCAGGATTTGCCGACGTCGCAGGCACCCGCATCATCGTTTTCTATCCAAAGGACGGTGTCAGCAAGATCCAGAAACTGCAGATGGTGACCCAGAAGGGCGCCAACACCGCAGTGGTCGGCATCCACGGCAACTTCGACGACGCACAAACGGGCGTGAAGAAACTCTTCGGCGACCGTGATCTGGCAGCGGCGATGGAGGTGGCAGGTTTCTGTTTCTCCAGCGCGAACTCGATCAACATCGGCCGTCTGGTCCCTCAGGTCGTTTACTATGTGTACGCTTACACCCGCCTGTTGGCGCAGGGCGTTCTCAAAAACGGCGAGCCGATGAACGTTGTCGTTCCCACCGGTAATTTCGGTAACATCCTGGCCGCGTTCTACGCAAAGCAGATGGGCATCCCCATCGCGAAGCTGATCTGCGCGTCCAATGAAAATAAAGTCCTGTTTGATTTCTTCTCGACGGGCACCTACGACCGCAACCGTAAGTTCATCCTTACGTCGTCGCCGTCCATGGACATCCTGATCTCCAGCAACCTGGAGCGCCTGATCTATCAGATCGCGGGCTGCGATCCCGATATCTGCGCGGCATTGATGCAGTCCCTGTCCGAAGACGGAAAGTATTCGATCACACCGGAGATGAAGGTGAAACTGGAGCCGTTCTACGGCAACTATGCGAGCGAGCAGGAGACTGCGGACCGTATTGCACAGATCTACCGCGAGGAAGGTTATGTGATGGATACGCACACGGCGGTCGCATCGGCTGTGTATGATAAGTACCGCAAGGAGACGAAGGATGAGACCGTGACGGTCGTTGCTTCGACGGCCAGCCCGTATAAGTTCCTGACCAGCGTTCTGGACGCTGTCGGCGCTCTGACTCCGGATATTGCGGACGATGAATTCGCTAAGGTCGACCGCCTCTACGAGATTTCCGGCGTGACCATTCCGAAAGCAGTGGAAGAGTTGCGCGATGCAGAGATCCTGCATAAGCGTGAGTGCGATCCCGAGAATATGAAGGATACCGTTCTGGAGATCCTCGGACTGAAATAAACAACCGAGCATTGGAAATGACCTCGCTATAGCGGGGTCATTCTATGGTATTCGTGCGGTTTGCGAAATTATTTTCGAATTCTTCACGAATTCGACACATTTTCCGTGTAAGATACACGTGACGGGATAACATATTATCTGGTCACAAGGAAGGTTTGCCTAGCAAACCTTATAGGCTCGAAATTATTCTAAACGCATCGCTGACGCGTTTCGTTTAGAGGATAATTTCTCACGCGACAGGTTACAGAAGTAACCTGTCACAAGGGGATCGCCATGGCAGTCGACACATTTCGAAGATATGAACTGAAATATAAAGTGCCCAATGATATATTGCACGCGTTTTTGGACGATCTCCTGGAGTACATGGAGATCGATGAATACAGTAAGAAGACAGGGTACTATCTGATCACGAACATCTATTATGATACACCGGATGACACGCTGATCCGGACCTCTTTGGCAAAACCGACGTATAAAGAGAAGTTGCGGTTGCGCAGTTACGGGGTCCCGAAACGCGATACCGGTTGTTTTATCGAGATCAAAAAGAAATATAAGGGCCTGGTGAGCAAACGCCGCATCATGGCACCGCTTTCACGCGCGGACGCGTACCTGGCGGGGCAGGATGACCTGGAAAATGTTCAGGCCATGAACCACCAGATGCTCCACGAGATGGATTATTTCCGCTCGGTCTATCCGGTCATTCCGAAACTGTACCTGTCCTATGAGAGAAAGGCGTTGTTCGGAAAGGAAGATCCGGAGTTTCGCGTGACGTTCGATAAGAATATTACGGTCCGCAGATACGACCTCGATCTGGATAAGGGCGTGTACGGTCGCGTTCTTTTGACCGATTGTCATCTCATGGAAGTGAAGGTCCTGGGCGCCGTTCCCCTTTGGTTCGCCCGCCTTCTGTCGAAGTATTCCATCTTCCCGACTTCGTTTTCCAAATACGGAACGGAGTACATGCAATATGTGCGTGAGCACGATGCGGGCAGTTCCAGATTTGCGCCCGCGGCGGTGGGCGAGTCGGATTGACCGTAAAACCGCAGATGAAAACAGAGTAGAATGTAGGAGTTATTATGAACAGTTTATTGGCAGCAATCTCTTTGACAAGTGACACGGCAGAGGTCCTGGATTTCACGGTCCAGGATGTGCTTCTTAAGATCGGCATCGGCGTGGGCCTGGGCATTCTGGTGAGCCTTTCCTATCTGCTCAGCGCGAGAAGCAAGGCTTCGAAGAACTTTGCGGTGATGCTCATCGTTTTGCCGGCGCTGGTTTCCGTTGTGATCTGCATGGTCGGAAGCAACGTGGCGCGTGCGTTTTCCATCGCGGGTATCTTCGCACTCGTTCGTTTCCGTAGTATCCCCGGTGATTCCAAGGACATCGTTACCGTATTCTTCGGCATGGCGACCGGTCTGGCCGTCGGTCTCGGTTTCTACGCAGAGGCGAGCGTTTTCGTCCTGCTGATCGGCGTAGTCATGATCGCCGCTTCTTTCATTCCGATCAATGTAAAAAAGATCGATCTGTCCAGACGCCAGGTGCGCATTACATTGCCCGAGAGCTTGAATTTCGAGCATGCATTTGACGATCTGTTCGAAAAATATACGCAGGGTGTGGAGCTCCAGCAGGTCAAGACCAGCAACATGGGAACCCTGTTCGAGTTGACCTATGAGGCAAAATTCAAAGAAGACGCGAGCCTCAAAGAGTTCATGGATGAGGTGCGCATGCGCAACGGCAACCTGAATGTGACCATCAGCATTATCGCTGAGGAAAGCGTGAATACAACAGTTTTGTAATTGCCTCTTGACATTTGCAAATCATATCGTTTATTATATGGGTGTATCCGGAATTCGGATACACCTTTGCTATGAACGGGGAGAGTATCCTTTGGATCGTTTCGTCAGAGAGGACCGGTCGGCGGCTGAAAGCCGGTCTCGAAGCAAAAGAGGAGAAGTGCACCCGGGAGCAGACGCGAGGAAATCACAGTATGCGCGTCCGGTGGCAGCGTTATATGCTTTCAAAAGGGAACGGCAGTTTGGCGCCGTTAAGAAGAGTGGGACCGCGGTAGCGTTTGATTATCGTCTCTTCGTACGTTGTACGCAGAGAGAAGCGCGCACGCGGATTTTTTATTGTCCGGAAACGGAGGAAAAAGATATGTTCGAGTTTTTTAAGGAAGAAGCTAAGGTTATCCAGGACCGGGATCCCGCGATCAAATCTCCCATGGAGGTCATCCTCTATCCGAGTTATCGCGCGATCGTATATTATCGCCTGTCCCATCGCCTGTATAAGAAGCAACACTATTTTCTGGCGCGGGCCGTATCGCAGTTCGCGACGCGCCGCACGGGCATTGAGATCCATCCCGGCGCGACCATCGGTAAGGGCCTGTTCATCGACCACGGCGCCGGAGTGGTGATCGGCGAGACGACGATCATCGGGGACAATGTCACCCTGTTCCAGGGCGTGACCCTGGGCGGTAACGGTAAGGAAAAAGGCAAACGTCACCCGACCATCGAGGACAATGTCATGATCAGCGCAGGCGCAAAGGTGCTCGGTTCATTTACCGTGGGAAGAAATTCCAAGATCGGCGCGGGCAGCGTGGTGCTGCAGGAGGTACCGCCGTATTCGACGGTGGTCGGCGTGCCCGGACACGTGGTGAAACGTAAGGACACCCGGGTGCCGTATGAAGAGATGGACCACATCCACATGCCCGATATCGTCATGAACGACATCGAAGAACTGACGAAGAGGATCGAGATGCTGGAGAAGCAGCTCGCAGAGAAAGAGAAAGGAGAAACGAAAGCATGATCAAGATCTACAACACATTGACCGGAAGAAAAGAGGAGTTTAAGCCGATCGAACCCGGAAAGGTAAAGATGTATGTCTGCGGCCCGACGGTCTACAATTTCATCCACATCGGAAACGCGCGCCCCATGATCGTGTTTGACACGTTCCGCCGTTATCTGGAATACAAAGGTTATGAAGTCAACTATGTGTCGAACTTCACGGACGTGGATGATAAGATCATCAAGCGTTCCCTCGAGGAGGGGATCTCGGCACAGGAAGTGGCCGAGAAATATATCGTTGAATGCAAGAAGGACATGGAGGGCATGAACGTGCGCCCGGCGAGCACGCATCCGCGTGCGACGCAGGAGATCGGCGGCATGATCGACATGATCTCCACATTGATCGAGAAGGGCTATGCATACGATAAGGACGGCACGGTGTATTTCCGTTCCCGTAAGTTTATACCGTACGGCAAACTGTCCCATAAGAACCTGGATGACCTGCAGTCCGGCATGCGTGAACTTCTGGTCTCCGGCGAGGACGAGAAAGAGGATAATCTGGACTTCGTGCTCTGGAAGCCGAAGAAAGAGGGCGAGCCGTCCTGGCCTTCGCCGTGGAGCGACGGCCGTCCCGGTTGGCACATCGAGTGCTCCGTGATGGCGAAACGCTATCTGGGTGACAGCATCGACATCCATGCGGGCGGCGAGGACCTGATCTTCCCGCACCACGAGAACGAGATCGCACAGTCCGAGGCGGCGAACGGATGCGTATTCGCTAAGTACTGGATGCACAACGCATTCCTGAACATCGATAACCGGAAGATGTCCAAATCCCTGGGCAATTTCCTCCTCGTGCGCGACATCGCGAAGCATTACGATCTGCAGGTTTTGCGTTTCTTCATGCTCAGCGCGCATTACCGCAGCCAGCTGAATTTCAGCGCGGACCTGATGGAAGCGGCGAAAAACGCGTTTACGCGCATTTGCACGGCCGTTACACGGCTTTCCGACCTGTCGGCGTATATTTCCGCACATCCGGCAAAAGGACGCGAAAATGAGGCGGAAACGCTCGCACAGTTAAACGGACTGGTAGAGAAGTTCGAAACATCCATGGATGATGACTGCAACACCGCGGACGCATTGGCCGCGATTTTCGAGATGGTAAAACTGGCCAATGTCGAGATCACCGAGGAAAGCACGAAGGAGGCTGTGGATACGTTCCTGAATACCATTGTAAAACTCAGCGATGTCTGCGGCCTGATCGTAAAGACGGAAAAAGAAACCCTGGACAGCGACATCGAGGATCTGATCGCGCAGCGCGCGCAGGCGAAGAAAGAAAAAGATTTTGCGAAAGCCGACGCCATCCGCGCGAAACTTTTGGAGATGGGCATCGTCCTGGAGGATACCCGCCAGGGAACGACCTGGAAGCGAGTTTGATATGAACGAAGAGAAACGCAGCAAAATGCCGGCGCGGCTGTATGCCCCGCTTTCGCTGGCGTACCTCGGCGACGCGGTCTACGAACTCATGATCCGCGAGGATCTGGTGACGAAGCGGGACCTGTCGCCGCAGAAATACCATAAGGCGAGTGTCCGCCTGGCCAATGCGAAAACGCAGGCGAAGATCGTCACGGAGCATCCGGACTTCTTCACCGAAGAGGAGCAGGACATCCTGAAGCGCGGAAAAAACGCAAAGCCGGGGACATTGCCCAAAAGCTGCACGCCGCAGGAGTACCATTTGGCGACGGGGCTGGAGTGCCTGTTCGGCTACCTGTATCTGGAGAAACGGACGGAGCGGCTCGAGGAGTTGTTTGAACTGTGCCTGGCGACCGTGAAGGACGCCGAAAAGGAGAAATAAATGCGGTACGAAGAGATATCGATCGAGGGTCGCAACGCGGTCACGGAAGCACTGCGCGCCGGCACGAAGCCGGAGCGCATCCTGCTGCAGTCCGGCCTGAAGGATCCGGCGATCGAGCAGGTGAAGAAGCTGGCACTGTCGAAGAAGATCAAAGTCGACTATGTGTCGAAGGAAGAACTGGACCGGAAGAGCGAGACGAAGCATCACCAGGGCGTGATGGCGGTCGGCGCAAATTATGAATATGCCGAAGTGGACGAGATGCTGGCGCTGGCACGCGAGCGTGGGGAGGATCCGTTCCTCATCCTGTTGGACGGGATCGAGGATCCGCACAATCTGGGCGCGATCATCCGTACGGCGAACTTAGCGGGCGCCCACGGGGTGGTGATCCTGAAGAACCGCAGTGCGTCGGTGACGTCGACGGTAGCCCGGACATCGGCCGGAGCGGTGGCTTTCACGCCCGTTGCGAGGGTAGCAAACCTCTCGACGCTGATGGAGCAGCTGAAGAAAGAGGGCATGTGGTTCGTCTGCGCGGACATGGACGGAACGGTCATGTATGACCTTAACCTGACGGGACCCATCGGCCTCGTGATCGGCAATGAGGGCAGCGGCGTCAGCCGTCTGGTCCGCGAACATTGCGACATGGTAGCGTCCATTCCCATGAAAGGCGACATCGATTCTCTGAACGCCTCGGTTGCCGCAGGCATCCTTTCTTTTGAAATCGTACGACAAAAAGTAAAAAAATCATAAAGTACTTTACAAATTCCGTGGATTTTGGTATAATTGAGACAGTTATAAGGAGTAATACACATATCAGGGTTTACAAACGAAATAGGTTTAGTACTTCGTTGAGAAGATAGATTTCATGTTCCGGCTGCGAACGTGATCTGTCACTCGGAAAGAGGGGTTACGGTATGGGACTTTTTGGTAAGAAAGGAAAAGGGACGGAGCTTATGATCACGGCTTCTCCCATGTCTCATAAGGGCGGAATTCTTGACACGACCCAGAGTTTAGTTGCATTAAAGAATAAAGAAAAACCGTTCGATCAGAAGCTTACGGTTCGTTTTGAAGTTGATAATTTTGAAGGCAAAGACGCCATAGAGATATATCTGAACGATGAATTGATCGGTGAAGTTCCCAGATTTATGGTCGAGAAGATCACTCCGCTTCTGGAGAAAAACAAAGAGGTTTCCGAGGTCAAGGTATTCGGCGGAGAGGACGACCGTCCCTATGGCTGTACACTCAGGATTCGCTTCTCATAATCTGAGAAGTTTCTTTACATAGAGACTTTACATTTATTGACAGCAACATGCGAGTGGGTTTAAAAACCCTCTCGTCTCTTTTGCGTATGTTAGATCATTAAACTGAACAATTATATTGCGTTTTCAAAGGAAGGAATTCATCATGAAAATGAGAAAAATTTGGTTATTTATTTCGGCTTTGGGACTGGTTCTTTCGATGATGACTTGCATTGCTTACGCTTATGGTAAACAGGAAACCGGAACGGTTGCGGGAGTCAATGTGATTGTTAGCAATTCTATTAGTTCAAATAAAAAAGAAGCCAGTGCGACAACGTGGACTTCAAGTCCTTCGGCGGATGCCAGCGTGAGTGTATCATTTTATTGGGTTGACACGCAAACGAGAGCAAGCGGAGTTATCCATGCTGGCAATGGTAATTATGGATCAATAACTGTGAATGCTCCTTCGTTGGAAGGAACAAATAGGTACTATTATATGGTAGTTTCAGATCATGTTGCTTCCTATGGAGGACAAACGTTTTCGTACTCGGGACTCACTGCAACTATTTTTGATCCGTAACTTCGCTATGTAAAAATGTGAGGGTTGGTTATGGAAATAGTGAAAAGGATAGGTATTGTTATCTGGCTTGTACTTTCCGGTATACTTGTCTCTTGCGAGAATAACGACATCGATATTACATTATACCCTGAAGCATCCAACAGTACGGAAGAATTAAGTTTCGAGTACGGGACCAAAGACACAGTCCCAAATACTATTGAAAACCAAGAGAAATCGACGTTTCTTCAAGAGACAGAAAAAAAACCAGAGTCGACGGAGAATTCCTCTGCTTATGAGAAACTAACTGAGGATCAAACTGGTTTGGAGGATGACGGTACACCGCACATAGTATGGGCGCATACAGTATTCTTTGGCAATGGGACGGATCCGCGAGACGAGATCCAGAGATTTCTTGCTGAAAAAGGCCTGAAATGTCATATAGACTTTGTAAACACTGGGCTTGCAGATGGTAAGATGTTGGAGGATTGGCTTGAAACTCAAAAAATGAATAACTCTGTTCCGGATATTATGTCTTCCGGAGCATGGGAGTATGGGAGTTTTCAGGCTATTCCGTTTGTCGAAAGAGAGTTTCAGATACTCGATTCCTTCTTTTCCACAGAGGAAGGGAAATCTTTGGCAAATAATTACAGCGAGGCAGAACTGGCTGGACTTCGCATAAATGATCATATCTACGTGATACCGGATCGATCCTTGGATCGATCTTTAGATAATGCGATTTATCTGTATATAAATGATCAATATAGGGAGTATTTCGAAGACTTCACATGCACATACGATTCCTTGAAAGAAATGTATAAATCGATTTCAAATGACAACCTGAGGATTATTATGGATGGACACAGCTTACAAAGTTTGCTCGCACTGATGGGAGGTTACGGTGAACTGTTTCATGCATCTTATGATCCGAAGAGTCGTAATGTGGTTGATTTAAAAGAAACTGAAAGCTTTAAACAATTCCTAGAAACTGTTTACTCAGATTATAAAAACGGGATACTGATTGATGTGAAAGATCACACCTCGGATATTTTTACTTCGGAAACATTAGCATATCTTAGCCGTGGAAAGATAGATTCGCCGAATGGCTTTTCGGAAATCCTGCTGACCCCGGATATGCAAATAACGGGAACCGGTTTTCGATATGGGGTGATGGCTTCATCGAATAATAAAGAATTGGCATTTCAAGTACTTGCTTTATGTTATTCCGATCCGGAAATAGCCTCGCTTATTTGCTGGGGGCAAAAAGATGTAAAAAGATGGCAAGACATAACAGATCACAGAAATTCATTGGACATGAGCGAGATTACGGGATTTGTGCCGCGATTATCCGAGGAGGAAGTGGGTTTATTGTTTGCATATGGAAACAAACTGGATGATCTCTCCATGGCGTTGTTTTATTATGATGGGAAGAATGAGTTTAATCCGTATTATTTGAATAAAGTGAAGCAGTTCTTTTCCGATTCAATGGATTACGGATCTGTTTTGGAGAAGATAAATTCCCAATTGAATGAATGGTTTGAGAGTAAAGAGCATTAGACTTAAAACCCGCTGCAGGGATAAATACTGCAGCGGGTTTATGCTTTATCGTATGGAGTGGTTTACACGAGCCACAAAATCCTCGTTGGTCTTCGTTTGTTCGAAGAGGTTCAGAATGTTTTCCGTCGCTTCTTCGGCCTTCTGATCGGAGAGGAGACGGCGAACTTTTGTGATCGCTTCGAGTTCATCCGCATTCAGAAGCAACTGCTCGTTTCGGGTTCCGGAGCGGGCGATGTCGATCGCAGGGAAGATGCGTCTCTCGCTCATGCGGCGGTCCAGGACGATCTCCATGTTGCCGGTGCCTTTGAATTCTTCGAAGATCACGTCGTCCATGCGGCTGCCGGTATCGACCAGAGCGGTCGCCAGAATGGTCAGGCTGCCGCCTTCGCGCATATTGCGCGCTGCGCCGAAGAAACGCTTGGGTGTATAGAGAGCTGCCGGATCCAGACCGCCGGAAAGAGTACGTCCGCTCGGCGCGACCGTCAGGTTGTAGGCACGGGACAGGCGGGTAATGGAATCAAGCAGGATGATGACATCCTTGCCGTTCTCAACGAGACGCTTTGCGCGCTCGGTCACCATCTCGGAGACTCTCTTATGGTGCTCCGGAGACTGGTCGAAGGTGGAATCGATGACCTCGCAGCTTTCGTGCGCGCCGATCGACTCGCGAATGTCGGTCACTTCCTCGGGACGCTCATCGATGAGAAGTACCATCAGGTGGACCTCCGGATGATTCGTGAGGATGGACTGCGCGATATGTTTGATGAGGGTGGTCTTACCTGCCTTCGGCGGTGCCACGATCATACCGCGCTGCCCCTTGCCGATGGGACAGATGATGTCCATGATGCGCATGGAAATGTCACATCCGGGAACCTCCAGTTTTAAACGCTCGTTCGGGAAGATCGGTGTCAGGTTGTCGAAAGGCGTCGGTGTTTTATATTCATCGGCGGGAACGCCGTTGATGGCATTGACCGTCAGGAGGGCGGGGAATTTTTCGCCCTGGGACTGATTGCGGCGCATGCCTTCGATCAGATCGCCGGTATGAAGGTTGAAACGGCGGATCTGGGACGGCGCGACGTAGATATCATTGTCCCCGTTCAGATATTGATTGGAGCGGATAAATCCGTAGCCTTCGGGAAGCAGTTCCAGGATGCCGGAGGCACTGACGCCTGTGGCCAATGCGTCGGCATCGGAGGTGGGTTCGTCTTCCTTCGTGACTTCCGGGATGCGGACGCGACCATAGCCGCTGCTTACACGCGGAGACTCGCGGAACTCTTCCTCCTCGCGGCGGCGGGACGGAAGATCCTCGTCGTCACGGTCGGAATTGTTGTTATACGTCGGGCGATCATAGAACGGCTGGGCAGTGGGCTCATTGCCCTCCAACTGTTCCTGCGGAACCGCCATCTTACCGTAACCCTGGACCTGGTGGGCAGCGGTGAAAGATTTCGACTGGAACGGACGCGGCTGCTGCAGCTGCGGTTGCGGCTGCGACGGCTGGCCGTAGGTATTCGACATGGAAAGAGAGGATGTCGTCAGGTTCAACTGCGGTGTGTACGGACGTCTCGGCGGGCGGGACATGCGATCAGAGGCCGCCGGATCACGCGTTTCCGGTCCGCGCAGGATCTCTGCGGGCGTCCGGCCGACGCGGGGCGTGCGACCTGCCATGCGACGCGCTGCCTCTGCCTCACGAGCCTGGGATTTCGCCTCGATCGAACTGATGAAGCGGCGCTTTTTCACGGGTTCCTCCGCGCCGTTTTCGGCAGCGGGAGCACCCTCGGGAGTTGCCGGCGCATCGCTCGCGGAAGCATCGTCCGCCGAAGCGGCATCTGCCTCGTTTTCGGACGCGGAAACATCACCGCCTTCGGCAGCTGCACGCTCGGCGGCTTCGCGTTCTTCTTTTTCTCGTTTGGAAACATTATACAAAAGAGCCATAAGCTCGTCTTTACGCATCGTGGAGATGCCCTTTATCCCATGGCTTTTTGCGATCTCACGCAGTTCAGACAATGTCAGATCCGTACCTTTACTCATAAAAACAGTAACCTCTCGAAATGTTCAATTAGTTTATTGGGGGGATTTATTATAGATTGGAACAAGGTCATGTATCAATCATCCTGAGTATACTATATTTGCTTTTGGAAATCAAGACCTTTTTGAAAACAACTTGACGGAAACCGTTTGTGTTGATATAATAAAACACGCGGGAGGGTATCCGTATGTCAACTTCTTCGGATGACAACGGTTCCGCGTGCAGCATAGGCAGTAAGCAAGACGGTTCACTCTATCCGGGCATGGGGCCGTCACGGAGAGGACAGCTATGGTAACAGAGCCTACAACACTCTATAAACTGATGGTTTTATACATGCTCAAAAAGGTGAACTTTCCGTTGGCGAACAGCCAGATGACGGATTTCTTTGTGGGCAAGGAATACACCTCGTATTTTACCTTTCAGGGCGTTGTTAAGGAACTGGAAGAGGCGAACCTCATTCGTTCCCGCACCATCCGCAACATCACATCCTATGAGATGACCGGCGAGGGCGAGGACGCTCTGTACTTCTTCAACAACAATCTGTCGGCCTCCATTAAGGAGGATATCGATAAGTATCTGGCCGAGCACCGCATCCAGTTCCGTTCCGAGGCGAGCACGGTTGCGGATTATTACAAATCCTCGGCAAATCAGGAATACACCGTTCATTGCGAGATCAAAGAGGGTAAGGCAACGCTGTTTTCCATGAACCTGTCCGTTCCGACGCAGGAACAGGCAGAACGTGTTTGCGGCAAATGGCAGGAAGAAAACCAAAGGATCTACGCGATGGTTATGCAGTCGTTACTCTAGAACGGCTTCATCGTTCTAGAGCAACGACGTGAATACATTGTCAGAAAGACCAAACTTCTGGCGTTGTACAAGGAAGGTTTGCTCCGCAAACCCTACATGCTCGAAGTTTATTTTATCTTCGAAGTTATCACTTCTCAGATAAAACCAAACTTCTCACATGATAGGTCCGCGGGCGGACCTATCATGTGCATGTGTAGTTTAATGGTAGAACATCAGCTTCCCAAGCTGAGGGCGCGGGTTCGATTCCCGTCACGTGCTTTCTATACTTTTTCCGGAGAAGAACGGAGTGTATCGGAGAACTTCCGAAACTGTTTGCAATTAAGTGCCAGGTCTGCAGGCAGACCTAGCACTAGGTAGGTGTATTATGGAATTGTGGGACGCATATGATCGAAACGGAGCGCTGGCCGGAGTGGATCTGATCCGAGGGGAGAAGATTCCGGAGGGGCTCTTTCATTTGGTGGTGGAAGTGATCGTCCGGCATGTGGACGGAACGTTTCTTTTGATGCTCCGTGATCATTCGAAGCCGAACTGCCCGGGGCTGTTTGAGCCGGGAGCGGGCGGCAGCGCGGTAAAAGGCGAAGAACCTGCGGCCGCTGCGGTGCGCGAGCTTTTCGAAGAGTCCGGCATCCGCGCGTCGCAGGAAGATCTCAAGCCGCTGTACCATGTCGTTCGCGAGGAAACGCATGCCATCTACTTCGGTTATCTCTGCGAGACGGACATCGATAAGAATGCGATCATTCTTCAGGAAGGCGAGACCATCGATTACAAATGGGTCTCCGCACAGGAGTTTAAGGAAGCCTTTGACGCACCTTGGTTCGTACCGTTTATGAAACCGCGGTGCTCTGCCTATCTGAATACGATCTGATATACAAAAAACGGATCCGCATCGCGGATCCGTTTACTTTTTGAGCTAGCGACGGGAATCGAACCCGTGACCTCAACACTACCAATGTTGCGCGCTACCGACTGTGCCACGCCAGCTTGTTGAACAAACATGTTGTCGTCAACATCCAACATAATACTACAAACCTCGGGGCTTGTCAACTGTTTTTCAACGCTTTTTATTTGAATTTTCTTATTTTCGCTCGAAGGTTATGATATTGCCCACAACGGGCTCGATATTGGTGTCGAGTCCGACGGCCAGTGTGGTCCAGTTATCGGCGACGGTCAGGAAGAACAGGGACTCGACGCGGTTCAGTTTATAAACGGGGCGGGTCAGCGACCAGTACTCGTAGCCGAGGATGGAGATGGAGTGGTCTCCATAGTCTTGGGTATTTGCGATGCTGAACTGTACCGGCAGGCCGGCATCGAGTGCGGGAATGATGCTTTCCTGATAGGTCCAGGCATAGTGGTTGACGGCCTTCATCCCGCAGTCGTATTCATCCAGGATCTCGTTGAAGAGAGTCTCATTGACCCAGGGCATCACGCCCTCCGTGTAGTCGTAATCGCGGATCACGTGGTCGCGGATCTTCGAATAAACGAGCGGCAGGTCGATGTAAGGTTTAAAGATATAACTCGGGTCATCGGCATACTTCGGATAGTTCGGGTCATTTACGACGTCGATCGTTATGGTTTCGTCCAATGCAGGACGAAGGGCAGTATCTTTAAGGACTGTTCGGCCCAGTATGTCGAGGCAGGTATAGATCGCGGAGAGCGTGCAGTTGCCCTCGCCGCTTTCGCTTCGACCCGATTGCGTGTAAAACACGGACAATGTCTTTTGCAGGTACAGCTGTTCAAAATCGACGACCTGCTTTCGTTCCAAGGTGTAACCTTCGGGATAGCGGGAGTCGATATAGACGGCCGTGTCGAGGATGCCGCCTTCGTTGTCGTACATCCGCGAAGCATAGAATCCGTCCTTCGGCGTCGGATGCAGCGTGACGGCGCGATCTGCGTTCATACGGGTGTTTCCGTCCATGTAGATCAGTCCGTCTGTCATGGCGTAGCACAGGTCCGTATATCCGGCCAATGCCGATACGTCGCCTTCGGTTCGGACTGCGTATAGATTGAAATCATCATCCACGATCACATATCCGTGGTCTCCGGCAAAATCGACCAGATAAGCGTCCGTATCGGCGTGACCGGGGCGTTTTACGGGGAGCGAGTAGATCGCGTCAAAGCCGATGGCGGGTGTGAGATCAGAATCGGCGGTCAAATGAAATCCGAGGTCGGAGAGGAGTTCGTCTTCTGCCGACAGAAGGTAGCGGATCACGGCCCGGTCGAGGTATTCCGCGCCGATCGTCTCGGGAGAGACTGTAGTTTCAGGCTCGGTCGTGGTCTCCTCGGGAGTTGTTTCTTCAGCCGTCGTTACTTCGGGTTTGGTTGCTTCCGGTGTAGACTCAACCGCTGTCGTCGGTTCTGAGGTTTCCACGACCATTGTTGCTTCGGCCGACGTTTCCTCCGCTGTGGAAGCATTTGCCGTGGAAGGCTCTTCTGTAGATACCACCGGCTGTGTATCCTCCGCCGTAGGATCGGCGGGTGGTGTAGTCGCTTCGATTTCGGGCGCACGAGTCTCCGGCGCTTCGGTGGTGGCCGGAGCGTCATCGGGAATGCGGGCCTGGCATGCATTGGCTGAAAGAGACAGACACAGCAGGCTCGCGATCATCAGATTACGCGTGCGTTCTTTTTTCATGAAGTGTACCTGTTATTTTGCGGATCGCTTATCCATGAAGACGGTCACGATCTCGAGCGATTTATTGAAATTTGCGTCATAATAGCGCGGGGTGTTCGACCAGCCGTCCGCTACCTGAAGCAGGAGAATGTAACTCTGATAATGAAGATCACCGATCTCTTTGGAGGCCTGGTAGATCTGGTAGCCCGTGATCACCATGGAATGCGATCCGTAAGTGGCAGACCGGGTGACGTTGTTTATAACAGGGAGACCCTTCGAAATAGGGACCAGGACCTGATCATAATAGGTCGCGCTGTAATAGTTGCGCGCCACGAGCGGGCTTTCATAAGTCTTTAGCATGTTGGTTACGACATCTTCGACTTCTAACTGCGTGAGGGCTTCGACCTCGTAGCCGTGCGCCCGGATCGCATACTCACGGATCTTCGCGTAGAGTTCGGGCAGATACTTCGGGGTTTCGATCACATACGTCGGGTCAGAAGAATATTTTCCGAAAAATGCATCACTGCGCGCGTCGACCCGTACGGTCATGACAGAGGTAGGGAGCGATCCCGCATAAGATGTCGTGCTGATATAGTTGAGCGCGTTGTAGATCGCGTTCAATGTGCAGTTGCCCTCGGAACGGCTGCCCCGACCGCGGTAGTAAATGCTGGTCTCCCCCTGGGTCACATAGTGGAAGTTAGAAAGACTGGACGAGTAGTTGACAAAGTAATTCGAACCATACCGGTCGGCAACATAGGCGTTCGGCTGGAAGATGTCACCATCTCCGGCGGACCTCTGGCCCGCGTAGGCACTCAGAGTCTCGCGGCGATCAGGCACGTATTGCAGGGATCCGTTGACCAGATGCGTTTTATCTTTGTATCGGTAAATGATCCCGTCATATGGCGAGAAATAGATCGACTCGGAATCCGTCAGATGCAGATAATCCCCGGTCGTCTGGTATTGGTACAGGTTGCTGTCGGAATCCACGATCAAATACCCGTTTTCTCCGCTGATATCGATGAAATAGGCCCGAGACGGACTGCCGGGGTGTGTATAGACATCGATCGGTATGATGTTGTCATAACTGACTTTGTTGTCTTTATACCAAGTGCCTGCAGCGGGAAAACCCAGTTGCGAGATCAAAACGTCCGGGTGGTCCAAAACGTATTCCACGGCAGCTACATCGTGATTATATTTCGGTATGTCGATCGTGTGCGCGGGCCAGTACTGAAAGCACAGCAGCACGATCACGATGGCCACGGCAAATATCAAAAACAGAGTCATATCCTTACTCCTCTTCATCCCCGGAAAGTTAAAACTTTCCGTCCCTTATCCCGAAATCAGTATATCATATGGAAGCGAGGAACGCAAGAAAGGCCGGAATTCCCCGAAAAGAGTTGACCGAAAATGCAAAAAAGTGTACAATATACAGTAAGTTAAAACGTATCGTTTTGAGGAAAGAGAAGTATCGATTTGGGAGGATGCGCCTATGGCAGAAAAGATATATGCGATACCGGTCAATGATGCTTTTGACCATGATTGTGAGTGCCCGGTCTGCCTGATGTACCGGGATCTGGAGCAGCAGGCGGTGGACTTCACGCTGGGTCCCAGCTATATGGACGACCAGTTCCGCATGATCACGAATAAGACCGGCTTTTGCCAGAAACATATGCAGATGCTGTATGATAAGAATAATCGCCTGGGTCTGGCGCTCATCATGAAGACGCACCTGGACCAGACGAATGAAGATATCAAGTCGGCGATCAACAACCCCATCAAATCCGGTTTCTTTAAGAAGTCGAGCGGCGGGGCCGTGGATTATATCAAGAAGCTTAACAGATCCTGCTTCGTGTGCGACCGCATCGAGGCGGTATTCGACCGTTATATTGCAACGGTCCACTATCTGTGGAAGACGGATTCGGGTTTCCCGGCAAAATACCGCAAATGTAAGGGCTTCTGCACGGAGCATTATGCGCGCCTGATCGAGGATGCGCCGAAGGAACTGTCCGGACGGTATCTGGATGATTTCGTTCGCACGACGAACGACCTGTACCTTACGAATATGCAGCGCATTGCCGAAGACCTGGAGTGGTTCATCAACAAGTTCGACTATAAGTATAAGGATGAACCGTGGAAGAATGCAAAGGATGCGATCATCCGAGGCATGATCAAGACCAACGGCATCGTAAGCGGTGAGGTCGAAAAACTGAAACAGTAAAACATAAAAATCGCCCCGTCCGGAGTTCTCCGGCCGGGGCGTTTCGCGTAAGCTTAGATTATGCTTCAGCGTCTTCCTTTTCTTCATCTTCATCGAGGGAAATGTTGGTGTAGGAGCGCTCATCCTCCTCATCTTCATCTTCGTCCTCAAAATCATCTTCCAACGTTTTCTCGAAGTCGTCGCACTTTTTCTTATAGATGGTGTAAGCCGCTGCGCAGCTGCCGATCAATGCGCCGGTCAAAAGCAGTTTCTTTCCGAGTTTGGACATGGTGTAAAACCTCCTTTGCATGCCATAAGGCGTTTAGTTCGAGTGTGCTAAAGGCATACTCACCCTTTAGCGATATGCATCTATTATAATACGTTCCGTTTGAAAATAGAAGAGGTTTTTGCCGAAAAAACAAAAAAACAAGAAAACGAGAGAAAACGAGAGAAAAACGTAGAAAATAATCATTTTCCGAGAATATACAGACTTATAAAAGATTGCTTTCAAGAGGGGGTTTGACTATTATATGATATAGGTTTAGCACTCGAACACAAAGAGTGCTAACAAATTGTAAAGAGACAATAAGACAGGAGGTCTTTCTATGAAGTTAGTTCCGCTCGGCGACAGAGTCGTTTTAAAGCAGGTAGTAGCAGAAGAGACTACAAAATCGGGTATCGTTCTTCCCGGCGCAGCAAAGGAAAAACCCCAGCAGGCTGAGGTCGTTGCCGTAGGCCCCGGCGGCATGGTAGACGGAAAGGAAGTCACCATGTTCGTTAAGGTCGGCGACACCGTTATCTACTCCAAGTACGCAGGTACAGAGGTGAAACTGGGTGACGACGAATATATTATCGTAAGACAGAATGATATTCTGGCGATGGTTCAATAATCAGGAGGATGATCTATCATGGCAAAAGAGATTAAATTCGGTTCCGAAGCCAGACAGGCTTTGGAGGCCGGTGTCAACAAACTGGCAAATACCGTCCGCGTGACCCTGGGTCCGAAGGGACGTAACGTAGTTCTGGATAAGTCTTACGGCACACCGCTCATCACCAACGATGGTGTTACCATCGCGAAGGAGATCGAGCTGGAAGATCCGTTCGAAAATATGGGCGCTTCTCTGGTTAAGGAAGTTGCCACGAAGACCAATGATGTTGCCGGCGACGGTACTACGACCGCAACGGTCCTGGCGCAGGCCATGATCAACGAGGGCATGAAGAACCTGGCTGCAGGCGCGAACCCCATTGTCCTTCGTAAGGGCATGAAGAAGGCAACAGAGGTTGCCGTGGAAGCGATCCAGAAGATGAGCAGCCCCGTGACCAGTAAGGAGCAGATCGCCCGTGTTGCTGCGATCTCTGCCGGCGACGATCATGTCGGCGAGCTGCTTGCAAGCGCGATGGAAGAGGTTTCCAACGACGGCGTGATCACCATCGAGGAGTCCAAGACCATGCAGACCGAACTGGAGAAGGTTAAAGGTATGCAGTTCGACCGCGGCTACATCAGCGCGTACATGGCAACCGATATGGAGAAGATGGAAGCGGTCCTCGACGATCCGTACATCCTCATTACCGATAAGAAGATCGCCAACATTCAGGAGATCCTGCCGGTACTCGAGCAGATCGTGCAGAGCGGCGCAAAGCTCCTCATCATCGCTGAGGACATCGAGGGCGAGGCTCTGACCACATTGATCGTAAATAAACTGCGTGGCACATTTACCGTAGTCGGCGTTAAGGCTCCGGGCTTCGGTGACCGCAGAAAAGAGATGCTGAAGGATATCGCCATCCTGACCGGCGGTACCGTGATCTCCGAGGAAGTCGGCCTCGAACTGAAGGATACCACGATCGACCAGCTGGGCCGCGCGAAGAGCGTTAAGGTTCAGAAGGAGAATACCGTCATCGTTGACGGCGAGGGTGATCCCGCAGCGATCGCAGGACGTATCGCCCAGATCCGCGCGCAGCTGGCTGAGACCACCTCCGAGTTTGATAAAGAGAAGTTGCAGGAGCGTCTGGCTAAACTGTCCGGCGGCGTAGCTGTCATTCGTGTAGGTGCAGCGACCGAGACCGAGATGAAGGAAAGTAAACTCCGTCTGGAGGATGCGCTCAATGCAACCAAGGCAGCCGTAGAAGAGGGTATCATCCCCGGCGGCGGCTCCGCATATATCCACGCTTCCAAGAGTGTAGCAGCAATGATCGACACACTGGAAGGCGACGAGAAGACCGGTGCGCAGATCGTTCTGAAGGCACTGGAGGCTCCGCTCTACCACATCGCATACAATGCAGGCCTGGAGAGCCCCGTCATCATTAACAAGATCCGCGAAAGCGAAGTCGGCGTAGGTTTTGACGCATACAAAGAAGTATACGTAAACATGGTAGAAGCCGGCATTGTAGATCCTACGAAGGTATCCAGAAGCGCATTGCAGAACGCGACCAGCGTAGCATCCACCTTCCTGACCACAGAATCCGTAGTGGCAGACATTAAGAAAAACGAACCCGCACCCGCACCCGGCATGGGAGGCATGGGCGGAATGATGTAGTTGCATGTCGGCATGCCGACATGCAACAGGAGAAGCTTACTTTTCAGGGCAGGCGCCGAATGGCGCCTGCCCTTGTTTTTTTTCCCTCTAACCGCTTGAACTCCCCCTGCATTTTTGGTACAATATAGTTTAATACAATTTCACTTCACGAATTTGGAGGATTCATCCCATGGATGGAATATTTGAGTGTATCGTAGCCAGAAAAACTCCGGCGTATGCATTGCCCGCGAAGATCGGCATGAGCCTGTTTTTGACGCTCACGCTGTTTGCGACCCTGATCATCAATCCGATCTTCTTCGTCCTTACCATCGGCTTTGGCGTTTTCATGTACTTCATGATCCTGCGGTTCAATGTTGAGTGGGAATATACATTTCTCGACGGTGAGCTTCGTATCGACAGGATCTTCTCCCGTTCGTCCCGTAAGCGTTACCTGGAACTGCTGTTTGACCGTGTGGACGCAGTAGCCCCGGTCACGAGTGATGATATCGCCCGCAACTTAAATAATCCCGGATATACGAAGGTCGACTGCTCATCGAAGTCCGGCGATGACTCCAAAGTCTACGGCATTTTGTACGCCGATGAAAAGGCCCGCAGAGTCATCCTTTTCGAGCCGGATGAGAAGATGCTGAAGGCCCTGCGCAGGTATTCGCCGCGTAAGGTAACGGTACAAAACTGAGCCGAAAAAAAGAAAACAAAAATCTTCAAATTTAGGGTTGACACGGTCAATTCGGTTTGCTATAGTATACAACATATATACACAAGAAAGAGAGGTTACTACGATGGGTAAGATTATCGGTGAAGGTATTACTTTCGATGACGTATTGTTGGTTCCGGCGTATTCTGAGGTGATCCCGAATGAGGTCAGTCTTCATACACACCTCACGAAGTCGATCGAGTTGAACATCCCGATCATGAGCGCAGGCATGGATACGGTTACCGAACACCGCATGGCGATCGCCATGGCCAGACAGGGCGGTATCGGCATCATTCATAAGAACATGTCGATCGAAGCACAGGCAGAGGAGGTTGACAAAGTAAAACGTTCCGAGAACGGCGTTATTACGGATCCCTTCTATCTTTCTCCGGAGCATACACTTGAGGACGCCAATAACCTCATGGGCAAGTTCCGCATTTCCGGCGTTCCGGTAACGGAAGGCAAGAAATTGGTCGGTATCATCACCAACCGCGACTTGAAATTTGAAACCGATTTCACTAAGAAGATCAAAGAATGCATGACCTCGCAGGGGCTCGTGACGGCGCCGGAAGGCATCACCCTGGAAGAGGCGAAACAAATCCTGGCAAAAGCCAGAGTCGAAAAACTCCCCATCGTAGATAAAGATTTCAACTTAAAAGGTCTCATCACCATTAAGGATATCGAGAAGACCATCAAATACCCGAACGCGGCAAAAGACTCCCAGGGACGTCTGCTTTGCGGCGCTGCTGTCGGCATCACGAACAACATCATGCTTCGTGTCGACGCGCTGGTCCGCGCTAAGGTCGATTGTATCGTCATCGATTCCGCGCACGGTCATTCCCGCAACATCCTGAAGACCGGGACCATGGTAAAAGAGAAGTATCCGGACCTGCAGGTCATCGCGGGCAATGTTGCGACCGCAGCGGCTACGAAGGCCCTCATCGAGGCCGGCGCAGACGCAGTAAAGGTCGGTATCGGCCCCGGTTCCATCTGTACGACCCGTGTCGTAGCAGGTATCGGTGTTCCGCAGATCACCGCGATCATGGATTGCGCAGCGGCTGCAAAGCCGTACGGCATCCCGATCATCGCTGACGGCGGCATCAAGTACTCCGGCGACATCACAAAGGCTATTGCAGCCGGCGGTTCCGTCTGCATGATGGGCAGCATGTTCGCAGGATGCGAGGAGAGCCCGGGAGCTTACGAACTCTATCAGGGCAGAAAGTACAAAGTATATCGCGGCATGGGTTCTATCGCAGCTATGGAGAACGGTTCGAAGGATCGTTACTTCCAGGCAGATGCGAAGAAACTGGTTCCCGAAGGTGTGGAAGGCCGCGTAGCATATAAGGGTCTGGTTGAGGACACCGTATTCCAGTTGATGGGCGGTCTTCGCTCCGGTATGGGATACTGCGGATGCCCGACCATCCCGGATCTGATCGAAAAAGCACAGTTTATCAAGATCTCGGCAGCGTCCCTGCGTGAGAGTCACCCGCATGACATCCACATCACAAAGGAAGCTCCGAACTACAGCGTAGACGAGTAATAGGGCAGCAAGGCCCAAAAGCAGTAAGGAAGCACTGATTCGGTCGGTGCTTCCTTAGGCATTTCAAATGCAAGAGCCAAAACAGGAGGACAGAAACTATGAGCGAGCTTTATTCCCCGAAGAACATCGAGGGAAAATGGCAAAAAATCTGGGAGGAAGAGAAAGCATTTGCCGCGACGAACGACTACACGAAGCCGAAGTATTATGCTTTGGTCGAGTTCCCGTACCCGTCGGGCCAGGGCCTGCACGTAGGCCACCCGCGTCCGTACACCGCACTCGACATCGTAGCGAGAAAGCGCCGCATGCAGGGCTACAACGTACTGTATCCCATGGGCTGGGATGCGTTCGGCCTTCCTACCGAGAACTATGCGATCAAAAACCACATTCACCCGAGGATCGTTACGAAGAACAACGTGGCGCATTTCAAGGATCAGCTGAAATCCATCGGCTACTCCTTCGACTGGGACCGCGAGGTCAATACCACCGATCCGAACTACTATAAGTGGACACAGTGGATCTTCCTGAAGCTGTTCAAAGCCGGCCTTGCATATAAGACCGAGATGCCCATCAATTTCTGTACTTCCTGTAAGGTCGGTCTGGCCAATGAGGAAGTCGTTAACGGCGTTTGCGAGCGTTGCGGCAGCCCTGTCATCCGTAAGATGCAGAGCCAGTGGATGCTCAAGATCACCGAGTATGCCGATAAACTGATCGATGATTTGTCGATGGTCGACTACATCGAGAAGGTCAAAGTTTCCCAGAAGAACTGGATCGGCCGTTCGGAGGGCGCCGAGGTCGAGTTCAAACTCGCCGGTAAGGAAGAGACCCTTCGCATCTACACGACTCGTCCGGATACACTCTTCGGCGCGACCTACATGGTACTGTCGCCCGAGCATCCGTATATCGATAAGTTCAAGGACGAGATCAAAAACATGGACGAGATCCTGGCGTACCGCGATATGGCGGCGCGTAAGTCCGATTTCGAGCGTACCGAGCTGGCGAAAGATAAGACCGGCGTGCTTTTGGATGGCATTAAGGCCATCAATCCGGTCAATGGTAAAGAGATCCCGATCTGGATCTCCGACTATGTACTCATGAGCTACGGAACCGGCGCCATCATGGCCGTTCCCGCACACGATGAGAGAGACTGGGAGTTCGCGAAGAAGTTCGGCCTGCCCATCATCGAGGTCGTTGCCGGCGGCGACGTTCAGAACGCTGCATTTACCGATGTTGCGACCGGTACCATGGTGAATTCCGGCTTCCTGAACGGCATGGAAGTTGCCGAGGCGAAGAAGGCCATCATCGAGTTCCTGACGAAGGAAGGCATCGGCCATTCCAAGAGAAATTACAAACTGCGTGACTGGGTATTCTCCCGTCAGCGTTACTGGGGCGAGCCCATCCCGATCGTGCACTGCGATAAGTGCGGCTACGTTCCGATCCCGGAGAGCGAGCTTCCGCTCGAACTGCCGGAGGTAGAGAGTTACATGCCGACCGACAACGGTGAGTCACCGCTGGCTGCGATGACTGACTGGGTGGAGACCACCTGCCCGTGCTGCGGCGGCAAGGCGAAGCGTGAGACCGATACGATGCCTCAGTGGGCCGGTTCTTCCTGGTACTATTTGCGTTATACCGATCCGACCAACAACGAAGCATTGGCCTCTCCGGAAGCCCTGAAATACTGGCTACCCGTAGACTGGTACAACGGCGGTATGGAGCATACCACCCTGCACCTTCTCTACAGCCGTTTCTGGCATAAGTTCCTGTATGATAGCAAGGTCGTACCCTGCCCGGAACCGTATCAGAAGCGTACTTCTCACGGCATGATCCTCGGTTCGAACGGTGAGAAGATGAGTAAGTCCCGTGGTAACGTTGTCAACCCGGATGATATCATCAATGAGTTCGGCGCAGATACCCTGCGTACCTACGAGATGTTCATCGGCGCTTTCGACCTGGCAGCTTCCTGGTCTCAGGAAGGCGTGAAGGGCTGCCGTCGTTTCCTCGAGCGTGTTTGGAAACTGCAGGATATGCTGGTCGACGGTGATGACTATTCGCCGGAGATGGTGACGAAAGTTCACCAGACCATTAAGAAGGTTTCTTCCGACTACGAGTCGCTGAAGTACAACACGGCGATCGCGGCGATGATGGCTCTGGTCAATGACCTCTTTAAGGCGGAGAAAGTGACCCGCGGCGAGTTTATGACATTGCTCCAGTTGCTCAACCCGGTTGCACCGCACATCACCGAAGAGCTCTGGGAAATCTGCGGTTTTGAGAAGCGTCTCTACCAGAACACCTGGCCGGAGTACGATGAGGCGAAGACCGTCGAGAACACCGTGGAGATCGCGGTCCAGATCAACGGCAAGACCCGTACGACCATCAATATCGCAAAGGATTGTGATAAGGATACGGCGATCGCAGCAGGTAAGGAAGCCCTCGGAAATAAACTGGCAGGCACCATCATCAAAGAGATCTACGTGCCCGGCAGAATTATCAACATCGTAGCAAAGTAATTGCTGCATATAGATTCAGAGGGGCTGTCGCATTCAGACAGCCCTGATGTTTTATTGTGGAAACTCAGTTTTCCCCCGGAGCGGTGTTTTGAGCCATGAATGCGATTGCCTGCGGGCAGTTCGCTGCGCTGTGAAAAACATGCCTCGCTTTCAACGAAGAATTGCGGGCACCGCATCGATGTCGGAGATTCGGTTTTTGACCCTGATTCTTCGTTTCATTTGAGGTGTTTTTCTACAGCTCGTTCAATGCCCGCCGGAAATCGCATTTCATGGCGTACCACGCTGCGAGGGAACTGAGTTCCGACATATGAAGTCCTCGGGCTGTCTGAATGCGATGGCTTCTCCGAAGCGTATATGCAGCAATTACGTTTTTGGGGGGGAAGGTGCTGCCGGGCTTTGGGGGTGGAGGAGTTATAAGCAAGATAGGATCATGTAAGATAGGATTATCAGAGTTGGAGTGTTGAAGGATGGATGAGAGAGTTCATTTGGGGATTCCGTCGGGGGTTCCGGAAGTTTTGACGGGGGCTGAGGGACTTTCGGAGGAGCAGGCCGCGAAGCTTTTGGCGGAGGGCCTGGGCAATACGGCGGTGCAGGATGACGGCAGGTCGGTGGGAGAGATC
>JAFZPG010000110.1 GCA_017550425.1 Lachnospiraceae bacterium | reverse complement strand
GGAGTCCGCGACCTGCCCGTGCGCAAGTGCTTTCAGCGCACGCGTGCCGCCGCAGCCGGGGCAATACCACCCGGTCAGGCGGTAGATCGGACAGCCCGGATAGATCCGCGCCACCGTCTCGGGAAACATCGCGGTAAACGCTACCCACAGGGCCACGATCGGAACCAGGATGCAGACACACCGCAAAAACAGGCGGTCCGCCCTCTCATTGGCCGAAAACAGATAGGAAACCCATCGTTTTTGTTTCATAGTTTTTCGATCAGTCGATCACGGGGATGATGTTGATGCTGCCTGTCGCATCCGCGCAAAGTTTGTCGACAGCCGCACGGGTCATCGGCTCCGTGATAAATGCATAGGTGCCGCTCTCGATCTCAGTGTACGAGGATGCGCCGAACGAAGAAGCAAACGCGCGCGCCGCGTCATCCGAAGGGGCCGCGCCCGCCACGCGCACATAGAATACGCGCTCACATGCGAACAGATCTGCCAGTTCGAGTTTCTCGGCACTGTAGCCGGCCTGAATGGTGCGGCCGGAATTCTTTGTAATATCAATGATATCGGAAACCACCGCGCCGGCCGTCGGAAGCTTACCGGCTCCGCTGCCGTAGAACATGATGGCGCCGTTTACGTCACCGTCGACCAGAATGCCGTTGAAAACATCCTTTACCGGATAGAGTGCGTGGTCGAACGGAACCAGCATCGGAGTCACCTCCGCGTAATTCTTGCCGTCTGCGGCGCTGAATCTCGCGATCAGTTTGATGCCGTAGCCCAGAAGGTCAGCGATCGCCATATCTTCCTGGGTAATGCCCACGATGCCGCGGGTAGGGATCTCCTGATAATCGACGAAACGCCCGGAAGCCACGGACGCCAGGATGGCGATCTTGCGGCAGGCATCGAAGCCCTCCACATCCGCCGACGGGTCACGCTCCGCATAGCCGAGCGCCTGCGCCTGGGCCAGTGCGTCCTCGTAGGACATCTCATCGTCAAACATCTTCGTAAGCATGAAGTTGGTGGTGCCGTTCAGGATACCATAGATGCCGGAAGCATCGCCCGCCGTGAGCGAACTGTACAGGGGGCGAATGATCGGAATGCCGCCGCCGACGCTCGCCTCGAACTGGAAGTTCAGGTTGCGCTCCCGCGCGATCTTAAGCAGTTCCGGGCCACAGGCTGCAACCAGTGCTTTATTTGAGGTCACCGCGCTCTTACCCGCCAGCAGAGCCGACTTCACGTACTCGTAGGCCGGATGAACACCGCCCATGACCTCGACCACGATGTCGACCTCGGGATCGCTTAAGATCACCTGGACATCATGGACTAATATCTTCTCGATCGGATCTCCCGGGAAATCCCGCAGATCCAACACATATTTCACCGAGATCTCCTCACCTGCCTGCTTCTTGATATAATCGCGCTTCTTATTCAGCACCTCGACCACACCGCTGCCGATGGTTCCGTATCCGAAAATTGCTATCTTACTCATATCTTATCTCATACCTTTCAAACAAACTTCTCACGTAACAGGTCGTCTTCGACGACCTGTTACTCTCTGGCCAGGACTTTCATGTAATAGATCCCGTCCATCGCTTCGATCTCACTGACCATCGAGCTGACGTCGCCGGACTCCCTGAGCACGTCGACACTGAGCGTCAGCGTCGCCACGCCGTTGATCGGCACCGCCTGATGGATAGTCAGGAGGTTCATCCGGTAGTCGGCGATCTTCTTCAGAACGCCCGACAGAACGCCCGGCATATCCTCCATCTGCAGGATATAGGTGACCGTCTTTCCCTTCATGTTCTCATGAAACGGGAGAATGTCATCTTTATATTTGTAAAAGGAACTGCGACTCAGGCCAATGCGGTCCACGGCCTCGTTGATGGTTCCGACGCGCCCGGTCTCCAACAGACGTTTCGCCTCGACGACCTTCCACAGGACCTCGGGCAATGCGCGCTTCTTTACGACGTAGTACCGATTATCATCTTCCATCGCAACCTCCTTTCCGCAGAACAAAACATACCGAAGTGTTCTTTCTGCGCGGACACCGCCTCGCCGCAGTTCGTCTACGGCGGACAAATGTGTTCACATGGAAGATATTAGCACATCCACTATTAAAATGCAAGCATAAAATCAACGGTAACTGATAAAAAGATTTCCGGCCGGCTCGAATACTCCGTCCGCCTGTCCCGTCGTGAAATCCAGTTTGGATTTCTCGCCGCTGACAGGATCATATACATAAACGTAAACGGAATTATAGCCGTACAGAACGACGGCGCGCCCATTCTCCGTGATCGCCAGCACCGGATGCCGCAAGTGCATGTAATACAGGATCTGCGTCGTGCTGCAACCGCTCAGGTTCACCATTCGGCCGGCGAAGAGTTCCCCCATGATCGTCGCCACGGAGGCATTCTGCGTGAGCCGCTCCGGGATATTGACATTGGCCGCGCTCTTTTCAAACATCTTCATGGTCAGGAGTGCCATCTCGAAGCTGTCCGCCGGATCATTCGCCGCCTCCGCGAGTTTCTCTTTCTCCGGCATCGTAAGCGTCACGTACAGGTTACGGCTGCCACGGCTCCACGCGACATCGCGGCCCTCCATGACCACGCCCATGGAGTCGAAGGCCGACTCGATCGCAGGCGCCAGCTGATCGGAAGCCTTAACGAGGCGTCCGGCATAGTACGCCGCGTAGCGCTCGCTTCGCTCCTCCGGCATCAGCGTCGTCGTACGGGGTTCGTTCGACAACAGGCGGCTCTGGTTGCGTCCGAAGATCTGCGAAGTCGAGATCGCCTTACCGAAGGTGATATAGTAATAGTTGAATTTGATATTGGAACCGGAAACCTTCAGGGCGATAGTCTCCGTCTTCGTCTCATGCTCGGTGTAGGTCAAAACGTCCTCTTCCAGCTGCTCAAACGAACCGTCGGCCCGCTCGCTCACGCGGTGCAAAACCGCCGAATACCGCTCCATGTCGACGCTCTCGATGTACACGCCGTCCTTCTCGTACGCCATCTGCTCGTTCAGGTCGGTGTCCAGGATGTGCACGCTCTTCATCAGGCGGATGTCGTCGAAAACGACCGTTTTGTAGTCGGTCTTCGCCCAGACACTGTACACCAGATCGTGCTCGATAAAGCCCAGAGCCGTGATCTCGCTGCCCGGCTTCTCGACCTTCGAAATGCGCCCGCTCTCCATGTCCAAAACAAAGATCACGGAAGGCTCGCCGGAGGCATCCCACGCGGCGTAGGATCCGTCGTTACTTACACGCGGACTCTCCGACACGTCACGCGCCACGATCTGCGACTCGCCACTCTTACGGTCGATCGAATAGATCACGCCGCCGAACTCATAGTAGTACAGGCCGTCGCTGCTCGCGTAGAGGATGTGGTCGCTCTTCTCGATCGCCGTCTCATAACTACCCTGCAGGCGGACGAAACTGACCTCCTTCAGCGCATTGTTCTCATTATCATAATAATACAGAGCCAGCCCACATTCGCCCTCATGGCTGCCACTCGGGAAATACCCGCTCACGGCCAGGTTCAGATCGCCGTTTTCGTTCATGTTCAGGATCTTCACCCGGTACATGCGGTCGCGGACGTGGGTGTTCACCGTCCCCGCGTCAAACGCCAGCACCTGCGTCATCTCATTATTCGCATAGTTGTAGGCGTACACTCCGTGGTCCACGGTAAATGCGACCTTCTTACCGGAAGCGTCCTTAAACATCGACACATTATCCCTATCCTGAATGCCCAACAGGATCGAGGTCGTACCCATGCAGCGCCCATCGGTCGGGAACTTCTCCTGCATGAAACGTTCGTACGCCAGGATATAATTCTTCTCGCTTCGTCTGCGGAACGAGAAATACTCTTCCACATCGTAGTAGATCTCCTTCTCATTTTCGATCGTTTGGGCCGTGTAGAGCCAGGAGAATTCGATCTGAGTGCCGCTGATCTCATAGATGCGCAGGGTGCGCTCGGTGGACACGCGCGGCTCGAGGCCTGCCCACGTCGCCTGACGCTGCGTTGATTCCAGCGTTACGTGGTTCAAGTTCATCTGCGCGTTGCTACCCGTGAAACTCATGTACTGCTGCAGCGAGATCGTGTTTTTGCTCAGCATCGCTTCGATCATGGAGTCTGTCAGGGTAAATGCCTCAGCTAACGGCATGTTTTCGTAGTAAGCCACGCGCGTCGGGTAGAACACCTCCCGGCCGTCATCGAGCTTCAAAAACAGGCAGAGCAGGCCTTCCTCGCCCTCGCCCAGCAGCTTCGTCGGGTTGCAGACGGCCTTATACATGCGGTTTCCGTCCGAACTCAAGGTGAGTTCCTGCTCCTCATAGAGGCGCTCGCCCGCCATATCATACAACTGGTAATAGGCGCCGATGACGCCCTTGGAGTTCTCGCGCACGCGCACGGTGACCTCGTGGTCTTCTTTCATCGGACAGATCGTGTCATGCACATAGTACGAAGCCAACTGTCCCTCGGGCTTCGCATACCCGTACAATGTGTTGATTTCGTATTTGTCGTACAAAAAAGAAACCAGGGGGAATGCCTCCGGCTGTGTATCACGAAATGTCATCTTCTCCCCCGAGCGCCTGCCCGCGAAGATCAGATAGCCCACGCCCAGCAAAACAAACAGGAGCACGAGCAGAAAATATCTCAACCATACATGCTTCATAAATGATCCTTTCGGCCCACCCGGGGCCTCGCAGTATCATATTACTCTATTTTCCTATGTATTTCAAGGGAAATCAGCGAATGAACACCTTTTGACCTCCGGGCGATAATATGCTACTATGGTCTAAAAGGACCTCCTTCCGGGGCAGAACGCATTGCCCGTGAAAATTTTTTTGAAAAAATTTGCAAAACCGTGCAACCAACCCCCTGAAATAGTTGATATATAGGGTGAAGGGGGTAATAAAAATGAAAGGAGGCTCTATACATGACAGTCCATAACATTTTCAAAACAGCTCGAAAACATATAACTATGACCATCTCTGCAGTTTCTCTGTTAATTCTGATCTGCGGATGTGCCTCGGATAACATCTCTGATAAAACCTCTGACAGTACCCCTATACAAAGCACCGACAACTTCACGGCTTCTGTTTCGGAACAGAAGACAGATGAACCCGCCGGTGAAACATCCACTGCAGCACCCGGTCAGCAGGCTCCGTTTGAACCTAATGTCTTTTATGGCAGGCTATCGCAACCATTTCTGATACTCGACAGTATTGTCCGTACATCCGAAACCATAGAACTCTATGGTGGAACTCCCTACGTAAAAGTGGAGTGCAATGTACACTACTGCAATCACCCGAATTCCAAATTATTATCAGCAGAACAATTGGGGGACCCCGGTCGATCCGCCTACGATATTGATTCCTTTTTTATCCCTTTGGCTATCGCGGATGAGTTTACAAGCCACGAAATGATCTTGCTTCAAGTCAGACCGAATGTTATCTACAATAACTCTCCTATTTATGTTGCTCTTGGAGACGAAAAAGGCAACATCGGATATATGTCTTTTGATGAGGGGAAACTCCATTTTCAAGATTCGGAGCCGGGAGAAGCTCCTCAGCAAGAGCAAACAGCCGCTCAACGAGTTTTTCAATCCATATATGGTGTAAACGCCTTGGTAGACTACTTTAACTCCTTGCCACCTTCACACAGTGACGGACGACATGCCCCCATGTTAAAAATGTATGACGGAATGACGGTTCAGGAAGTCATCGATTTCTTCGAAGCCTACAAAGAGTGGGATGAATACCTGACCGAAATTTATAATATCTACATCGACGCAGGTGTCCCTGTGTTATAAAACAACCAAACTACAGAAAGGAGCATTCTCCTTTGCTAGATAATGATATCATTGATTTGTTTTTGTCCCGAGACGAAGACGCCATAGTACAAACTTCCGAAAAATACGGTGCGCAGCTTCGGCATATCGCTTTCGGCATTCTGGGAGACCGGGAGGCCGCGAAGGAGTGCGAAAACGACACCTATCTGGAAGCATGGAACCGGATCCCGCCGCACGAACCGCGGGATTACTTCCTCGCCTTCTTGGGAAAGATCACCCGCGCGATCGCGATGAACCGCTGCAGAGAAAAGCATCGCAAAAAGCGGGAGATGATCACCTGCGAGCTGACGCAAGAGCTGAAAGAATGTATCCCGGGACCGGGATATGCCGAAGAGGCCATCGAAGCTGACGAGCTTCGGCGGCTGATCGAAACCTTTTTAGACACATGTACGCAGGAACAGCAGAATATCTTCGTTCGAAGATACTGGTATTGTGACTCGATCAAAGAGATAGGAAAACAGTATCACCTGTCGCAAAACAAAGTCAAAAGCATGCTGTTCCGAATGCGCAAAGCCCTGAAACATACCCTCGAGGAAGGAGGCTACCACCTATGAAAAAAATGTCCGAACAAGACCTGTTCGACGCCATCGGTAACATTGACAACAAATACATAAAAAACGCGGAAAGCAGCGATGATCCCGACGCTCATGCGTCCCCGGCTGATCTCGCCGGCAACCACGCACAAGGCGATGCGCCGTTTTCTGTTCCCGCAGAACCGGGCGATCTGGATGCGCCAATGATCGTTCCGTCGCGAACTTCTAAGCCCGGAGTGAACCGGGTCATGGCGCTGTTGGCGGCGGCCGCCATCATCCTCGCTTTTGTCGCCGGAACCTTTGCTTACAGAGTATTCAACAAACCTGACATGCCCATAGTTGGAGTCGGAGATACAAAACCGGCTACTGAAACCAACGAACTCTCGTCTGCCTTTGAGGTCGCTAACAACGATACCCTCGCCGATCCGGCAGCAAATGCACCTACAGAGCCGATGCCTGTCGAAAAGCCGGCAGACCAACTGTTCATTCCTGAGGAAGAGATCACCCATATCATGGTCTGCGATGGAACCACCGGCTATTCTCGGACGATCATGAACACGTCCGGTCTGAATGAGTTCTTCGACGTATTAAAGAGCGTTTCCGGAACCGCCGTAAAAGATATGGTGCATCGTGAGTATTCTGATTGTAAATATTCCATCTCCTGCTACTCTTACGACGGGCAATATCTGTACTCCTATTATATTCTTTCGGAAACAGAAGTTCGTGAGAAATGGCTCGGCTACGGCGGAAGAATGATCCAATCGGACGAAACGCTTCCTCTGTATACCTATGCGAAGGAAATAACCGATCCTGTGGTAATGCGCGGTGCGTTCCCCCATCCCGAAAACGCCTACGATGCGGCGAAAACACAATACATGATCCTGGAGGGTCTGTCGTTCAGCGCGGATGGTTATCGCACAGTGTTGGGCACAAATACAGACGATCCGCTTGAATTGGTAGAGGTGTCCTGTAACGTTCGATACACGAACGATCCGGACTTATATATCGCTCTTGACGGAACTACGGAAATGCAGGGATACACGGTTCCCATTACAAACTTGAAGGGGATCCTCATTCCCGCCCGGTATGTTGAAGAGATCACCTCCCATGATATGATCATCATTCGAAGAGGCGATATTCCATTCCCCGAAGCGAATTTTCAGATGCTGGATGGTTCCATCTGCCTACCTGCATATACCCAAAGCCATGATATCGAATACCTTGCGATCGATGACGGAAAGCTGGTATTCCCTTCCGGAACGCCCACGGATTGCCAACGTTGTTTTGCACCTTTATATGTACTGAATGAGGAGGTTGCAAAACTGAATATCCTCTCTCCGTCCGACACAACACATGCAACCGAAGGGGATATGCCCCGGTTGAAAATATACAATGGCATGCCGCTTCAGGAAGTGATCGATTATTTCGACGCCTTCAAAAATTGGAAGGAGTATATGGACCGACAAACTGACTAATCTAGCATATCCATTCAAGAAACAGCGGGGGACCCGAAACGGTCTCCTGCTGTTTCTTTGTGTCAAATTCATTGTTCACATCGTAGTGATTCTGTGATATAATATTACAAAGGTATGTGCCGCGCTCCCTCGCGCGGGTAGAACGATAAGGATTGGTGATACTTTATGGATGAACGTGCCAACAATTACTTCGACGAATTGGTGAGCCAGGACGCGATCGATCGCGATAAGGATTTTACCATCAACGCCGATGAATTGAATGCATTAAGCCAGACCCCCCACGAAGAAAGCAGCGGCGGGATCGACGCTACAGAATATATGTCCACGCGAACGGCTCCGGACGAAGCCACGATGAACGTGGTTCTGAAACCGTTTGCAACACATGAAAATACGAGCCTTCCTACCGAGGACGAAGGGAACTCGATCCTGCAGGAGATGGAGGATAATATCTCCCGGATCCAGGGCATCGATAATACCCCGTTTATCGACGCTTCGGAATACAGTGTTTCGGGAGCCGATGCCACCGACGCCGACGAAGATTTCGAGATCGGTTTTTCTTTTGATGCTTCCGATACCATTCCGTTTGAAGATGACGGCAAATTCATTCCCCTCGAAGTCGTTACCCCGTTCCATGCATCGCGTAAAGACCCTTCATTTGATAACGATGACGGGGCCGTGATCCCGGATGAGGAAGCGAACCTCAAACCGTACGCGACCGCGGAAAATACATCCTATCAGCCGGAAACACCGGCGGTTGCCGCATCGGTGACCGGTCGGGTCGAGACCGAAGAACTGCCTGAAACGGATCCTGCCCTGGCTACGCGGCCGGAGCCGAAATCGGCGAAAACCACAAAAACAAAAGCAAAAGCGAAAAAGCCGCGCACCACGATGCACGGCAAGAAGACGATCACGGGAGAAGAACCTGCGAAGACCGAAGAGCCGAAGCAGGCCGCGGCCGAAGCTCCGGCAGAGCAGCCGCAGCAGCCCGAGGCGGTCGCGCAGACCGTATCCGATGAGATCCCGGTCGTTTACGATATTGAAGGGGAGGGCAACAATTCCACCGATCTCAATGTATTTGCCGATACCTCCGCTCTGGATGCGTCGGATGCACAGGAGGCAGCGCCCGAACCGGAAGCTCCCGCTTCTGCTCCGTTCTCTGCACCCTTTGAGATGCCCGAGAACCTTTTTGAAAATCAAAACAGTACCTTTACCGACTCTCCGGCCGATTTCATGGGCCAGGCCGGTTATGAAAATGATCTGGATTACACCAGCATGCGCGGCAGCGAGGCCGAAGGCACTTCCTCCGTTTATGCCGATGTAAATGAATATGCGAGCACAGAACACGACAGTGAATTTACACTGCCGTTTGAGGAGGTTCCCATCCCGAAGCGCAGGCGCGCAGCTAAGAGTAAGAAGGCAGCCGAAGAGCCGGCAAAACCCGCAGCTCCTGCCGAGGGCGAAACGTTAGAGAGCGTGATCGCCAATGCGCTCAATAACTCGAACACGACCGAAACTGCCGCTAAGCCGGCAGCGACCCGCAGTCGTCGCAGAAAACTGGCCACATCTCCCGAGGAGGAAAGCGCAAGCCGCGTGACCAGCGCTGACGACGTCGCGGACGCGATCTCTGCTTTCTTTGCGCGTGAAGATGCGAAAACAAAACAGGGCGCAGCTGCTCCGAAAGAGAAGACGCAGGAGACTGCAAACGAAGCGCCCGCCGAACCGCCCGTTCGTCCCGCAAAGAGAAGACGTACGGCCGCCGCTGTGGCCGCCGAGAACGTAGCCGCAGCAACTGCTACTGCAGCTGCTTCAACTGCATCTTCCGCTTCTGCAGAAAGCACTCAATCGACCGAAAGCGCCTTTCCTGATATGAAGAGCACGGCCGCTTCGACCGCCGAAGGTATCGGCGCTGCTTCCGAAGGCATTACCGGTACCGGAGCCCCCCGCAGAAGGACTCGCAGCAGGCTCAGCCAGCTCAGTGAAGAGGTGGCGGCAGCAGCCGAAAGCACGACGAGTGCTTCTGATAACCCTGCAACCGCTCCCGCATCCACGGATACTGCTGTTGCCCCGATCGAGAGCACAGCCAGACCCGAAGCGGAAGAAAAGCCCGTAACCGAAGAAGCCAAATCCAAAGAGGGAACGACGAAGCGCGCAGGTTCGCGCCGCGTGACCCGCAGGCAGGTTCAAGGTCCCGTTTTGGACACCAGCTCCGATACGATCGAAGTCATCAACGTTGACATTGACGACGATATTTTGGAAACTGAGGACATTGAGGACTCTCCGGAGTTCCGCAACACCGTGGATGCCGATCCGCACGTGATCCGTGATCTGAGCGATACCTCCCAGAAACGCCCCGAGGAACAGACCTCCTACGCGGAGGAGATCGCTGCCATGGCCGCACAGCGCAGAGCCGCTGTTGCCGAAGCCGCAAGACAGGAGGAACGGCGCAATACCGAACACATGGGCCAGGTACGCACCACCTACGGCAGTAACCAGGCGCAGAACGACTACGGAGCGACCCCCGCTCCCACACAGAAGCGTCCGATGACCGCATCCCAAAAGATCGCGGCCAGACGTCCATCGCTGACCGACCCGATCGGTTTCGATCCGAAACTGGATCAGGATCCGTTCGAATACAAGTTCGACAAAAAGAAGAAGAAACCTCGTTGGCAAAGTCTGTTAAAAGATTTCCTGTTGGTCATCGTCCTTCCGGTCCTCATCGCCTTGTTTTTGGTGAACTTCGTGATCATCTCGGCTAAAGTTCCTTCCGGCTCCATGATCCCGACGATCAATGAAGGCGACCGTCTTTTCGGTTTCCGGTTGGCCTATGTATTCTCCTCGCCGAAACGCGGAGACATCATCATCTTCGAATATCCCGATGAACCCAAGCGTCTGTTTATCAAGCGTATTATCGGACTCCCGGGCGAAACGATCAGTTTTCGAAATGGCAAGGTTTACATCACACCGCCCGGCGGCGCGGAATACGAACTCGATGAGTCCGCCTACCTGGATCCAAATATCCTGACCACAAATAATACCGGTGAGTCCTACGTTGTTCCCGCAAACCACTATTTCGTTATGGGAGATAATCGGATCAACAGCCACGACTCTCGCTTCTGGAATAACCACTTCGTGAGCATCGATGCCATCAAAGCGAAAGCCGGCCTCATCTTCTGGCCGTTCTCGGATTTCGGTTTCGTAAAGTGATCATTTAAACAACTTAAGATAAAAGTTCAGGCGGCGGACCAAAAGGTCCGCCGCCTGTTGTATGTCAAGATATTCTGTTTCGTTATCTCTTCTCTCCGACTTCGATCCGCACCAGAGCTCTGCGCAGTGCCAGCTCCGTCCGCATGACGTTCATGCCGGAATTGTAGCGTTTCAGTCTGCGCTCCGCGCGTTGTTGCGCCACGCGTGCGCGGTTCAGATCGATCTCCTCGGGCCATTCGACCGCTTCTGCGATCACATGCACCTCTTCGGGTAAAACCTCGATAAAACCGCTGTGAAGGGCCGCCTCGCGCACAAACGAGCCGTCGGGCCTCTCATGGATCCGCATAACGCCGGGCGACAACACAAACGTTGTGGGGATATGACCGGCATAGATACCGATCTCGCCCTCCGTAGTCGTCAGCTCGAGCATGGACACATCGCCCTCGTAAAACACACGCTCCGGGGACAGGATCCGAAGATGGAACGTATTCCCAGCTGCCATAAGCGCCTCCTATTTCATCTTCTCCAGAACGTCGTCGATACTGCCGGCGTTGAGGAAGTAACTCTCCGGAATGTTGTCGTGCTTTCCTTCCAGGATCTCCTTGAAGCCGCGGATGGTCTCCGCGAGCGGAACGTAACGTCCCTCCAGACCGGTGAACTGTCCGGCTACGAAGAACGGCTGTGACAGAAAACGCTGTACCTTACGGGCACGTGCGACCAGAAGCTTATCTTCGTCGGACAGTTCGTCCATACCAAGGATAGCGATGATATCCTGTAATTCCTTATATCTCTGCAGGATCTCCTGCACGCCGCGGGCCGTCTTATAGTGCTCATCGCCCACGATGCGGGGGTCCAGGATACGAGACGTCGAAGCCAGCGGATCGACCGCCGGGTAGATACCCAGCTCAACGATCGAACGTGAAAGGACCGTCGTCGCGTCCAGATGGGCAAATGTCGTCGCGGGCGCGGGGTCAGTCAGGTCATCGGCCGGAACATAGACTGCCTGGACCGATGTAATGGAACCGTTCTTCGTGGAAGTGATACGCTCCTGCAGGGCGCCCATCTCCGTCTGCAGGGTGGGCTGGTAACCAACCGCCGAAGGCATACGGCCTAAGAGGGCCGAAACCTCGGAACCTGCCTGTGTAAAACGGAAAATGTTATCGATGAACAGCAGGACGTCTTTACCGCCCTTATCACGGAAGTACTCCGCCATGGTCAGACCCGCAAGGCCGACACGCATACGTGCCCCCGGCGGTTCGTTCATCTGACCGAACACCATGGTGGTCTTATTGATAACGCCCGATTCTGCCATCTCGTGGTAGAGGTCATTTCCCTCACGGGTACGCTCACCTACGCCGGTGAACACGGAGAAACCGCCGTGCTCAGTCGCGATGTTACGGATGAGCTCCTGAATGAGGACGGTCTTGCCTACGCCGGCGCCGCCGAACAGGCCGACCTTACCGCCGCGCTGATACGGGCACAACAGGTCAACGACCTTGATACCGGTCTCCAGGATTTCTGTTGATGTGGACTGCTCCTCGAACGAAGGAGCCGCGCGATGGATGGGCATACGCTCGCACTCGGGCGTGGGCTTGTTGTCGATCGCCTCGCCGAGCACGTTGAAGATACGTCCCAGCGTCGCCTCGCCGACCGGAACCGAGATCGGTCCGCCCGTCGCGATCGCTTCCATGCCGCGACGCAGTCCGTCCGTCGAACCCATCGCGATGCAACGAACGGTATCGTCGCCGAGATGCTGCGCGACCTCAACGACCAGCTCGCCCTCGCGTCCCTCGAACGGGATCCGGATGGCTTCGTTGATCTTCGGCAGGTTTCCGGACTCGAAACGAACGTCCATGACCGCGCCGATGATCTGCGTTATCTTTCCTATGTTCTGTGCCATAATAAACCTCTTTCGTTCCGATGCCGCGCGGCGTCGGAATTCGTCAATCTATTCTTATGAAATCGCATTTGCGCCGGCGATGATCTCCGTGAGTTCCTGTGTGATCGAACTCTGTCTGGCCCGGTTGTACTCCAGTTCCAGGTCTTCCATCATCTCTTCGGCGTTCTTTGTGGCATTGTCCATGGCCTGCATGCGGGCCGCATTTTCCGAAGCGATCGCTTCGATAAACGCTCCATGGAGGATACCTGCCATGTATTGGGGTATAAGCTGCGCCAGTACCTCTTCCTCCGACGGTTCGTAGTTCATCGGGGAAAATGTCGGTTTTTTTTCGATCTCCTCCCGGTCAAACTGCAGAGGCAGAAGCTTCAGCAGGATCGGTTCCTGGACCATCGTATTTTTGAACGAAGTATAGGCGAGGTAGATCTCGCGGATCTCTCCGGCCCGGAATGCGTCCAAAAGCTGCTGGCACAGATAGAGGGCGTCGAGGAACATCGGCGCGTTGATGAGCTCCGACATATCGGAAACGACGTTGTAGCCGCGATGGATGAAACCGTCGCGTCCCTTCGTTCCGACTGCGTAGATGGCCAGGTCCTCTTTCGGGACATCCCACGATGTGACCAGTTTTACGATGTTGTTGTTGTAGCCGCCGGCGAGTCCGCGGTTCGATGTGATCGCGACCACCGCGATCTTGCCGTCAACGCCGCGCGTCAGATACGGGCTGGAAGCATCCGGCGACGACGCTATGATCGACGTCACCGTATCATACAGGAACCGGAAGTACGGCTTGGAATGCTCCGCCTTCACCCGCGTTTTTTGCAATTTTACGGTGGACACCAGCTTCATAGCTTTCGTAATCTGTCCGGTGGACGATATACTCGCTCTTCGCTTCTTCAAGTCCGACATGGATGCCATAAATCTTCACCTCTCAACAGGTCGGCCGGGCCGCCCTGCATGGATCATTCTTCTTTATACTCTTGGATCACCGATGACAGTTTCTCTTCGAGTTCGGAAGACAGTTCTCTCTTCTCGCGGATCTCATCCGGGATCTCGGGATACTTCGAATCGATGAATTCAAACAATCCCTTTTCAAACGCAGCGATCTGATCGACCGGTACGTCCAGCAGATATTTGCGGGTCGCCGCAAAGATGATGATCACCTGATATTCCACCGGCATGGGCTGATACTGTGGCTGCTTCAGGACTTCGCGGATACGCTCGCCCTGCGCCAGCTTCTCTTTGGTATCATCGTCCAGTTCGGATCCGAACTGGGAAAATGCTGCGAGTTCGCGGTACTGCGCCAGCTCCACACGAATGGGCGCCGCGATCTTTTTGATCGCCTTGATCTGCGCCGCACCGCCGACACGGGATACCGAAAGGCCGGCATTGACCGCCGGGCGGAAGCCCGCGTTAAACATCTCCGTCTCCAGGTAGACCTGGCCATCGGTGATGGAAATAACGTTCGTCGGGATGTATGCGGAAACGTCGCCCGCCTGCGTCTCGATGATGGGAAGCGCGGTCAGGGAACCGCCGCCGTACTCCTCCGACAGACGCGCCGCACGCTCGAGCAGACGCGAATGCAGGTAGAAAACGTCGCCGGGATAAGCCTCACGGCCCGGCGGACGCTTCAGCAGAAGCGACAGGGTACGGTACGCCGCTGCGTGCTTCGACAGATCGTCATATATGATCAGGACGTCCTTGCCCTGCTCCATCCACTCCTCGCCGATCGCACAGCCCGCATACGGGGCAATATACTGCAGCGGCGCGAGCTCGCTGGCCGTGGAAGCAACGACCGTGGTGTAATCCATGGCACCGTGCTCCTCCAGCGTCTTCACGATATTTGCGACCGTAGACGCCTTCTGGCCGATGGCTACGTAGATGCAAAGCACGTTCTCTTTT
>JAFZPG010000109.1 GCA_017550425.1 Lachnospiraceae bacterium | reverse complement strand
GCGCTTCGTGGCCCCGGCTTTGATCGCGCGCTCGATCAGAGCGTGCATGGTCATCTCGTCCTCGGTGATGGCGTTCGGGTTGCCCTCGATCATCAATTCCTTATTGCGGGGCAGGGAGGTACGATTGCTCTGCTTGCAACCGTTCCGGAAGCCTTCAAAGTACTCGTTGCAGGCCTTATCGAGCAGTTCTTTCTGCGCCTTGCTTCCCGGAGGGTATTTCGCGGCCTCCGCCAGGCAGGCTTTCGCCTCGTCGATATGCATCTGCACCTTATGCGTGGTCACCTTAGCGTTCCACTCCGCATACTCCAATTTAAGCTTGTGGCCCTCAGGAGTGAGCAATCGCTCTACCTGCAGGTATTTCTCCGCCGCATGCTGGTTCGCGCCCGCTACGACGGTATAATCGTATTTACGGCAGGTTTCCAAAGCGACGTTTATGTCGGTCGTCTTCTGGCCCGTGATCTGCTCATGTACCTCAAAGGCGACTTCGTTCGCCTGCACGGTATCTTTGATCTCGATGTCGCCCATGGAGCCGCGCTTCTGGTAGCCCGTGAGGTCCGTATCCACCGCACTGGTCCGGCCGGTCTTCAGTTTCAGTTCGGTATTGCCCGACACGCTCTTGAAGTAGATATCCTTCTCGGGGATGCCCGTCTTTCCGGAAATGCGCTTCGTGGCCCCGGCTTTGATCGCGCTGTCTTTACCGCCCCAATACTCGTTATACTTCATGCGAAGTTCCGTCGCGTTGAAATCATGCAGATCCTTCAGTTGCTGCTTCGCGTAGTAGTTTCCGCGGACCTCTTTATACATAGCCTCCAGACGCGCTGCGTTTTCCGCGCTGGGATAGAGTTTGTTCTGGTTGTATGCCCGTTCGAGTTCCTTCACCATCTCGAGGCCCTCGCGGCTGGCCTTTACAAACTCATCGGACAGCTGCGATGCCTTGCCGCTCTGGCGTGTCTTACGAAGCAGGCGGTCGACGTTGTTTTCGGCCTTCGCGCGCAGATCACCCAACTCAGAAGCAGCCTTCTTCGCGCCGCTCGAACTCTTTGAACTGTTAAAGTTATCCTTCGCGTGAGCGGGATTTTCGACCTGTCCGCGGCCATTCGTGCCGACGGTCGCCTTCGGTCCCTTACCGAGCGAGAACTTTTGGTTGAACCCTTGGATCTTTGCCGCGTAATTGAGGTAGGCTTTCTCGAGGCTGACGAGCGCCGGGAACTTCGCGGTCAGTTTACCCCAGGCCTTTCCGGCGATCCATCCCAGAACCTTCTCTCCGACATAGGCGAAAACAAACGGTTTCGCGCCGGCCCACATGACTCCGGCTACGCTTTCTTCGCCGTTTTCCATGGCCTGCTGCATATTATACGGAACCCGGAGGAAATCCATGGTCCAGAATGCCACTTCCGAAAGGCCGACGGTCAGGAAACCGAGCGCCAGACGCCCGCTTAAGCCGGCGCTTTCCTCGATCTCATTGGCCGATTTTGCCATCTCGGCGTAGAAGCACCAGATGCACTCACCGATGCTCATATCCCCCGTCGGTGTAGCGTTCGCGCCGACGATGTCGCCGCGCAGGAAGCCGTTATAGACCTCTACCAGATAGAAGACCGTCTCTTCGTCGAAGCCGTATTCTTCATCAAAGCCATAGAGCTGCTCGCCTGCCAGCCGGTAGACCGGTCCCAGGTTCTGCATATAATTGTCCCAAATATGACCACGCAGGGTCTCCAGGCCTTCGCGCAGGCGCTGATCCTTCTCGCGGTCCTCCGCGCTGAGCATGCCGTACTCGTCGTAACGGCTGGGCTGGCTCAGCAGCAGAACTTCCTTCGAACACTCGTATTCCCGATCTTCCACGCATCCTTTCACCGTAACCACGGCCTGGATCCGGCGCGGTGCATCCAGCACCGCCTTCGAACACTGCAGTGTAACGACCAGGGAGCCGTCCTTCAGGATCTCCGGCTCGCTTTCACCCGCATCCAGGGCAATACCGAGCGCCTTTACGATCTCCTCGTCCTCTTCGCGTACCGCATGGACCGAAAAGCCGGTCAGCAGCGGCGCATAAACATGGACCTTTTCGTTCTCTTTATCGCACTCCAGCACGCGGACCGTGGTGACCGTCTTCGCGATCTTATAATCGGTCTTCTGACGCTGGCTGAACGGTTTTGCTTTGCCTTCCTCGGTGGGGATCAGACAGCAGTTGATCTTATCCACGGCGATGGAGATGCCCTCTTTCAGGCGGCCAATGTATAACTTTTCCTCAAGGTATCGGCCGTCCGTCTGTTCGGCGCGCACGGTCAATGTGTAATTATCGATGGCAGCCGCCGGTCGGTCATCCATCGGATCTGCCTTCTCTTTTTCTTTGATCACCGCATAGTATGCGCGGGCCAGATCGGTGTCGAAATCCGCATCAATCGGTTCGATGCTCACATCATAAGCATCCTTCGGCTGAATATCTGCAGTCACCTTCAGGCCGTTTTTATTCATTCCGAGGACCACGAAATACGGTTTCACTTCGTCCTTATATCCCAGCGGGATGGTAAGGTTCGGCTGGTCGAAAACGATCTCCGGCACAGCGAGGATGAACTTCATCCGGTTGGTGAAGGAGCCGCCCTTTCCGCGGTACTGGAACGCGATCTCGGCTTCTTTTTCCTCTGTGTTCGGATCAGCGACCCAAGCCCGTGCCGCCTTATAATTGCCGGCGAGGGCTTCCTGTTCCTGGATGCCCAGGATATTATCCGGCGAGAAGATCCGGATGTTTTTCGACAGGTCCGGACGGTCGGTCTCCATGCCCTGCGGCGATACCTCTACCACGCGCGCGTACACGACTACGGGCGATGCCCCCGGGATGATGATGTTTCCGAAATCCTTATAGATCTTCAGTTTGTATTTCTTCTTTTTCTCTTCGTCGGTCTCGTTGCGGTCCGGCTTATTCTGTCCTTCGGCTCCGGAACCGCCCGCAGAACCGCCGGCGCCTCCTGCACCCTCAGGCGCTCCGATGGGGCCGTTCCCCGCAGTTCCCGGTCCTCCGCTCGTTCCCGTACCGGAAGCTCCTGCGCCACCGGCGGCTCCGCCGGCCGTGCCGCCACCGCCTGCTATGCTTCCCACAGCAGCTCCTACGATCCCCGCGCCTCCGATGGAAATGGCTGTAGGGATCAGAGGTACCCCGGGACTCTTATGTCCCGAATGATCATCGTCTTCACTCTTATGTTCTCCGGTCGGGCTGACGATCTCATCGTCGATTTCACCGCCATCCTGTTCTCCGGGATTTTCATCTGCGTCGGAGAAAATGATATCCGTAATGCCGGAGGCTTCTGCCTTCACGTCGATGCTCAGATCATATCCGAGATAGGATGCGAAATTATCATACTGGAGCCCGGAGTCCGGGTTCTTTCGGTTCTTAACTTTGAAATAGGAGCTGATGCTGATAATGACGTTCTTCGTTCCGGGTTTGAGATTAATGCTGAAGGTTCCGCTGTCGACCGCGCCGAAGCTTGCCAGTTCCTTCGTTTCCTCCTTTTCGTCGAGTAACTCTCCGTCCTTACCGTAATAGCGGACTTTCGTAACTACATACGCCCGGAATTCATAGGTCCCCGTGTCCATATCGGACTCCTTAAACGGACCTTTCGTCGGATCACGGTCATCATACATCCAGCTCCAGCAGGTCGCCACGACCATATCGACCGTGGGCATGGAAGCCTCATAGTTCAGCGTGACATTTTCCCCTGCAGAAGCGGTCACGTCGGATGTCCAGGAATTCCCGAGCCACGAACTGTCATTGTACTGAAACGTAAAATCCCGGCCGCCGGCCACATGATATTTGATATAGAAGGGTGAATTATTCTTCTTGCTTCCGTCTACCACCTGGACGGCCTTGCCCTCGCGAGGGGCCTCCGCCTTCGTTTCGCCCTCGGCACTGACCACATCCGGCGCAAAGCAAAGAAGCGGCGCCGCGACAAACAGAACGCCAATCAGGATCGCCGTCCAGAAACGGATGACTCTTTGAAGTCTTCGTGTCTTCTTCATACGACCGCCTCCTTTCTACCTGCCGAAGATGGTCCGGGCAGCTTTCTGCCACTGCTCATCGGTCCATGTGCTTACAGTCTCCGCCAATTTATCTTTAAACTGCACGGTCAATGCTTCTGTATACGTCTCCCCCGTTTTGGAGTCGGTATGCTGATACGGAATAAACAAAAACCATCTCTCGCGGGTTTCCGTCTCCCCGCGGTATTCATAGGAATAGGTCTCGTGTCCCTTAAAGATCTCACGGGTGCCGCCGGCCACATATCCCAGCGACGTCCGCTCCAGAACGTAGTCCGGATAGTCTGCCTCCATCTTACCATTCAAACCTTTTTTCGTATTGTCGCCGATGCACCATACGGTGTACTCGACGTCGTCATCGCTGTCCAGAACATAATCGATGCTCGAGGGGCGGGAATACTCCCGATCCAGCGAGAAACCGTTCAGCGGCGAGACCATGCAGACGAAATTCTTACCCAGATCGTAAAATGCCACCCGGCCATCCTCGTCGACATAGAGGTCCGACTCATTGCCCTTACCATAGGAAGCGCCTTCCGGCTCCACCGGTTTGGTGCCTGTGTTCGCCGTCGAACCGTCCTGCTTTCCCTCATCTCCGAAATTTTCCACGAAGCGGGAACCGAAGAGACCGATCACCGCGATCAAAGCGGATGCGAAGAAGATGAACCAGAGCGTGCCCGGGTTTACATCCTTCCAGGCGGCCACGATCAATGCGAGTAGCACCAGGGCGATGCCGAGGATCATATGCAGGTGCATCCAGATCTCGTCGTTTGCGATGGGCAGCGCGGACAGCGGAACGGCCGCGGCAAATCCGGCCGTGATGCCGGCCATCAGCCGCCTCGTTCCGGCCTCGTTCAGTTTCCGGATGCCCTCGGTCTTCTTCGCGGTAAATGCCTGCGCCATGGTACGGATCCATCCGTTTTTCTTACCCAGGGCGGCGACGGCGACGAAGGCGCCGGAGATGCCGGCCATGGATTTCGAAAGCGAAGGGGCGCCGGTGAAAAATTCATACAGCATGAGCGAAAGCCCCACGCCCATAATGAACCACGTGAGGTTTCCGCTCTTCTTTATATCCTTTGCTTTATTGACTTCGTTCTTTGCTTTTGTGACCGTCTGGTCCACGGTCTGCTTCGCCTGATCCACCGTCTGTTTCGCCTGCATGGAAGCCGCGCGCACGGAGGCCGCGCCATCCTTCAGGTCCTGCGGGACCAGACCGATGGCGGTCTCAGAGATCTTCTTCGAAAACATCTGTTTCAGGCCGCTTGCGAACTGCTTCGGTCCCCCCTGAAACAGGGAAATGATCATGGTCGCGACCACGCTGCGGCCCGCAATATTGCCCAAAATTCCAAGCGCGGTACGATCGCCTACGCCGCCTCCGAAGGTGGCCCAGGACAGGATCTTCACCGGTGCTGGGTCAATGCCCTTACTCTCCAGGATCGACAGCACGATCCAGTTGACGACGAGCACCATCGCCGCGATGAAAGCTTTCTTGCTTTTGAACATGCCTAAGAAACCGCCCAGAAAGCTCTTCACGCCTTGCATGAGCGCCGCAAACGGTCCTTTGATCGCATCGGCCGACGGATTATTGATAAACGCCTGTACCGTCGTTTGCGCCACATCCTTCGGCAGTGCCTGTTCCATGGTCTGCCGGATGTTTTCGGTTACATCAAATTCAAGTTCTGCTGCCATATCATTTACCTCCCGGTGTAAGATAGGGGGAAGGTTTGCAAGCAAACCGTTGTTTTATTTTCTTGTGATCGCCGCGAACTTCGCGCCTGCCGCCCGCGCCAGATCGTCGGGTTTGATATTGATCTGTGCGCCGATGCGTCCCGCGCTCACATACATGTCGGGGAGCGCTTTCGCGCTTTCATCGATCACGGTCGGATAGTTCTTCTTCATGCCGATCGATGTGCATCCGCCGCGCACATAACCGGTGATATCTTTGATCTCCTTCACGTGGATCATCTCCACGTTCTTCACGCCCACACAGGCCGCCGCGGCCTTCAGATCCAGTTCCGCCTCGATGGGGATGACGAACACGAAGAAATCCTTCGCGCTGCTCCGGCAGACCAGGGTTTTGTATACTTTTTCATGCGGCAGGCCGAGCATATCCGCGGTGTGGATCCCGTCCTCAAACTCTCCTTCGGGCTCGTAGGAGAGCTCGGTAAATGCGATCTTCATCCGCTCCAGGATGCGCATCGCGTTCGTTTTGATCTCTTTTTGTTTTCCCATTGTTAAAAGTCCCTATAAAAACAGCAAGGCGAATAAAGGTCCCAACCTCTTCTCACCTTGCTGAGTATATCTTGTTTTATTTGTATGCTTTTAATGTATCGACCATGTCGAGGTGCTCCCAGGGAAGATCCAGATCGTCTCTTCCGAAGTGTCCGTACGCCGCTGTCTGCTTATAGATTGGGCGGCGCAGGTCGAGCATCTTAATGATGCCGGCCGGGCGCAGGTCGAAATGTTTGCGGATGATCTCAACGATCTTCTCATCGGAGATCACGCCGGTCTCGAATGTATTGACCGAAATGGATGTCGGGCGAGCCACGCCGATTGCGTAGGAGAGCTGGATCTCACAACGTTTTGCCAGGCCTGCCGCAACGATATTTTTCGCTACGTAACGCGCCGCGTACGCTGCGGAACGGTCTACCTTCGTCGGGTCCTTACCGGAAAATGCACCGCCGCCATGGCGAGCGTATCCTCCGTAAGTGTCTACGATGATCTTACGGCCGGTCAAGCCGCTGTCGCCGTGCGGTCCGCCGATCACGAAACGCCCCGTCGGGTTAATGAAGAACTTCGTGTTCGCATCGACCATATTCTGCGGAAGCACCACGTCGAAGACTTCACGCTTGATGTCCTCGTGGATCTGCTCCTGCTCGATGTTCTCGTCATGCTGGGTCGAAAGAACGACCGCATCCAGACGAGCCGGATGGTTGTTTTCGTCGTATTCGACCGTCACCTGGGTCTTACCGTCCGGACGCAGATACGGGAGAATGCCTGCCTTACGCACGTAGGTCAGACGGCGTGCCAGTTTATGCGCCAGATAGATCGGATACGGCATATAGGTCTCGGTCTCGTCGGTCGCATAACCGAACATCAGGCCCTGGTCGCCGGCGCCGATCGCTTCGATCTCGTCGTCACTCATCTCGTGATTTCTCTGCTCCAACGCATGATCCACACCCATGGCGATATCGCCGGACTGCTCGTCGATCGCGGTGAGAACGCCGCAGGTCTCTGCATCAAATCCGAACTTTGCGCGCGTGTAACCGATCTCGGTGACCGTATCGCGCACGATCTTCTGAATATCCACATAGGCGGATGTTGTGATCTCGCCCATGACCATGACCAAACCGGTCGTACAGCATGTCTCACATGCCACGCGTCCCATCGGATCCTGCTCAAGGATCGCATCCAGGATCGCATCGGAGATCTGGTCGCACATCTTATCGGGATGTCCTTCCGTCACCGACTCCGAAGTAAATAAATAACGTTCCATTGTTTTTGCCTTCCTGACGGCAGGCACTGCCTGCCTGAATTTTTTATATAATGAATCTACGGACAGGGTCCTCCTGTCAGATCCTGCCCGTAATCCTATCTTTCGCGATAGCTTCTATGCTCGATCCGTTCCGCCTGAGCCGATCGGATGTGTCAGCTTACACGCATGCGAAACTTTGTTTTTGCACGTGTATCGTTCTCTGCAACACGCTCGATCACCGCGCCGAGGGACTGAAGTTTCTCGAGGAAATCTTCATAACCACGCTCGATATGCTCGATATCGCACACAGTCGTATAACCTTCCGCGCACAGGCCTGCGATCACAAGCGCCGCGCCTGCACGAAGATCCGATGCATTTACGGTCGCGCCGGTAAGTCGCTGCGGTCCTACGATGATCGCGTTATCGCGCTCCACGGAAATGCAAGCACCCATGCGGTTCAATTCGTTAACATAACGGAAACGTGCGTCAAAAACGGTTTCGGAGATAATGCTGGTTCCGGTCGCGAGAGCCAGCGTCGCCGCGATCTGCGGCTGCATGTCGGTCGGGAAACCGGGATAGGGCAATGTCTTGATATTTGTCGCCTGAATGCTGTTGGTACCGACTACGCGGACTTCCTCTTCACCTTCTACCACTTCACATCCGATCTCACGGAGTTTCGAGCTGATGGACTCTAAGTGTTTCGGGATGACATTACGCACGACAACATCCCCACGCGTCGCTGCCGCGGCCACCATGAAGGTGCCTGCCTCGATCTGGTCGGGGATAATGGAATAATCGGTGCCGTGAAACTTCGGAACGCCTTCGATACGGATCAGGTCCGTACCTGCGCCTTTGATCTTCGCACCCATGCTGTTTAAGAAGTTTGCTACGTCAACGACGTGCGGTTCTTTTGCTGCATTTTCCAAAATGGTCTTACCTTCCGCGCGGGAAGCGGCGAGCATCACGTTGATGGTCGCGCCGACCGAAGAAACATCGAAATAAACATGACTTCCGACTAAGCGGTCGCACTCGGCATAAACCTTGCCGTTGCGGATCTCGACCTTCGCGCCGAGGGCTCGGAAGCCCTTCAGATGCTGGTCGATCGGACGTGCGCCGAGATTGCACCCACCCGGCATAACGACCTCTGCTTTATGACATTTTCCCAGGAGGGCACCGATCAGATAGTACCCGCCACGTATTTTTTGTAATTCGCCCGACTCAACGATAACGGTGTGAAGCGTGCTTCCGTTGATCATCCAGCGATGTTTATTTTCTTCAACTACGGAGGATCCTGTTTCCTTAACGCCTGCGATCAAAGCCTGAATATCACCGATCGCGGGAATATTATCTACATGTACCGGTTCGTCCGCCATAATGGCAGCCGCCACGATACCGAGAGCAGCGTTTTTAGCTCCGGCGATAAACACCTCGCCGGAAAGAGGCACCTGACCCTTCATGATGTATTGATCCATATAACACCTCATTGTTTCAGTTTTTACACCTACTTAGGCTAATTATAGCACAAAAATACAATTTGTAAAGGGGCATTTCCTTGTTCGCACTATCTCATGCCGGTTATATGCGTGTTTTTATGCATTTTTTCTGCGGATGCGTATTATTCGTCGGGTTCATCCCCGGCTCTCTTCACGAGCGGTTCGAAGTGCGCACGCAGCTCGTCGACCGTCGGTCCGATATCATACTGCGTCTCCACGACCGTCAGATCCGCGTACTTCTCGTACAGCGGAGCCCTCTCCTTCAGCACATCCGCGAGCGTCTTTCCCTCTTTGCACACCACGCCGCGCGACTTCAGGTCTCCCAGGCGTTTCTTCAGTTCACGTAGGCTCACCTTCAGGTAGACCACCGTCGAGATCTCTTTAAAATGTTCCATCGCCTCGCGTCCGTAGACGGCGCTGCCGCCCGGTGCGATGATGGTGTTTTCGACTTCTAGGGAAGCATTGACCTCGTTCTCGATCTCCAGGAAGCGGTCAATGCCCTCCCGGGCAATGATCTCCGGAAGCCGCCGTTTCTCCCGCTTCTGGATCAACAGGTCCGTGTCGACGAACTCCATCCCCAGCCGTTTCGCCAAAAGGACGCCGATGGTACTCTTTCCCGACCCCGGCATCCCGATCAAAGTGATATTCATTTCGTTATTTCTTCTTTCTCACACTATATCCGAAGGTTCCGAGTTTCTCGCCCAGGTTGAAGTACTCCCCGTGGGAATATGCGAGAAGGTCGGAGTCGTTTAAGTGGAACTTTCCGTTTTCATCGAGATAGTTTTCGTCGATGTCGACGCCGATCACCTTTGCGATGAACATATCATGGCTGCCCAGCTCGAGCACCTGCTCGACCCGGCATTCCAGGTTCACCGGCGACTCCATGATCAGCGGAGCATCGATCTTCGACGCCTCCCCCTTCGTCAGGTGCGCCAGTTCGAATTTATCCACGTCGCGGCCGGATTTGACGCCGCAGAGGTCTGTGGCAAATGCGAGTTCCTTCGTGGTCAGGTTGATCACGAACTCTTTCGCTGCCATCAGCATCGGATGGCTGAAGCGCTCCTTCCGTACCGAGATCGAGACCATGGGCGGATCCGAGCAGATCGTGCCTGTCCAGGCCAATGTGATGATATTATCCTTACGGGTCTGCGGGTCACGGACCGATACCATGATCACCGGCAGGGGGTAGAGCATATTGCCCCCTGCCCAATTTTGTCTCTTGCCAAACTCTCCCATTTTTATATCCTTTCATAAAAGCAAACAAAGCAGACAAATGTGCTCTTCTTCTGCAACATTTGCCTGCTTCCTTATGTATCAATCTCTGTAGCGCTTCACGATCCCGGTCAGCCGTCAGTTATTTAACCAACTGAATGATGCTCAGGATGATCAGGGTAACGATGGTGATGATGTTCAACCATACCAGAATACCCATAACGCTCTTGTGGCTCTGAATTACTGTCGTAAACTCATCGTAGTTTGCGTGCAACTCTTCAATACGCTCCTCTGAATACTTCATGGAACGATAAAGCTCGGTGATCGTACGATCGTTGTTGCTGCGCTCACGGTTGAGCTGCTTACGAAGCTGATCCATGGTCTGGCTGCAGAGCTCGATCGACTGTTTGAATTCCGATACGTTCTGCTGGAAAGCCGTAGGATCCAAAGCTGTGGACTCGGTTCCTGCGAGGCGAAGGCTGGTCTCTGCCTGCTGATCGAGACGACTCTGAACATCGTTCATCTTCTCCATCATTTCCTTCTGCTTCTCGATCTGACCGGATACCTCAGCGTAGATCTTGTCTACCTGTTCCTTAACGCCGGAGTTCTGTCCGCCATCGGGCATCTTGGAGACAAATTCGCGCATTGCGTCACGAACTGCCTGTGATACCGCCTCTTGAATTTGTTCCTGTTGAATCTTCTGCTCGTCCACGATATTCCTCCATTTTCCTCATCTCATTCTCAAAGCCGACGGCTCTTCAAATGACAATGACCTATTTTGCTTATGATCTCAGTCTACTCCGTCTCGGGTACATCCTCCGGCACCTCCTCCGGAGTTGTGGCCGCTGCTACTTCCGCGTAGTTACCCAGAACAAACGTCTCTGATTTGAAGTCGTAGTCCGGAACCACCGTGTGATAGCGACCATATATCATAAAACCGATCATAAACACAAGCGCCAACGAGGCGATCGTGATAATGCCGGTAAAAGCAATCTCTGCAAGTTTTTTATGTCTCTTTTGCTTTGCAATGATCTGCTTTCGATTCTTTTTGTACTCTTTGTATTTGTCAACTTTCGCCTGACTCAT
>JAFZPG010000108.1 GCA_017550425.1 Lachnospiraceae bacterium | reverse complement strand
CATTTGTTCCGAAAAACGCTTCGCTGTTGCTATCATACAACACGCTCGGCGCAAATGCAAGCAATTTCGCCCCGCTTCGCGCGGCTCACTCGGAAAACAGCGGCGTGGAAAAATAGCGCTCCGCCGTATCCGGAAGTACGGTAACCACTGTTTTTCCGGGGCCCAGCTTCTGCGCCAATTTGAGCGCAGCTGCTACATTCGTTCCGCTGGAAATGCCGCACAGGATGCCTTCCAGACGAGCCAAATTCTGCGCGGTAGAGATGGCCTCATCGTCCGAAACGACGTAGATCTGATCATAAATGTTCTGATTTAAGATGGGCGGGATCAGGCCGTCGCCGATGCCCATCTGCAGATGGGTCCCGATGGTTCCGCCGGCCAGGATCGCAGCATTTTCCGGCTCGACCGCCCAGATCTCGATGTCGGGGTTTTGCGCCTTCAGCACCTCGCCGATGCCGGAGAGCGTGCCGCCGGTACCGATGCCGGAACAAAATCCGTGGATCTCGCATTCCGCCTGCTCCAGGATCTCCACGCCGGTATGATGGCGATGAGCACGGAGGTTCGCGGGATTTTCAAACTGCTGGGGAACGAACACATTCGGGTCCTCCGCCTTCATCTTCATGGCAAGCTGCACGCATTCCGCGATGCAGTCGCCGATATTGCCCGCATCATGGACCAGAACGACCTCGGCGCCGTAGTGCTCCACCAGTTTCCGCCTTTCCTCACTGACCGAATCCGGCATGATGATGACGGTTTTCAGGCCTTTGACCGCTCCGATCAATGCCAAGCCAATGCCCTGATTTCCGCTGGTCGGCTCCACGATGATCGTATCCTTCGTAATGATGCCTTTCTTCTCAGCGTCCCGGATCATGCAATAGGCTGTTCGCGTCTTGATCGAACCGCCTACATTCAGTCCCTCAAACTTCACCAAAACCTGAGCCGAGTCCGGCCCTACCATACGATTGAGGCGCACCAGCGGCGTATGGCCGATGCCCTCCAGAATATTGTTTAAAACCATATATACTCCTACTGCCGACGCCAAGCGCCTTACATCACAATAAAGCAGGCCATCGCCCGCCGTATGTATTTTATCAAAAAATGAGTCGAAATGCAAGGAATACAAGTCGACGCGGATACGCTTAAAAAAAAACGTAAGAAATAAAGAGAGCAAAGAAAAACCGCGGCATACGCTTCGTATGCCGCGGTGGATATGTAAGATCAAGTTTCCGCTAACGCCGGTTTCATACTCTCTTCCTTCACCGGAAGCTTGTATTTCTCCATGTATTCGTCGTAGGTGCGGTTGTAGTTGCTGATGTCGTTGTCGCGGATCTTCTGCTGGTATTCGTGCATTTCCAGGCTGTCCTGAGCGATCTCGAGCATACACAGCGCGACATTCGAACAGTGGTCGGAGACACGCTCCAGGTTCGTCAGGATATCCGACAGTACAAAGCCCATCTCAATGGTGCATTCATTGCGCTGTAATCGCTGTACATGGCGTTTTTTGATCGCAGACTTAAGATAGTCCACCGTCTGCTCTAAAGGCTCTACATGAAGCGCTAAAGCGAGATCGTCCGTGGTAAATGCGGTCAATGTCATGTTCAGGATCTCGAGGACGGCGCGCGTCATGATATCCAGTTCCACCGTGGCTTCCGCCGAGAAGGAAAGACCTTTATCCGCAATCTCCTGCGCGGTCTCGAGTAGGTTCACGGCATGGTCGCTGATACGTTCGAAATCACCAATCATGTGCAGAAGTTTCGTAACCTCACGGCTGTCGGTCTCCGTCATATTGCGTCCGGACAGTTTGACCAGATAGGTGCCGAGCATATCCTCGTAGTGGTCGACCTCCTCCTCGCCCTCACGGATGGTATTGCCCACCTTCTCCGTATAGTTGGACAGAAGGTCCAGAGACGTTGCCAATGTATCGCAAGCGAGGACCGCCATGTTGTTTGTCGCCTCACGGCAACGATCGAGGGCAACGGACGGAGTGTCCAAGAGACGTTCGTCGAGTACTTCAATCTTCTCTTCGCGCTCCGAATCGGGAACCGTTTTGACAGCCAGAGTAACCAGGGCTTTCGAAAACGGCATCCAGAGGGTCAGCGCCAGCAACTTAAACACGGTGTGAACGACCGCGATGCCGACCGGGCCGGCAGCCTTATCCAGGATCGGAAGCGGAATCAGACGGGATACCAAAACATAAGCAGTTAACAAAACCGCAGCCGATATCACGTTGAAATACAGGTGGATCCATGCAGCTCTCTTCGCGTTTTTCGTAGCGCCGATGGACGAGATCATCGCGGTTACACAGGTGCCGATATTCTGACCCATGACGATGGGGATCGACATTCCGTATGTGATCGCACCAGTGGTAGACAGCGCCTGCAAGATACCGACAGAAGCGCCGGAACTCTGGATCGCCGCAGTAACTACCAAACCTACGAACAGCCCCAGCAGCGGATTGGAAAACTTCACCATCAGGTTGCGGAACGACGGCATCTCAGCGAGAGGCGCCACCGCATCGGACATAGTCTCCATACCATAGAGAAGGACGGAAACACCGAGCAGGATCAGTCCGAGATCCTTCTTCTTACCTTTTCCGATAAACATGTAGAAAAGGACACCGAATAATGCCAGGATCGGCATAAACGTCGACGGTTTCAGGAACATCAGGATCATGTTGCTGGAGCCCTCAAACTGGGAAGTCGCGAGGATCCAGCTCGTGATGGATGCGCCCAGGTTGGCTCCCATGATGACACCGACCGACTGCTGCAGTGTCATGAAGCCGGAGTTAACAAAGCCGACGACCATGACTGTCGTTGCAGACGAGGATTGAATTACCAATGTAACTACCAATCCGAGTAAAAAGCCTTTAAATGTGCTCGTGGTCAGTTTCGTCCAAACATTCTTCAGACGACCGCTGGCCTGTTTCTTCAGTGCCTCGCCCATCAGATTCATTCCGAATAAGAATAATGCAAGGCCGCCAACCAAACTCAGCACGTTGTTTAAGTCCATAAATCCTCCAAAATACTCATATGAAATTCACATGAACAGTATAACTTCGGATTGTAAAGAACATAGATACAATTTGTAAAATCCACGTAAAATGTGACAACGTGACAGTGGGGACGGTTATTTTTGTCAAGGTGACAAAAAGAACCGTCCCCACTG
>JAFZPG010000107.1 GCA_017550425.1 Lachnospiraceae bacterium | reverse complement strand
GGGCAGATATGCCAAATGCCCGACGGTGGAAGAAACCCTGCAACTGATCCGGGATTACCGAGGGAGTGAGAACCCTGCGCGGATCCGTGCGTGCGGTACGCAGGCGGTCGAAACCGAGCGTCTACTGCTGCGTCCGTTTCACATGGACGACGTGATGTCGGTCCTTCAAAACTGGGCGGGTGATGAATACGTGCAGGGCATGTATGGCGAGCCGGCCTACAAAACACCGGAAGAAGTGCAGAAACTTTTGGAGAAATACATTACCGGATACAGTTCGGGCTATATGTACAGATGGGCCGTGATCGAAAAAGAGTCAGGGGAATGCATTGGCCAGATCGCCTATTTTCTGGTCGATCCGAGGAACAGCTGGGGCGAGATCGAGTACTGCATCGGAGCAGCCTATCAAGGTAAGGGATACGCAACGGAAGCCACGAAGGCGGTGATCGACTACGGGTTTCAAACGATCGGATTTAACAAAGTCCAGATCTGCGTGCGGCCATCCAACACACGCTCCAAACGAGTCATCGAGAAATGCGGCTTCGAGTACGAAGGCACCCTCAGGGATTACTTCTTCATAAACGGGAACTACGAAGGCCGGATGTACTACTCGCTGCTGGCGCGGAAGTAAACCAGGTCGAATTTCCAAAAAAATGCCTAAGGGAGATTAAATACCTTGCTTTAGGCATGAAAACGAGTTGGGAGCATCCGCGGGGAAACGGAAAACGTGACTAAAGAGACTGAAAAACGTTGCTTTAGGCATGAACGCAAGTTGGGAGCATCCGCCGGGAAACGGAAAAAGTGACTAAAGAGACTGAGAAACGTTGCTTTAGGCATAAAAGCAAGTTGACAGGATCCGCGGCGAAACGGAAAACGTGACTAAAGAGACTGAAAAACGTTGCTTTAGGCATAAAAGCGAGTTGAGAGCATATCCCGGGAGCGGGAAACAGGGACCTGGAGGAGACCCCCATGAGTATTAAAGCTTATTTCGTAGATTTTTATGGAACTATCGTCCATGAGGACGGAGAGGTGATAAAAAAGATCACGGATATCATATGCAAAACCGGAAGAGTAGAAGATCCTTCTGAGGTGGGTGCTTTTTGGTGGAAGGATTTTCAGACCATGTTTATGAATTCATACGGTGATTCCTTTGAAACACAAAGAGCGCTGGAAGAAAGATCCTTGGTGCACACGCTGGAGCGTTTTGGCTCGGACGCGGATGCGAAGGAGCTGAGCGGGATGATGTTTGCACACTGGGTAGCGCCGCCGATCTTCGAGGACTCGAAGGAGTTTTTCGAGAAGAGTCCGCTGCCGGTCTATGTGGTCTCCAATATCGACACCGCGGACATCCTGCAGGCGATCGCGTTTCACGGCCTGAAGCCGGCGGGGGTGATCACCTCGGAGGATGCGAGGAGCTACAAACCGAGAAGAGAATTGTTTGTGCAGGCGTTGCAGAAGTTCGGCCTGAAACCGGACGAGGTGGTGCATATCGGCGACTCGCTGAGCAGCGATGTGAAAGGTGCGACGGAAGTCGGAATCCGCGCCTTATGGCTGAACCGCTTCGGGAAAACCGTTCCCAAAGGAGTGGAAAGCATAACCGGGCTTTTGGATGCATTTGTCGCGCTCGGGCTGGAGGAGTAGGATGAAGATTTTGGTTTTGGGCGGGACCCGGTTCTTCGGGATCCCCATGGTCAATGAATTGCTGGCGCAGGGGCACGAGGTCACTATCGCCACCCGCGGGACGTCACCGGATCCGTTCGGCGACCGGGTGCGGCGGATCGTGTTTCAGCGGACCGACGAGAACAGCGTTCGCAAAGCACTGGAGGGAACGCATTATGACGTCGTGATCGATAAGATCGCCTACTGTTCCAACGATATCCGATACGTGATGGACGCGGTTGACTGCGATCGGTACATCCACATGTCCAGCACGTCCGTGTATGATCCCAAACATATGAATACGGTGGAGTCGGATTTCGACGCAGTGTCGAAAGAACTCATCTGGTGCGACCGCGCAGCCTTTCCGTACGACGAGATCAAACGCCAGGCGGAGTGCGCCCTGTGGCAGAAATACCCCGATCGAAACTGGATCGCGGTCCGCTATCCCTTCGTGCTCGGCGAGGACGACTACACGGGGCGCGTGCTCTTTTACGTGGAGCACGCCATGAAGGGCATTCCCATGTACATTGATAACGTGGACGCGCAGATGGGTTTCATCCGCGCGGACGAGGCGGGCCTCTTCCTGGCGCATCTGGCCGGGCAGGACCTGACCGGAGCGGTGAACGGCAGCGCGCACGGGACCATTTCGGTGCGGGAAATGCTGGACTACGTGGAGCAAAAGACCGGCGCGAAGGCGATCCTCCGTCCGGACGGTGACGAAGCGCCGTACAACGATGAGCCGGCGTACAGCATCAACACGGACCGCGCCGAGACGACGGGCTTTCGCTTCTCTGTCCTGAAGGACTGGATCTACGATCTGCTGGATCATTACATCGAGCAGGTGACACAGAGGGATTGACGGCGACGGCGTTGCATGGTATTATAGGTTGAGTTCGGATGGGAGAGAGGATCGACCGCCCGAATGAAGCAGAAATATCAAATGAGGTTTAGTATGAAAAGAATTGCCAGTATTTTCCTAGTAGCAATGATGGTCCTGTCTTCGGTCGGATGTAATTCCGATAACAAGACAGACACCGAGACAAAGGCTTCCGTTGAGATGACGGAGGCACCCACGACAGCACCTGAGGCCACGACAGAAGTGGCTACGGCCGCGCCTTCGACGGAGGAAGCGACCACGGCGGCGCCTACGACGGAGGCGCCTACCACAGTGGCCCCCACGACCGTTGCGCCGACCACGGCAGCACCCGTGAAAGCACAGATCGAACTGAAATTGCCCCCCAAATATTCAGCAAAATTGTTGGAAGGCGGCGGCACAGTCGAAGCGATCTCCTATATGGCGCATGACTATCTCGGCGACGGGGACGATTATGAGAAAAAAGCATATGTTTACCTGCCGGCGGGCTATGACCCTTCCAAAAAGTACAACGTTCTCTACCTGATGCACGGCATCGGCGGCAACCAGGACGAATGGGGATTGAACGGCGGCGGCCAGTCGAAGGCGAAGAATATCATGGATAATCTAATCGCCCAGGGCGATATCGAGCCGTTTATTGTCGTTACACCGAACGGCAAGGCTCTTGCGTTGTCGAATACCGAGGGCAATGACCGCTTCTATAAGTTCGCTTATGAACTCCGGAATGATCTGATCCCGTACATCGACAGCCATTATTCCACCTATGCGGATTATGACGAGAACGGATACGACCTGACGGCGGCGCGTGAGCACAGAGCTATCGCCGGCCTGTCCATGGGCGGCATGCAGACCATCAACATCGGCCTGTGCGAATGCCTCGATATCATGAGCTGGTTCGGCGCGTTTTCCGCGGCACCGACCTCCTATGACTCCTCGAAGGTCGCTAAGATCGTCGGCGAGTCCGAGTTTAAGGTCGACTTCTTCTACAATATGTGCGGTGTCAACGATAAGACGGCCTACTGGAGCGCATCGGCCGCTGCGAAGAACCTGGCAGACATCAGCGAAATCTTCGTGGACGGCGAGAACTTCCTGTGGCAGGAGATGCCGGGCGGACACGATTTCTACATCTGGAACATCGCGTTCTACAATTTCGCGCAGATCGTATTCCACGGTTACGACGCACCCGTTGAAGAATAATAAACGAGATATAGCAGGAAGCCCTGCGGCCGGACCGGCCGCAGGGCTTTTTGCATTTCAGGGACAGGCTTTCGTTGATTTTTCAGCCGAAATCGGGTATAATAATTCAGATAGAGTTTAGGTCAATGCGCGTAAAAAGATACAGAAAGGAGAATTCCGGGACGGCGTTGCATGGTACTATAGGTTGAGTTCGGGTTGGAGAGATGATCAGCTAACCGAATGTCGCAGGAAAAATATATGAGGTTTAGTATGAGAAAAATAGCTGGTATTATCGTTGCTGCAATGATGATCCTGTCTTCATTCGGATGCAGTTCCGATAACAAGACAGGCACCGAGACAAAGGCATCCGTTGAGATGACGGAGGCGACCACGACCGTAGCATCCGCGAAGGCGAAGATCGAGCAGGAATTGCCCGACAAATATTCAGCGAATTTATCGAAAGGTGGCGGAACGGTCGAAGAGATCACCTATATGGCAAAGGACTATCTCGGCGACGGACCCGATTATGAGAAGCATGCTTTCGTATACCTTCCGGCAGGCTACGACACCACGAAGAAGTACAACGTTCTCTACCTGATGCACGGCAACGGCGGCAGTCAGAATGAGTGGGGCTTAGGCGGCCGCGGCGACGCGAAGGCTAAGAACATCATGGATAATCTGATCGCGAATGGCGATATCGAGCCGTTTATCGTCGTAACTCCGAATTGCAAGGCGATGGCGCTGTCGGATACCGAGGGCAATGATCTCTTCTACAGATACGCTTACGAGCTTCGAAACGATCTGATCCCGTATATCGACAGCCACTATTCCACGTATGCGGATTACGATGAGAACGGATACGACCTGACGGCGGCGCGTGAGCACAGAGCCATGGCGGGGCAGTCCTTTGGCGGCATGCAGACCATCAACATCGGTCTGTGCGAGTGCCTGGACATTATGAGTTGGTTTGGCGCATTTTCTGCGGCACCGACGGTCTACGACTCCTCGAAGGTCGCTAAGATCGTCGGCGAGTCCGGGTATAAGGTCGACTTCTTCTACAACATCTGCGGCGTCTACGATCCGGTTTACGAGAACGCCTCGGCCGCCGCGAAGAACCTGCCGGATATCAGCGATAGTTTCGTGGACGGCGAGAACTTCCTGTGGCAGGAGATGCCGGGCGGACACGACTTCTATCTCTGGAACGTCGCGTTCTACAATTTCGCGCAGATCGTATTCCACGGTTACGACGCACCCGTTGAAGAATAATAAACGAGATAAAGCAGAAAGGGAGAATTCATTATGGCACGAGTTTTGGAGGGTTATTTACATGGTGTGAACCTGGGCGGCTGGCTGTCCCAGTGCGATCATACAAAAAAACGCTATGATACTTTTATCACGGAGGCGGACATCGAGACGATCCGGTCTTGGGGTATGGATCATGTCCGCGTTCCGGTGGATTATGAACTGGTCGAGGATCCGGACGGGAACTATATCGAAGAGGGTTTCGGATACATCAGCCGCGCGATCGAGTGGACGAAGAAGCACGGCCTGCATATGATCCTCGATCTGCATAAAACGTTTGGTTACAGTTTTGACCTCGGATACGGGGAGAGCGGTTTCTTTGATAATGAAGCCTACCAGGAGCGTTTCTACCGCCTTTGGGAGGAGTTTGCGAGGAGATATGGCTCGGACGTGGAAAATGTCGTATTTGAGCTTTTAAACGAGGTTACGTCGAAGGATTACAGCGACACATGGAACCGCGTGGCGACGACATGCATCGGCCGTATCCGTAAGATCGCGCCCGACATCCGCATCATCATCGGCGGATATTACAATAACAGCATCGAGGCGCTGGTCGACCTGGTAGCGCCCGTGGACGATAAGATCGTTTACACCTTCCACTGCTACGAGCCGCTGATCTTTACGCATCAGGGCGCGCCGTGGGTGGAGGGCATGGACACGAGTTTCCGCATGCCGTTTGCGCAGACGTACGCGCAGTACCAGAAGTTCAGCAGTGAGAACGTGGAAGCGTTTAAAAACCTGGAACTCGCGGCGTTTAAGGCATTTCCCGCGGACCGGATCCTGGGCGCGGAGTATTTCGAGCGTATGCTCGAGGAGGCGGTGCGCGTGGCGTCGGAGCGAAACGTGGCTCTGTACTGCGGAGAGTTCGGCGTGATCGACCGCGCGACGACGAAGGATACGCTGGAGTGGTATCGGACATTTATCGAGGTAATGGATCGCCATGGCATCGGCCGTGCGGCGTGGAGTTACAAGCAGATGGATTTCGGCCTGTCGGACGCGCGCATGGACGATGTACGGGATGAGATCTTGAAACTGATCTAGGAGCAGGTATGAATAAACGTTTGGGAGCAGTTTTTTCGGGACTACTGATCGCGATCGGCGCGCTGATGGCGAGTTTTTCCGTTGTCTGCATTTTGATCCCGAACGATGCCATCGACTACGGCACGGCTGGCATTTCCATCATCATCAATAAGCTGACCGGGTTCAATCTGTCGCTCACCGTGGCCTTCGTATTCATACCGTTTTTGATCGCAGGCACGGCGATGCTGGGACGAACCTTCGGCCTGAAGGCCGCATTGGGTGCGATCTGCTACACGGTCGGCTTGGCAGTGTTTGAGAAGATCCCCTTCGAACTGAACACGGAGCACTTTCTGGCGGTCGTTTTCGGCGGCGCGATCCTGGGTGCCGGCCTGGCGCTGATCCTGCGAAACGGCGGCTGTATCGACGGCTCCGAGATCTTCGCCAACATCATCACGAAGAAACTGTACGACCGGACAGGGAGAAACTTCAGTATGACCTACATCCTGATCGTTTTCAACGCCTGCGTCTACCTGGCGGTATTCATCCTGATCAACCGCAATGCGGCGCTGATGAGCCTGCTCGTGTACGTGGTGGCGACGTCCATCATCAACCAGTTCACGAACCATTTCGAGGCGATCAAACAGGTCACGATCATCACGAAGGATGCCGAGCCGCTGATCGTCGCGATCAAAAAAGAACTCAACAAAACCTGCACCATCATGAACTCGCAGGGGGCCATCGCAGGCGAAAACAAGATGCTGATCTGCTATGTGAGTTACTTTGAACTGCAGAAGATGAAAGAGATCATAGCCCGGAATAAAGGTGTTTTCAGCACCGTATCGACGATCGACGAGATCCTGCGGTAACGGTTGTATCGGGCCGTGAATGCCCGGGGCTATGTTACAGAATAAAACAATCGGAGGATAATAATGAACACAAAAAGAATCGATATCTGGGAGGAAGGCGAGTACACCTACCCCGCGGCCTACGGCTTCGTGCCGAACATCCGCGAGTATTCCCATGAAGACAGCGGTCGCGACTGCATCCTGGTCGTTCCGGGCGGCGCGTACTGTATGGTCGTTCCGCAGGAGGGCGAGGTCGTTGCGAAAGAATTTTACGACCGTGGCTTCGACACCTTCGTGCTGACCTACACGACCGACATCACGACGGCTTTCCCGCTGAAGAAGCAGCCCCTGTACGACATTGCCCGCGCGGTCCGCGTGATCCGTGAGCAGAAGAAGGCGGAGCATGTCTACATCTGCGGTTTCTCCGCCGGCGGACATGTGTGTGCCACATTGGCCGTGCATCATGATGACGCGGATGCCGCGGAAACCAATCCGAAGTATAAAGACTTCACATCCCGTCCGGATAAGGTCATCTTAAGCTATGCCGTGGTGACTTGCGGCGAGTATACCGAGCCTTTTTCCAAACTGTGTTTGCTGGGACCGGAGCCGACGGAGGAAGAGGTCGCTTATTTCTCGGCGGAGACGCAGGTGAATGAAAATACGCCGCCGTGCTTCGTCTGGGCGACGCAGACCGACGGGCTGGTACCTGTGCAGAATACGACACAGTTTGCCGAGGCCCTGCGTGCGGCGAAGATCCCCTGTGAGGAGCACATCTTTTCTCACGGAAACCACGGCATGTGCCTGGCGAACCAGAATTTCTTCGTTGGAAACCACGGCGAGCCCTACACCTTCGAGCAGGTGAATCTGGCGGTGGCCGCAGTGAAAGAGGGGCGCTCGATCAATGTATCCGACCGCCGCATCGAGGAACTGAAGGCGCAGTTCGATGACAGCAAACCGCAGCCGGTCTATCCCCGCGTGGACGCAAGCATTTTCAAGGATATTGCGACCTGGGTCGACCTGGCAGAACTGTTTTTAAAACGTCCGGAAGGATTGCCGTTCTGACGGCGAATATTCAAAATAGAAAACCATATAACGGGAGGATTTATTATGAGAAAAAGCAAGAACCCTATCATCACATCGATCTACACTGCCGATCCGGCGCCCATGGTAGACGGAGATACCCTGTATCTCTACACCACGCATGACGAGGATCAGCTGATCAATAACTTTTATACCATGTTTGACTGGCGTTGCTATTCCACGAAGGACATGGTGAACTGGACCGACCACGGAAAGATCTTCTCGCTCGATGATATCGAGTGGGCGGACGACCGCGCATGGGCGCCGCAGTGTGTAGCCCGCAACGGCAAATACTATCTATACTGCCCGGTTCATAAGATCGATGATGGTATGGCGATCGCGGTCGGCGTTTCCGACAGCCCCACCGGTCCGTTCACGGATATCGGACACCCGCTGGTAGCCGAAGGCGACTGGAATGATATCGACCCGACCGTATTTATTGACGACGACGGCCAGGCGTACCTGTACTTCGGTAACCCGGAGCTTCGCTACGTTCTGCTGAACGAGGACATGGTCTCCTATGACGAGAGTGTCGGCGTTGTGAAGGTGCCGATGACGGTGGAGTCCTTCGGTAAGGGCAGCCACATGACCGGAACCACTTATGGCGAGGGCCCGTGGTTTTACAAGAGAAACGGCCTGTACTACATGGTCTATGCAGCGTTTGCCGAGGGCGAGCACCGCAACGAGCATTTTGCTTATTCGACTTCCGAGTCGCCGACCGGTCCCTGGGTATACCGCGGCGTGCTGATGGAGGAAGGCCCGTGCTTCACGAACCACCCCGGCCTCTGCGATTACAAGGGTCACTCCTACCTGTTCTACCACACCGATGAACTGCCCGGCGGAAGTCTGTTCCACCGCAGCGTGTGCGTAGCAGAGTTCAAATACAACGAAGACGGCACCATCGACACGATATCGAAGTGTGACGGAGTGGATGAAATCTGAGAAAAATAGCAAATTCACTTGCTTTATCAATCTGAAATAGTTATACTATATTTAACCGAAATTGATTTCGCCCAAATTGATTTCGGTTAAATTCTTTTCGATTAAAATGATTTTGAATAAGTGGAGGCGGGTATGAAGGATGTGTTCATAGGGAGAACGAGGGAACTAGATATATTGGACCAAAAGTACAGGAAGAATGGATTTGTGATGACTGTTCTATATGGTAGACGAAGAGTGGGAAAAACAAAACTCATCAACAAGTTTATCAGTGAGCATAATTGCAGACATATTTCCTTTACGGCTGTTGAGCGAGAGGAGGCAGAACTTCTGTCGATGATGACGGAAACTGTCCTTATGGCGCTCTCGCCGGATCTGGTCGACACCATTACTTTTACGAGTTTCGAGAAATTGTTTGAGTATATCGGAAAACAGGCGGAACGCGAACGTGTTATCTTTTTTATCGATGAATACCCATATTTGGCTAAAGAGTGCCCTTATATTCAGTCGGTTCTTCAAAAGGTCATAGACACTATGTGGAAAAAAGGAAACCTGTTTTTTATTTTGTGTGGTTCATTGGTAAGTTTCATGAAGGATGAGGTGCTTGCTGAGTCGGCTCCCTTGCACGGCAGATGCGACTTGGCCTTAAAGCTTAATCCATTTAATTACAGAGAGACTGCTGATTTTTTGGATGGCTTTTCCAACGAGGAGAAGGCTATTTGTTATGGCCTTACGAATGGAGTAGCCAAATATATAGAACAGTTTGACACCGACCTGAGTTTAGAAGAGAACATAATCAGACAGTTTTATTCTGTCGGAGGATATTTCACGGAAGAGCAGGTCAAAACGATAGTTACCGGTGAAAAGCAGACCCCGGCTTTGTATAATACCATTATCTCTGCAGTAGCTACCGGACACACAAAAAACGGGGAGATAGCTTCCTATACCGGATCCGAAGATGTAACCTATCCATTAAAAGTGCTTGTAAATGCTGAAATACTGGAAAAACGAATGTCTAAGAAACCATATTATGTTCTGAATGACAGTATGTTGGAGTTTTGGTTTCGATTTGTTAACAGAGCAACCAGTCTCATTAATTCGGGAAATGGAGAGGCATATTATTATTCGAATGTCAAAGAAAATCTGCATGCGTATATGGGCAAAGTATTTGAGAAAATGGCAAAAGAGTTTCTCCTTTTAAAAGCCGGACGTGAAGTATATCCAATCCTGACAGAGATTTCGGACTTTCAAGAATCCGTGCTGGATGAAAACAGAGAATATAAACAGATTGAGATCGACTTGCTTGGTAGAAATGATAAGAACATTTTACTCGTCGGGGAATGCAAATTCAAAAACTCTCCTTTTGATAAGGAGGAATATGAGATATTAATGGACAAATTGAAATACATACCATCGGTAGATCCGAGCGTGTTCATTTTTTCGCTTGGAGGCTTTACGGATTATGTAAAGACAAATGCAGGGGAATGTAAACTGATAGAAATAGATGATATGTATGAATGAACCTTCAATGGTATAGAGGTAAAACATGCGTTTTGTTATTCAGGTCTGTCAGAAGGCAGACGTTAAGATCGATAATGCCGTGGTCGGTGCGATCGACCGCGGTCTGGTGGTTTTGGTCGGGGTAGGTCAGAACGACACGGAGGCGATCGCGGACCGTATGGTGAAAAAGCTCCTGGGCCTGCGGATCTTCGCCGATGAGAACGGCAAGACCAACCTGTCCGTCCGCGACGTAGGTGGCTCGCTACTGGTGATCTCGCAGTTCACCCTGTACGCGGACTGTCGCCACGGCAACCGCCCCGGCTTCACCGATGCGGGCGCCCCTGACATGGCGAATCGCCTCTACGAATACATTTTGGGAAAATGCGGCGAGAGCGGCATTCCCGTTGCGCACGGCATCTTCGGCGCCGACATGAAGGTCAGCCTGGTCAATGACGGACCATTCACGATCATCCTCGACTCCAACCAGATCTGCTGATGAGATAAAACGAGCCCACACCAAGAATTAAGATTCATTTTCCCGACGAAACATGTAAGATTTCGCATGAAAAGTTGTGTAATAAGGCAGAGGGGAGCACGAAAGCCCCGAAACAGATAAAAGGGGATCCTTACCATGGAAGATGCCGGAATCGTTCAACTGTATTGGGAACGCGATGAAAAGGCGATCGAGGCGACGGCGGAGAAGTACGGAGCGTACTGCCACAGCGTCGCATATCAGATCGTAAACGACGAAGAAGACGCCGCGGAATGTGTCAACGACACATATCTGAAGGCTTGGGATTCTATGCCGCCGCATCGCCCGAAGATCCTACGGACATTCCTGGCGAAGATCACCCGAAATCTGGCGTTCAATCTTTACAAACACTATCATGCGGAGAAACGGGGGCGCGGCCAGATGCCGGCGGTCCTGGACGAACTGTCGGAGCTCGTGAGCGGAAATGACCATGGGTTGGAGACGCCGGAGGCGGCGTACGAGCGCCGGGAACTGCTGGAGCAGATCGAGGCGTTCCTGCGGGAAATGCCTCAAGAAAAGCGGGTCATGTTTGTTCGAAGATATTGGTACGCGGACAGCGTAACGCAGATCGCGAAGCGCCTGAAAACGAACCCCAATCGCGTTTCCGTGACGCTGGCGCGCCTGCGGAAAGCCCTGCATGAGCGTTTGAGCGAAAGGGGATATGACCTATGAAAAAAGAAGAGTTATTTGAGATGATTGATGAGCTGGATCCCGCTTTGGTCGAAGAAGCGGAGCAGACGACCATCGTTAAGAAGATACCGAAGTGGGTTCCGATGCTTAGCGCAGCGGCGGCGATCCTGGTATTATTTGTCGGAGGCTTCCTCCTGTATAAGCATTTCGGCGGCACGTCGGACGGCCCGAAGGATCTGATCGCGAAGCACGTTCCCGCGCCGGATGCAGCATCGGCAGTCACAGAGATCCACCGCGAGTACCCGTGGAACGAGAGGATGAACCCGGAGCGTTTTAGCGAGACGGAGTATGACGGTCGCAAGTACACAACACGCCTGATCCTGGTCCACGCGGAAAATGTGGGCGAGAAACTCGGCGAGGGGCATGTCAGCGGATACGACACGTATAACGAAGAGGCACATGAATTGACCGTTCCGGTCTATGCGATCCGCGGGATCGATCCGACCGTCGGCGTCTGTGTTTCATTTCCCGATGAGCCCGACCGGGCCTATGCCTACACGAACTTTTCCTACGTGCCAAAGGATCTGAAAGAGTTCATCGACGTGCTGAGCCTGCGCGAGACGATGACGACCGGCCTGGTGTACGTGGGCGAATATACTGCCGATGGACAGATCGTGTACGAGAATGTGCCGACGTCGCTGATCTGGGACATCCTTCTGGATGACACTTCCGTGGTCAATGAAGGCTCGGAGAACTACACAACGTACAGAAGTGCATTTTCGATCTCGACCAGCGTTAACCTGATCGGCTGCCACAATCTGTCGATGAGCCTGACCTCGGATGGTATACTGTATACCAACGTTCCGGACTGGACGGGAAAGGCATTCCAGATCGGTGCCGAAAAAGTTCAGCGCTTTTTGAAGGAAGTCGAGGAGAACTACCAGGGCTATCGGTATATTTATGACCAACCGGACGGAAAGACCGGTAATGAAGCCCGGCCGGCATCGGGTGAGACTGCAGTCGGTCAAACAGGGGAAGCACAGTAATATTTTTGATCCAAATGAATAGAAGTAGAAGAGCGGGTCGTGCGCCAGGACG
>JAFZPG010000106.1 GCA_017550425.1 Lachnospiraceae bacterium | reverse complement strand
CAGCGCACGTTTCGCAGATCTGGTCTACGAAGGAAAGTGGTTCACACCGCTTCGTGAGGACCTGGAAGCATTCATCAAGACTTCCCAGAAATATGTGACCGGCGAAGTTAAAGTAAAACTCTATAAGGGCAATATCATCAAGCAGGGCACGACCTCTCCGTACAGCCTGTACAGCGAGTCTCTCGCATCCTTCACCACCGGTGACCTTTACGATCACCACGACGCAGAAGGTTTCATCAACCTGTTCGGCCTGTCCCTGAAGGTTCGCGCTATGCTCGGCGCACAGAAGATCGACGAATAATTGAGGACGCATTTATGCAGAAGATCGGTTTTGACCAACATAAATATTTAACGCTGCAGTCCGAGAAGATCCAGGAGCGTATTGCCGCTTTCGGCGGCAAGCTCTACCTGGAGTTCGGCGGTAAGCTTTTCGATGATTTCCACGCATCCCGCGTCCTGCCCGGCTTCAAACCGGACAGTAAGATCTCGATGCTGGCGAAACTGAAAGACGACGCTGAGATCGTCATCGCCATCAACTCCGGCGATATCGAGAAGAATAAAGTCCGCGGCGATCTGGGTATCACCTATGATATGGACGTGCTCCGTCTGATCGATGCCTTCCGCGGCTATGGCCTGTATGTGGGCAGCGTCGTTCTGACGCAGTTTGCGGGTCAGCCTTCGGCCATCGCTTACCAGAAGCGTCTGGAAGCCCTGGGCATGAAGGTCTACCGCCACTACCCCATCCCCGGCTATCCCGCTAATATCCCGTTCATCGTCAGCGATGACGGCTATGGTCGCAACGACTACGTAGAGACGACACGTTCTCTCGTCGTCGTGACCGCTCCGGGTCCCGGCAGCGGTAAGATGGCGACCTGTCTGTCCCAGCTCTACCATGATTTCAAGCGCGGCATCCGCGCCGGCTATGCGAAATACGAGACCTTCCCGATCTGGAACCTCCCGCTGAAGCATCCGGTGAACCTCGCTTACGAGGCGGCGACCGCCGACTTAAACGACGTCAATATGATCGACCCCTTCCATCTGGAAGCTTATGGTGAGACGACCATCAACTACAACCGTGACGTGGAGATCTTCCCCGTGCTGAACGCGATGTTCGAGCAGATCATGGGACAGTCTCCGTACAAATCGCCGACGGATATGGGCGTTAACATGGCCGGTTATGCGATCATCGATGATGAGGTCACCCGCGAGGCTGCCTGCCAGGAGATCATTCGCCGCTACTACGCGACCCTGTGCCAGAAGCGCAAAGGTCTTGCAGACCAGGAAGAGGTCATGAAGATCGAACTGCTGATGAAGCAGGCCGGCATCACGACCGCAGACCGCAAGGTCGTGGGGGCATGTCTTATGAAAGCGGAAACGACCGGTCTTCCCGCAGCAGCGATGGAACTACCGGACGGCCGTATCCTGACCGGGCGCACGAGCGAACTTTTGGGCGCGTCCTCCGCGTTACTGCTCAATGCCCTGAAGACATTGGCCGGCATCGACGACGAGATCAAACTCATCTCGCCGACCATCATCGAGCCCATCCAGAACCTGAAGGTAAATCACCTCGGAAACCGGAACCCGCGTCTGCATACGGATGAGATCCTGATCGCGCTGTCCATCTGTGCCGCAACGGACGAAACCGCCCGCCGCGCCATGGATCAGTTGCAGAAGCTCCGCGGAGCGGAAGTCCACACCAGTGTCATCCTGTCCCAGGTCGATGTCAATGTGTTCCGCAAACTCGGCGTCAACCTGACCAGCGAACCGGTCTATCAGACTAAGAAACTCTACCATCAATAACGCAACACGCGTTCAAATACCAACAAAAAGGCCGAAACCTGCAACCCGGGTTTCGGCCTTTTATTATTCATTATTCTTCAATTGACTCGTTTTTATCCTGCGATCCTTCCGGATTCTGTGGCTGCGTACTGCTCTCCTGTATTTCATCAGACGATCCTTTCCGCGAAAAAGCGCCCTGAAAGATCGCCGCAAAGATCAACCACACTCCCGGATCGGTCAATCCCAGCAGTGCCGACCATTTGACCGGCGAGAGCAAGCAGACGATCGCGATCCACAGCCCGCCTAACGGGGGTATATTCGACACCCACTTGCCTCCGCGGGCATTATGAATGAAGATCAACCAGTTCATTACGTAAAAGAAGATACCCGGCGATGCCAGCACGATATATACCCACCAATCATATTTCGGCATTTTACCACCTCCGATGTCCGGCCTTTAGCCGACTATTTCTCTGATCGATCACTATCAGCGATACGTTTCGCGCGGATCTTTTGAACTTTCTTTTTTTCTGGTTTTGCGGTTTTAGCGGGTGCGGACAGGGTCAGATCCACAATGGTAATGATACCGAGGAGCAGGGCCGCCCCGCCGAGGGTATAGTTTGCGCAGACCGCGAACAGGTTGTCATTAAACTGCATGCGGGGATTGAAGCCGTCGACGATGCGAAGCGTGATGCAGATCACCGCGCTGATGATGCAGATATGGGCCAATGCATAACGTATGATTCGTTTCATTTATTCCGCCTCCCGGATCAACAAGCAATCGCTCAGGTTTCTTCCGCCGTCCGCCGGCCGGTCATAGACCTCTCCGTTGAAAACCATGGCGGACGTTTTACCGCCGTCCAGATTATAGGCTGCAGTACAGCCGAAGCTCTCCATGATATTGGCCATCTCGGTAAATTTTATGCCGTTGGAGTAGCCGGACTGGCGCCCGTCAAACACTGCGAAACAGTAATGGCCGGGTTCAATGTAACCCACTGCCGTGCGGGGATGATTCTTCTGCAGGTAGCCGCCCGCATTGACCTCAGTAACCGCATGCCCAGCCTCATCGAGAAGGGCGGGCCCGAAGGTCCACGCCTGGTAGGCTCCCTTTGCGATCAGTTCCTGAATATCATAGTCCGGTCCGTATACCTCCATGGTACCGTCGTAAAAAAGTACGCAGATATCGCTGTCTGTCTCGTCGCAACGATAGAGTTCGCCGTTGCGGATGACCAGACCGTTCTTCTGGTAACCGTAGAAGTCTCCATTGATGCCGACGATACCGCCGTTGCGCGTCGTCATGTCGAGCACCGACTCATGGAATCCGACGCCATAGGTGTCGCCCGCCATCGCCGTGCGGAAACAGGAGATGTCCGCAATATAGATGTCGGCAATATAGTAGGTCAGGGTCGTCTTACCCTTGCTTTCTTTGGTAAATGTCAGAATGTCGATGGAGACGGTCGGTCCCGAGTAGGAATGATCCGTGATCACGACTTCTTCGGAAAAATGATCCTCGAATTTCTCCGTCCACATGAGCTGTGGGATGTTCTTTCGGGGTTTTGCCGTGGTCGGAGGCTCCGTCGGTTCCTGCGTTGTAATGACAGCGACTTCGGTCATGTCTGCGGTCTCGTCGGTCCCCGACTCCGGCTCAGATGCCTTTATACTCACATCCGCCGCCGAAGCGGTAGGCTGTGCTTCGGAAGGCTCTTCCGTCGAAGCCGGCGCCTCGCTCACCGCCGCCGTCGTCTCTGCTTTTGTCGTGTTCTTATTATTTGCATAAGGGTTCTCGATCTTTATGCCGAGACTCTCCTGCTCCCGCGGCAACAGAAAATAATATAAACAGAACACCAAGGCAATCGTCCCTATGATCAACAGATCCGCAAAAAAATGAAGAAACAGGCGGAGTTTCCTTTTTGGCGCTCCGGCCTGTTTGTTCATTTTTTCGGATGCATTTTCCGAATGGTTCATCTTACTGTTCTTCCTTCTACAAATGATCGATTAAAAATCAGGAATTGCTGGGTCGCCCAGCTGAAGAAAAACATGATACACTCAACCAGCACCTTCGAGAAGATGGCATTGGCCCCGATCACCTTTACGAGAAGGTTCAGGAGGAGTGTATTGCATGTCAGAACGATCGCCGCCACGATGATGTATTTGACAGCGGTCTTGAATACGCTCTGGTCGTCTTTGAAGACCAGGTGCTTGTTAATGGAAAAATTAACGGTGGCGCTGATAAACCGCGCTACGATATTACAATGCGTAAGGTATTCTCCGGCCGTTACGAAATTCAGCACGGAAAAACAGAACAGATCCAACAAAAAGCAGAAGAAGGAGGCGGCCATAAACTTGAAGATCCCGAGATAGATCCGCATGCTGTCCTTCAGCGCGTGGAAATGCGAACATTTGTTGTCATTCTCATAGATGGTGCGGATGGGCACTTCCGCAATACGGATGTTGTTGCGGGTCAGCTCCAGGAGCACGTTCATCTCGTACTCAAAGTGGTCGCCCTCGATCTCCAACAGTCCGGGGATCATCGAGATCGGGAACAGACGCATGCCGGTCTGGGTGTCATTGACCAGATGGCCGGTGACCAGGTGGAACACGCCTTTCGTCACGGTGTTGCCGAAGCGGCTGCGCAACGGCACTGCCCGGTCGAACTGACGCACGCCGAGCACCATCATCATCTCGTCCATGTTCAGTTGGTGGATCAGGCGGACCGCATCGGTAAATTTGTGCTGGCCGTCCGCATCCATGGTGAGAATCGCTGTGTCTTCATCATCCGAATAGTGCTCGAGGATGTAGCGGAGTCCCGTTTTCAACGCGGCTCCCTTACCGCGGTTGCGGCTGTGATGCACGACTTTCGCGTAGCGAACCGCTTCTTCGATCCGATCCTTTGCGACCTCGGTGCCGTCATTGACCACAACGATCGACATCGATGAGCGCTCGCGGATCTCCTGCAGGAGCGGAATGAAATACTCACCGGGCTCATACGCGGGGATCAATACGATTATTCTTTTTTTCGGTGAATCGAACCCTTCCATGAGCCCTCCTTAAAGGCCGTTTATGTACGTGAATGTTTCTTTTTGCGTTTCTCCTGATACATGCGTTTGTCAGCCTCGCGCATGCAGGTCAACATGTTCATGCCTTTGCGGCAATAGTAAAAGCCGATGCTGGCAGACAGTTCGTATGGTTTTTCCGACCGCTCGTTGTACTGGGCGATCTCTTTCTGTACGGCTTCCTCCCATTCCACCGCCTCCGACTCTTCTTCCGACGGGAACAGAGCCAGGAATTCATCGCCGCCGATACGGGCATTGATCCCGAAAGGATGCGAATGATGCGATAGGATCTCTCCGAAGGCGATCAACGCAGCATCGCCCTCCACATGACCGAACGTATCGTTGATATACTTCAGGCCGTCCAGATCGATACTGAGGATGCAGAAGCACTGGCCGGTGCGCTGAAGCCGCTCGTACAGTTTCTTCATGGTGTGCTCCATGGCTCTGCGGTTCGGCAACGCCGTCAGCGGATCCACGTAGGTCTGCTCACGCAGCTCGCTGACCGATTTGTTTTCCTCGAAGATCCGGATCCGCTCGAAGGAACTGATCAGGGAAAACACCATGTTCTTCAGGTAGTATTTGCATTTTTCAAAATCCAGATCACGAAAGGCAATATAGCCGAAACAGTAATCCTTCTCATGTAACGACACCAGATATAAAGGTTTGGAATAGTCATGATAACCCTCAGGCAATACATCTGAGCGTTCAAACTTTTCTTCCACCATGGTCACGCCGTCGTCGCTGACGATCGCTTTCAGGATCATGTGATCGGTGTATCTGCCTGCCATCTCGGCAACGTTGTTCTGTCGTTCTTCCTCATCGCAAAAGCAGAAGAACATCTCGCCCAGGCCCTGGCCTTTCAGATATGTATAGGTTGAAAACATCAATTCCGAGAGGGTATCGCTGCCTTCAAACTCAAGGTTCATATAGGTGCTGTGATGCATTGCGCGCTGCAGGTTTTCCTTATCACGGAACAGGCGCTGGAAGTTGAGTATATTAAGATCGCGTTCGCACCCGCAGCTGTTGCGGAACCTCGGGGAGAGCGTCACGCTGACCGATGTCTCCTGCTTCTTCCCGCTCCATAGATTTTTTAAGATCCGGACCGCTGCCTTACCCATTTCATCCTGGGGCAGATGCATCGTTGTCATCGGAGGGATCTGGAACTGTGCTTCATCCAGGTCATCATAGCCGGAAATGCAGACATCCTGCGGGATCCTGTATCCGCGGTGAATGAAACCATCGCAAAGGGAAAGCGCCATATAATCATTGGCACAAACGACTGCCTGCGGAAGCTGCTCATTTTTACTGATGAACCAATCCACAGCCTCATCGCCGCGGTTGCGCCAGTAATCGCCGTAATAGATCATGCCCTCGGTCACTTCCATGTCGTATTTCTTCATGGTGTCCAGGTAGGCCTGCAGGCGCTGTCTTCCGTCCTCCAGATCCAGACGGCCGGCCATATAGGCTATGCGGGTGAAATGATGTTCGGTAATGAAATGCTCGATCATCTTCACCTGTGAGTTATAATCATCTCCGATCACGTTGTAACAACCGTCGATGGCGACCCGGATCGAAACTACGGGGCAATTTGCCTCTCTGTGCAGATAGTCGACCACATATTCCGCCATACCTTCGATCCCGTAAGTATCGGGCAGTATGATGATGCCGTCAAAACGTTTGATATCCGGAATATCGATCACATGCATCTCGATGGCGCCGAAGAGGGCATTCACACCGCGCGCAGCAGAATTTGCGCAGCACATAACTGCGGCGCCGATCTTCCTGGCTTCCGCATTAATGATGCTTACGATATTCGACTGAAATTCGGAAGTAAGATCACCGACACTGATAAGTATGTTCCTCACGCGCATGCTCCCCCTATTATTGATATTGATAGAATAGCAAAAAAACGGGGAAATGTCAATTAAAAAGCATGACATTTCCCCGCATTTATAGGATATTTAGAATTTTTTCAGATTTCCCTGACGTATCTCTTTGTTATTTCACCACGCTGTCGATCGCTTTGGAAAGACGAACGACCATCTCGTCGATATCTTCTTTCGAAGCGATGAGGGGCGGCAGGAAACGAACGGTGTTGTTTGCCGCAGCGATGGTGATGAGGCCGCCTGCAAGCGCTGCCTTTACCACGTCGATCACGGAAACGCCGTCAAACTGCAGGCCCTGCATCAGGCCCATGCCTCTGTGATCGCAGATGCAAGAATACTTATCTTTGACTTCGTCAAGTTTCTTCCAGAGATACTCTCCCATCTTCTTAGCACCTTCGACGATCTTATCCTCCTCGAAGATATCCAAAACGGTGTCCACTGCGGTGCAGACGAAGGGGTTGCAGCCGTAGGTGGTGCCGTGGTCGCCGCGTGTCATGGTGGCAGCCTTCTCCGTGCAGAGGAAAGCGCCGACCGGAACGCCGCAACCGAGTGCCTTCGCGCTAAGCAGGATATCCGGCTTCACGCCGTAGGCCTGGTGCGCAAACATGTAACCCGTCCGGCCCATGCCACACTGGATCTCATCGAAGATCAAAAGGGCGTCGTTCTCATCGCAGAGCTTCCGCACGCCGCTCAGGAACTCCTGTGTGGCCGGGAAAATGCCTCCTTCGCCCTGTACAGGCTCCAAAATGACCGCAGCGGTATTTTTATCGATAAATGCGGAAACCGTGCTTAAATCGTTGAATTTCGCGAAATTCACGTTCTCAAACAGCGGAGCAAACGGAGTGCGATACTCCTCATGTCCCGTCACCGCCACCGCGCCGGTCGTCCTGCCGTGGAAGCTGTCTTCCATCGCGATGATGTTGTAGTTCTTCTTGCCTTTATTATTCGCGTATTTCTTTGCGAGTTTCAATGCGCCCTCGACCGCTTCCGCGCCGCTGTTGGTGAAGAAAACGCGGTCCATGCCGGACACTTTGATCAGTTTCTGCGCCGCATTGGCCAGCGGAACGTGATAGAACAGGTTGGAAACATGCAGGATCTTATCCACCTGGTTCTTAAGCGCAGAGTTGTATTTCTTATTTCCATAGCCGAGCGCCATTACGCCGATACCCGAACCGAAATCGAGATAATCCTTTCCTTCCAGGTCGTAGAGATACATGCCCTCCCCGTGGTCGAAAGCCACCGGGAACCGGCTGTACACCTGCAAAAGCGCGTCTTCGGTCTGTTTGATCACAGCTTCAGTTTTCATAATCAAATCCTCCCGGGATCAGGTCTGCACCGCAGACCCGGTCTATAATACCAATCCTTTGTCTTCCGCAGCGCCGATCACCAGATTCATGCACTGGATCGCCGCGCCGGAAGCGCCTTTTCCCAAATTGTCAAAACGAGTTGCGACTACGAGGCGGTCCGCATTGCCCGTAACCAGGATCTCCATGCCGTCCCAGCCTGCGCACGCGTCGGAGAACAACGCTCCGCCGGCCTCCACGTCCACACCGAAGGGCAATACCTTGATGAACTTCTCGCCGGCGTAATACTCCGCGTAGAAATCGCGCAGTTCCTCAGGTGTGACCTTCTTAAGCAGGCGGTCGGTAAACAGCGGCACCTGAACGATCATTCCGCTGTGGTAGTTCGTCGTCATCGGGCAGAACAGAGGCTCTGCCGCCAGCCCGGATATGACCTTCATCTCCTTCAGGTGCTTATGCGACTGGCCCCACCCATACATTCTGGCGGAATCGAACTTCGGGTCCCTGCCCTCTTCTTCATACGCCGCGATCAGTTTCTTGCCGCCGCCGCTGTAACCGGACACGGCGAACACGCTGACCGGATAGTCTGCGGGGAGAATGCCTGCCTTCACCAGCGGATAGGCGATGCCGATGAAGCCCGAAGCATAACAGCCGGGAACCGCGATGCGCTTGCCGTTTTTGATCTTATCGCGAAACTCCTTCGAGAGTTCCGGGAAACCATAGGCCCAGTCGGGGTTCGTGCGGTGCGCCGTTGACGCATCGATGATGATCACGTCGGGGTTCGTGCAGAGCGAGACCGCTTCGATCGCCGCCGCATCCGGCAGACACAGGAAGGTGATATCCGAACCGTTGATCATCTTCGCGCGCTCGGCCGGATCCTTACGAAGTTCCGGATCGATCTTGATGATCTCGACATCGTCGCGGGAAGCGAAACGCTCGAAGATCCGAAGTCCCGTCGTGCCCTCGCTGCCATCGATATATACTTTAAATTTTTCCATGTGTACTCCTTTCAAGAGTTCCTCTTACACCTGCTGAAAGTATCGCTCGCTGTCCTTACTCAGGATCGCTGTTCCGATGCCCTGATTCGTGAAGATCTCCAGAAGCAGGCAGTGCAGGATGCGACCGTCCATAATGTGGACGCGTGAAACACCGTTTTGCACCGCGTCCATGCAGTTCTGCAGTTTCGGAAGCATGCCGCCGCCGACGTTGCCGCTCGCGAGCAGCTCCTCCATCTGGTCAATGGGCAGCTCGCTGATGAGGCTTGAGGGATCCTTCGGATCGCGGTATACGCCCGGAACATCCGTCAGGAACGCCAGTTTCTCCGCCTTCATGGCACGCGCGATCGCGCAGGCTGCATCGTCCGCATTGATATTGTACGTATTGTATTCGTCATCGTAACCGATTGGGCATACGATGGGCAGGAAATCCTTCTCCAAAAGGTCGTACAGGATCTTCGGGTTCACGTGGTCAATGTCACCCACGAAGCCGATGTCCTGGCCGCCGGAATATTTCTTCTGCACATGCAGCAGACCGCCGTCCTTACCGCTGATGCCGACGCCGAGCACGCCCAGCTCCTGCACCATCTTCACGAGGTCCTTATTGACACGGTTGAGCACCATCTCCGCGATCTCCATGGTCGGCGCGTCGGTTACACGCAGGCCGTTGACGAAGCGCGGCTCCATGCCGGCCTTTTCGACCCATTTGCTGATCGCCTTTCCGCCACCATGTACGATGATCGGCTTGAAACCTACCAGTTTCAAAAGTACCACATCCTTGATAACGTTCTTCTGAAGTTCCTCATCCGCCATGGCGCTGCCGCCGTACTTTACAACGATGACCTTGCGGTTAAATCTCTGAATATACGGCAGGGCCTCGATGAGCACCTCTGCCTTCTGCATGATCTTTTCATCCATGATACTTTCCTCTTTCTCCGGCAGCCTCTATAAAACCGCCGTCTCGTATTTATCGTTCGTTCCGTTACATCAGGAGCGATAGTCGCCGTTGATCTTTACGTAGTCGTAAGTCAGGTCGCAGCCCCACGCGGTCGCGGTCTCCGAACCGTTCTTCATATCGCAGACAGCGGTCACATATTCCTGGGAGAGGATCTTCGTCGCCTCTTCCTCGCTGTACACTGCGTACATGCCGTCCTTGATGACCTGCACACGTCCCGCGCAACTCTCGAAATAGATGTCCACGCGTTCGGGATCGAAGTTCACGCCGCTGTAGCCCATCGCGCACATGATACGTCCGCTGTTGGCGTCGTGGCCGAAGATCATGGCCTTCGTCAGGCTGGATGTAATGACGCTTTTGGCCAATGTACGTGCATGCTCTTTGGTGTCGGCGTTTTTTACCGTAACTTCAAAGAGGCAGGTGCAGCCCTCGCCGTCACCGGCGATCATCTTTGACAGACCTTCCATCACGCCGTGAAGGGCCTCGCAGAACGCGTCGTAATCCGCTCCCGGCGTCTGGATCTTTGCATTGCCCGCCTGGCCGTTCGCCAGAAGCAACACCGTATCGTTCGTGGAAGTATCTCCATCCACGGAGATCATATTGAACGTGTCCACAACATCGTTCTTCAGCGCGAGCGTAAGCAGTTCCTTGCTGATGGCAACGTCCGTGGTGATGAAGCAAAGCATGGTGCACATGTTCGGATGGATCATGCCCGAACCCTTACACATGCCGCCGATCACTGCCTTTTTGCCGCCGACGGTGAACTCAAATGCGATCTCCTTCGGCTTCGTGTCGGTCGTCATGATGGAGCGTGCTGCCACGTGGCCGTGCTCCAGGTCGCCGCCCTTTGCATCCTTCAACAGGCCGATGCCGTTTACGATGCGGTCGATCGGCAGTTGCATGCCGATGACGCCGGTCGACGCTACAGCGACCGCATTGGCCGGGATGCCGAAAGCATCGGCGGCCGCATCTGCGGTCTGCTTGCAGTAGTCGTAACCTTCCTTACCCGTACATGCATTTGCGATACCGGCGTTGATAATGACAGCCTGCAGGAAGTCGCTGTTGTCAACGACCGCCTTATCCCACAAAACCGGGGCTGCTTTTACCACGTTTGTGGTAAATGTCGCGGCCGCCTTACAGGGGCTCGTGCTGTAGACCAGCGCCATATCGTTCCGATCCTTATATTTTATTCCTGCAGCCACGCCGGCTGCTTCAAATCCTTGTGCTGCGGTAACTCCGCCTTCGATCTTCTTCATGGTAAAACCTCTCATTTCTTATATCGGCGGCACTTCCATGCGCCGCCATATCTGCGATCCCGTGATCTGCAGTTTTTCACAACGTTATCATTTATTGTACGCGATGATGTTCTTCTCATTCAGCGTAAAGTCGTAATAGTTCAGATCCTCTCGCTTCGTCCAGCCGATCTGATGCCAGAACTTGTTGCCGACATCGTTCGTGGTGAAAGCGATCAGGGATACTTTATTGATCTTCTCTTCACGCAAAGCCTTCATGCAAAACACGACCATGGCCTTGCCGATGCCTCGCATACGGTAATCCTCATGCACGCATACATGGTACAGGCAGCCTCGTCGGCCATCATGCCCGCACAGGATCGCTCCGACGATCTTGCCGTCCTCCACAGCAACCACGCTGGTGCAGGGATTTCGCTTCAGGAAGACTTCCACGCCCTCGCGGGAGTCGTCCACGCTTCGGATCGCAAACCCGTGGATGCTCATCCACAGTTTGTAGACCCCATCGTAGTCATCGATCGTCATGACCCGGATCTGCGCCGTATTCTTTTCTGACTTCACCGACGTTTTCTGCGTCAAAGCCTCGTTTTTTGAAGCTTTTTCTTTCGAACATTTTGCCATAACTGCTCCCTCGGCCGGTCCTTTATACCGGATGAAACTCGTTTTATGCATCCGAATTTGCATAAAATGCTGTTTTATGCACATATTCATGTATAAATAGTGCCGTATTGCCCAATTATACACCCGAAGCCCCTGAAATGCAATACCTTTTTGGACTTTTTTCGCGCTTTTTACCGCTTCAGTTCCCGCTTATTCTGATGGGCTGCTGTTCTTACGCGCATTTTCGTGAAATCTTCTGTTTTGCGCGTAAGGTTGCTCCGATCCGGAAGCTTTCCTTACGCGCATTTCAGAAAAATCTTCCGTTTTGCGCGTAAAGCCGTAGACGAAGAAAGAGACAGGGGACACCCATGCGTCCCCTGTCCCGTATTTTCAACCTGCCAGATGCATGACCTCGATGAGAAGCAACCAAGCCATGCCGTAGTATGTCACAACGGCTGCCAGGTCGTTGATGGTCGTGATCAGCGGACCGGACGCCACCGCCGGGTCCACTTTGATCTTCTTGAAGAACAGCGGGATCACGGTTCCGACCAGACTTGCGATCAGCATGGCGACCACGATCGAAATGCCAATGCAGGCGGAAACCGAATAGGCAAATGCAAACGTCTTGCCCTTAAAGAGCACGATGTACAGTCCCATCAGGGCGAATGAAATTCCGCCCAAGATCATACCATTACACAAGCCGATGCGCATCTCTTTAAAGATCAGGCCGACCTTCTGCCTGCGCGTCAGGTTCTCGTCCATCAGCACACGGATGGTCACAGCGAGCGACTGCGTGCCGCCGTTACCTGCCATATCCAGGATCAGCGACTGGAACGCGATGATCAACGTCAACTGCGAAACGACCTGCTCGAACGCGCCGACCACGCTGGAAACCAGCATGCCCAGGCCCAGCAACACCAGCAGCCACGGAAGGCGCTTGCGCAGACTCTGCGTCAGCGGCTCCGCCAGATCTTCCTCAGCGGTCAGACCGGCCAGTCGTGCGTAGTCTTCGCCCATCTCATCATCGACAACTTCGATGATGTTCTGCGCGGTGATGACACCCTGTATGTGGTTCTGATTATTCAGGACCGGAATGTAGGCCTCCGAATAGTCCTTCAGTCGTTCGATACAACTGTCGATATCTTCATGTCCGTAAACATAAGGGAAGGAAGTCACCACCAGGCTCTCCAGCGGTGTGGAGTTGCGGGCAATGATGAGCTCCTTCAGGTCGATCGCGCCGTAGTACTCGCCGTTCTCATCTTCCACAAAGATCGTGGCAATGTTATCATTTTCCGCGGCCTGCTCGATCAGACTGGACATGGCCTGCTTCACGGTCAGGTTCTCACGGATCACGATAAAGTTCGCCGTCATCTTACTTCCGATCTCATCCTCATCGTAGGCCGCGATCATCTCGACTTCGCGCCGTGCCTCGGGCTCCATGCTGGAAATGATGAGGGTGCGCCGCTCCTTCTCGATGCCTTTCAGCAACTGTGCCGCGGTATCGGTCTCAAGGTTACTGATGATGGCCGCCGCTTTTTTGATGTCCATCTCGTCGAGGAAGCGCTCGGTATCCTCTTCTTCCGTGTATTCAAAAACAGCGGATAAAACTTCGGTGCCCAGCACCCGATAAAGTTTTACCCGCTCGGAAGATGACAGTTTAGGGAGAACCTCGGCTATATCATTCTCATGATAGTCACCCAGCTTCTCTTGCATCACCTTCGGGGAGGTCTGACTTCGGACGATCGCCATAATCTCGCCTTCATAGTCCGGTCGCTTCGCAACCTCTGTTTCCATAAGCTCAAGTTCTTCGCTCATTTCGTCAGTACCTCCTTCTCGTGATATTTTATAATTTGCTGTTCATGATACTACGGATTGCTCCGTTCTTCGAACTCTCGCAATCCTACAAACATGAGCCGGTCTATCGCTTTCCTCCGGAAATCGGCCTGGCTCATGTTTGTTCGCCTCTCAAGATCCGACCTGTGCATGCACGTCGGTACTATTCGAGGCTTGTATCATTTCACTATTCAGCCCCTCGCATCTTTATCTCCGGTCCGCCGGTGCCTTCGATGTAGGCCCGTGTGATCGTGACTTCGCCGATGTTCGGATCTTTCGGGATCTCGTACATGATGTCGAGCATGAAATCCTCGATGATGGCGCGCAGTGCACGTG
>JAFZPG010000105.1 GCA_017550425.1 Lachnospiraceae bacterium | reverse complement strand
GTTTTCATCGGAAAACGGCCGAAGTCGAGCAGGGCCCCCTGAGATCCGGTTCCGAACCGAGCGAAAAAGCTGCAGATTTCGGATGAAATCTGCAGCGAGATCCTCACAGCGCAGTGAACTGCCCGCCGACGATCGCGCGCCGCATTACAAAAATTGAAAAAACCGGGGGTGTCGTTTCTGACACCCCCGGTCGTATATCTCGAAGTTTTATTCGTTTGTCTCTTCTGCAGGAGCTTCCTGCGCGGGAGCCTCAGCTGATTCAGCGGTAGCTGCGGCAACTGCCTCAACGTCAACCGGAATTGCTTCCTCAGTTTCTTCCTTCTCTGCAAGAAGTGCCTTCATGCTCAGGCTGATCTTCTTCTCTTCGGAATTGAAATCAACGATCTTCGCGGTAACCTTCTGGCCGATCTTCAAAACGTCGGAAGGCTTGCCGATGCGCTCTTTCGCGATCTGGGAAACATGAAGCAGTGCATCGATGCCGGACTCCAGTTCTACGAATGCGCCGAAGTCTGCCATACGAACTACGGTACCCTCAACAACGGTGCCGACTGCGTACTTCTCAGCTGCGTTCTTCCAAGGGTTCTGATCCGGGAACTTCATGCTGAGGGCGATCTTCGTGTCGTGGATCTCCTTAACGTAAGCGGTCACGGTCTGACCTACGGTGAAGTTCTTCTTCGGGCTCTCAAGACGTCCCCAGGACATCTCGGAGATGTGAACCAGTCCGTCTGCGCCGCCGAGATCAACAAAGATACCGAAATCGGTGATGTTCTTGATCTTACCGGTAACAACGCTGCCGACCTCAAGCTTAGCGAAAAGCTCCTTCTGAGCAGCTTCCTTCTTAGCGATGAGCAGGGTCTTGCAATCGCCGATGATGCGGCGCTTCTTCGGGTTGAACTCGGTGATGAGGAACTCAACCTCTTTACCCTCGTAACGGGAAAGATCCTTCTCATAAATGTCGGATACCAGGCTGGCAGGAATGAATACGCGGGTATCATCCACGATCACTCCGAGGCCGCCCTTCAGTACCTGGCTGACCTGTGCGCGAAGTACGGTCTGGTTGTTAAATGCCTCTTCCAGTTCCTTGCTGACGCGCTCGTTCTTCATACGACGGTAAGAAAGCTGTACCTGTCCCTCGCCGTCATTGACCTTTAAGATCTTGGCGGACAATTCGTCGCCGACTTTAACCATCGTCGTCAGATCTGCGTTCGGTGTGTTGGTGTATTCATTACGTGTAATGATACCGTCTGCCTTATAGCCGATATTCAAAACGATCTCTTCGGGTTTAACGTCGATGACCGTACCGGTGACTACCTCTCCTGTATGAATTGTTTTTAAACTTTCTTCTAACATCTGTTCAAAGCTCGTATCTGACATGCTTTTGAACCTCCTCTATAATATTGTTCGGGGTAGATGCCCCTGCCGTTATCCCCACACATGCGGCACCATCAAACCAGTTCGGATCAATATCGGCCACCGTTTGCAGGAAAAAGGTTTTGGCGCATACGTTTTTACAAATCTCATACAGTTTTTGAGTATTGGAACTATGCTTTCCGCCAATCACCAACATACAGTCTACCTGTGCAGCAACCTCACATGCTTCCAGTTGTCGAACCCTTGTAGCATTGCATATCGTGTTTACAACATTGATATTATAACGCATTTTCTCCGCAAACGCAACAAGATTTTCGAACTTATTATGATTAAATGTGGTTTGTGCGACCAAAGTTGCCCCATTTTTTACATTTTCCATCACTTTTTCGAGTTCTTCGGGCGTTTCGACCACGGCTCCGGGCGTTTTACACCATCCCAGGACCGCGGCGACCTCGGGATGATTCGGGTTTCCGGCGATGATGATCTTTTCTCCGGCGGCGCTTTTTTCACTCACGATCTGATGGATCTTCTTCACAAACGGGCAGGTCGCGTCGACCACGCGGTGACCGCTGCTTAGCATACTCTGATAGACCGCTTCGCTCACTCCGTGGGAGCGGAGGATGATGACCCCTTTCGGGAGTTTCGAGACATCTTCATTCTCGTCGATCACCCGCACGCCTCTCCCCGCCAGATCCTCCACGACGATCTCGTTATGGATGATGGGACCATAGGTATAGACCGGCAGATCCCGGCTCTTTTCGACCTCTTCATATACGCAGTCCACGGCGCGTGTCACGCCGAAGCAGAAGCCGGCGCTTTTTGCAACAATAACTTTCATGTATTCCCTCTTAATTCATGCGTTCCATGCACAGGCCGTAGATCGTATCCACAACTTCATCGATGTTCATGTAGGATGTGTCGACACACACGGCATCCTCGGCCTGGCGCAGCGGTGAGACCTCACGGGTCATGTCGCGATGATCGCGCTCTTTGATCTCCTCGAGGATCGTTTCGTAATCACAAGTCTCGCCTTTGGCGATCATTTCATCATAGCGACGTTTTGCGCGCACTCCGGGGTCTGCCGTAAGGTAGATCTTCAGCGGTGCATTCGGCAGGACAACGGTACCGATATCACGTCCGTCCATGATCAGGCTGATGTTCTTCGCGATCTCCTGCTGGGAAGCCACCACCTGTCGGCGCACGTTGAAGAAAGCGCTGGTGCGTGAGGTCGCATCGCTGACCCGCGATGTACGGATGAAACCATTGACATCGCGACCGTTCAGGAACACATGCTGCCCGTCCTCTTCCTGGGACAGGTCGAGTTTTGCATTCACACAGGCGGCGCTCACCGCGGCTTCATCATCGAGGTCAATATCATTTTCCAGCAGATACAGTGCGACCGCGCGGTACATGGCCCCCGTATCCACATAAAGGATGTTCAGTTTCTCTGCCAGTTTTTTGGCGATCGTGCTTTTCCCCGCTCCTGCAGGTCCGTCGATAGCGATCTGGAAGTTCATCTTCTTTTTCTCCTTTTTACTCTTCTTTTCTTTAGCTCCGTTTTCGGATCCGTCGGCGTCGTCCGCAGCTGCATAGGTGCCGGCCGCAAAGCCCGTGGACCAGGCGATCTGGAGGTTGAACCCGCC
>JAFZPG010000104.1 GCA_017550425.1 Lachnospiraceae bacterium | reverse complement strand
GTAGGTTCTACGAAGAACGGTAGAGATTCCGAGTCCAAAAGATTGGGCGCGAAGAGAGCCGATGGTCAGTTTGTTAAGGCAGGTAACATCCTTTACAGACAGCGCGGCACTAAGATTCATCCCGGAACCAACGTTGGCCGCGGCGGCGACGATACATTGTTCGCAACCGTTGACGGCGTAGTTCGTTTCGAAAGATTAGGCAGAGACAGAAAGCAGGTTTCTGTTTATCCGGTAGCTGAGTAATTTAAGCGTATCCGACAGGAAGACCTGCGGGTACATACGAACGAGAGCGTGCTTTCGTTCGATAGGCCGAAAGCTCTAGATCTTAGGTAACTATGATTTAGAGCTTTCTTTTATAGAAGGAGATGCATTCCATGTTTGCAGATCGCGCTAAGATCTATGTCCGTTCCGGCAAAGGCGGCGACGGCCACGTGAGTTTCCGCAGAGAGAAATATGTGGCAAACGGCGGTCCCGACGGCGGCGACGGCGGCAAGGGCGGAGATATCATTTTCCAGGTGGATAAAGGTATGAACGGTCTGACGGATTTCCGTCACATCCGTAAATATATCGCAGAAAACGGGGAAGAGGGCGGCAAACGTCGTTGCCACGGCAGAGACGGAGCTGACCTTATCATTCGTGTACCCGAAGGTACGGTCCTGCGGGAGGAAAATTCCGGTAAGATCGTGGCAGACCTCTCCGGCGAGAATACGCGGGTCACCGTGCTCCACGGCGGCAGGGGCGGCCTGGGCAATATGCACTATGCGACCGCGACCATGCAGGTCCCGAAGTACGCGAAGCCGGGCCAGGAAGCACAGGAACTGTATCTTCTGATGGAGTTGAAAGTTATTGCGGATGTCGGTCTGGTCGGCTATCCGAACGTCGGTAAATCCACCTTCCTGACACGTGTTTCCAACGCGCGTCCGGAGATCGCGGATTATCCCTTCACGACCATCAACCCGCATCTCGGCGTCGTTGATTTCGACGGGATCGATGGTTTCATCATTGCCGACATTCCCGGACTGATCGAAGGCGCCAGCGAGGGCGTCGGCCTGGGGCATTCCTTCCTGCGTCACATCGAGCGTACGAAGGTCATCCTTCACATCGTCGATGCGGCGAGCGTGGAAGGCCGGGATCCGGTGGAGGATATCAAAACCATCTGCCATGAACTCGAAACTTATGATCCCGAGATCGCAAAACGTCCCTGGGTCATTGCGGCCAATAAGACCGATGCGCTTACGGACGAAGAGACCGACGACGTTATCAAGCGCCTGAAAGAAGCATTTTCCGATCAGGCGGTCGGTGTATTTCCCATCTCAGCTGTCAGCGGTAAGGGAATCAAAGAAGTTTTGATCTGCCTGAAAGAGATCCTTTCGAAACTTCCGCAGGAGGTCACCGTATTCGAGCCGGAATTCGAATATACCTACGATGCAAATGCAGATCTGCCGTATACCGTCGAGGTGAATTCCGAGGGAGAGTACGTTGTCGAAGGCCCCCGCATCGAGAAGATGCTCGGCTATACCAATCTGGATTCCGAAAAAGGCTTCGGTTTCTTCCAGGAATTCCTCAAGAAAAGCGGTATCCTGGACGATCTGGAAAAAGCCGGCATTCAGGAAGGCGATACCGTCCGTATGTACGGCCTCGCTTTTGATTATTACAAGTAAGCAGGTGAAATTATGACCAGTAAACAACGCGCCGCTTTAAAAGGCGCTGCCATGAAAATGCAGCCGATCTTCCAGATCGGTAAGGGTTCGCTCACGCCGGAGATCACGACCGCCGTTGCCGAGGCCCTCGAAGCCCGCGAACTCATTAAGATCAATGTATTAAAGAACTGTCTGGATGACACGAATGTGATCGCGCAGACTTTGGCGGAGCGCACACATTCCACGCTGGTACAGGTGATCGGAAAGAAGATCGTCCTGTATAAGCCGGCCGCCGATCCGAAAGACAGAAAGTACGAATAAACACAGAGGCACATTGCATGAGAAAAATCGGGATCCTGGGAGGAACATTTAATCCGATCCATAACGGTCATCTGGCCATCGGCAAGGCCGCATTGCGGCGCCTTAAGCTGGATGAAGTTCTTTTCATGCCCGCATGCATCCCGCCGCATAAACAAAATGTCCCCATGACCGCCGGCGATCTGCGCGCAGAGATGGTGGAAGCCGCCATTGCCGACGAGCCTTCGTTTTCCTGCTCCCGTCTGGAATTGGAGAAAGAAGGCGTTTCCTATACTGCGGATACTTTACGCATCCTTACGAAAGAGTATGGAAGAGGAGTACGGCTTTATCTTTTGGTCGGTTCCGATTCGCTCTGCTATATGGAACATTGGTATGAGCCGGAAGTGATCTTTTCCCTGGCGCATATCGGCGTATATTATCGCACGGTCAATGATTACACCTTCGTCCGTGATCACGCAGCCATGCTTCGAGCGAGATTTAACGCAAAGATCACGATCTTTCGCAAAGATGATACGGTGGATATCTCTTCCACGGAATTACGGGAAGCATTGACCGATCCAAACAGCAAAAAAGCCTTGGAGTATCTGCCCGGACCCGTGCTTAACATCATCCGGGAAAAAGGACTGTATAAAAGCGCTGTGGCGCAGGATTGACAGAAAGAGGTTACAAAGATGGAACTTTCAGAGATCCGTAAAGAACTGAAGAAAGCGCTGAAGAAGGAGCGTTACGAGCATTCCGAGGGCGTTGCCTATACGTCGGCGGCTCTGGCCATGCGATACGATCCGAAACTGGTCGACAAAGCTTTGCTCGCCGGCCTGCTGCACGACTGCGCGAAACACCTGTCCGTGGAAACCATGCTGCGACTGTGTAAAGAAGGGAACATCGATCCCGGAGATAAGAAGTTCCAGGAAACCGGCCTGCTCCATGCAAAGGCAGGCGTGGTGCTGGCCCAAAAGAAATATAAAGTCACGGATCCGCAGATACTGTCGGCGATCCTGTGGCATACGACCGGCAGGGTCGACATGGATCTTTTGGATAAGATCCTTTTCATCGCCGACTATATCGAACCGAACCGCACCAAGATCAAACCCGATGTGCAGGAGAGGCTTCGAAATATCGCTTTTTGCGACATTGACCGGGCCGTTTACGAAGTCGCAGATCAGACCTGCGATTATCTGAATAAAAAATCGGCGGCAATATCGCCGGTCACCGCAGAAGTCCGGAATTATTACAAACAGGTCTGCGGCATCAAGGAGGAACCATGAATTACGAAGAAATGATAAAGATAGCATACGATGCACTGGATGACAAAAAAGCGCACGCGATCAAGATACTCGACATAGAGAAGATCAGCACGATCGCGGACTATTTTGTGATCGCATCCGCATCTTCCCAGAACCAGATGATCGCCATGGCGGACAATGTCGACGAGAAGCTGACGAAAGCCGGCTGCTCCGTGAAGAGCATCGAGGGAGCGGGCAGTGATACCTGGATCTTGATGGACTACGGCTTCTGCCTCGTGCACATTTTTTCCGATGAAGCACGTTCGTTCTACAACCTGGAGCGTATGTGGAAAGACGCGACCGATGTGACCGAGACTTTTCGCCCCATCCTGAAGAATTGATGCTTCAACTGTCATTTTAGGCTTTATTTTTTCGACGATTTATAGTAGAATGATATAAACATGAGTTTCGGAAAAGGAGGTAAGCCTATGAAAAATGTGCTTTTTGTAGCTTCTGAGTGTGTGCCCTTCATCAAGACCGGAGGCTTAGCGGATGTCATCGGCTCGTTGCCGAAGTATATCGACAAAAAGAAATACGATGTCCGCGTGATCATGCCGAAGTACTTGTGCCTTCCCGAGAAGTTCTCTTCTCAGATGAAATACGTGACCCATTATTATACCGATTTTTGCTGGCGCAACCAGTATGTCGGTATTCTTGAGATGGAATACGACGGTATCCATTTCTACTTTATCGACAGTGAGTTTTATTTCGGCGGCCCCTGGCCGTACCACAATATGTACGAAGATATCGAGAAGTTTGCCTTCTTTTCACGTCAGGTGCTATCCTGCCTGCCGCTGATCGGTTTCCGCCCCGATATCATTCATTGCCATGACTGGCAGGCCGGCCTGGTTCCCGTTTATCTGAACGATTCGTTCCAGGGCGACATGTTCTTCATGGGCATCAAGACCATTATGACGATCCATAATCTGAAGTTCCAGGGGACCTGGGATGTTTCGACGATCAAAAACATGACCGGTCTGTCCGATTATTACTTCACGCCGGATAAACTCGAATGCTATGGCAACGGCAATCTGTTAAAAGGCGGCCTGGTCTACGCAGACGCCATCACGACCGTCAGCGAAACGTATGCCCAGGAGATCCAGCAACCCTTCTTCGGTGAAGGTCTGGACGGCCTGATGCGCGCGAAAGCAGGGCAGCTTAAAGGCATCTTAAACGGTATCGACTATAAGGTCTACGATCCGGAAACGGACAACGCATTGACCCGAAAATACAATATAAATACCGCGATCGAAGGAAAGCGGGCCAATAAACTTGCACTTCAGAAGGAATTGCATCTGAAGGAAGACGGCGACGTCTTCATGATCGGCATCATTTCCCGATTGACTTCCCAGAAGGGCCTGGACCTGATCCGTCATGTCATCGATGAGATCCTGACGGACGACGTGCAACTCGTCGTTCTCGGAACGGGAGAGAAGCAGTATGAAGATCTCTTCAACTACCATGCTTCGCAGAAGCCGGACCGCGTATCTTCGAACATCTATTATTCCGAAGATCTTTCGCACCGCATCTATGCGGCCTGCGACCTGTTTTTGATGCCGTCGCTCTTCGAGCCTTGCGGTCTGTCGCAGCTCATGAGCCTGCGTTACGGCACATTGCCCCTGGTACGCGAGACCGGCGGCCTGAAGGACACCGTTACCGATTTCCAGAACGGTGGCAACAACGGCAACGGTTTTTCGTTTGCCAACTACAACGCGCATGAAATGTTGTTCCGCCTGCAGTTCGCCAAGAACCTGTATTATCGTCACCGCGAGCAGTACAACGAAATGGTGATCCGCGCGATGGAATGTGATTATTCGTGGGATACTTCCGCGAAGAAATATGAGGCACTCTATGCAAGCCTCGTACCCGAAGAGAAGCCGAAGACGAAGAAAAAGGCTTCCGAAAAGAAGTAAGGAGATAGTTCAATGAAAACAGTTTTGGAAGAGATCAGCGTATATCTTGGAGATGCATTTGCCGCAGCAGGTTACGATGCGGCGCTCGGAAAGGTAAGCGTTTCAAACCGACCGGATCTCTGCGAATTCCAGTGCAACGGCGCCATGGCAGGAGCGAAGCAGTACAAAAAGGCTCCGGCCGTGATCGCAAATGAGGTCGTGGCCGCTCTTCCTGTGGACAATGTTTTCTCGAAAGTCGAAGTCGTTATGCCCGGTTTCATTAACCTGAACGTAACGGCAGAATATCTCTGCGACTATGCGAAGCGCATGGCAGCGGAGGAAAAACACGGCTGTGAGCCCGCCGACCCGAAGAAGACGGTCGTGCTGGATTACGGCGGCGCCAATGTCGCAAAATGTCTGCATATCGGCCACATGCGTCCCGCTGTTATCGGAGAGGCGCTGAAACGGCTGAATATCTTTTTTGACAACAAGGTCATCGGTGATGCGCATCTGGGAGACTGGGGCATGCCGATGGGACTGGTGATCGAGCAGATCCACGACGAATTTCCGGATCTTTGCTATTTCGATCCGAACTATAACGGACCCTACCCGGAGGAACTTCCTTTTACCGTAAAGGATCTGGAAGTCTATTATCCGACGGCCAGCGCACGTTCCAAGGAGGATGAAACCTTCCGTGAGCGCGCACATCAGGCGACTTTCCTGCTGCAGAACGGGGATCCGGCTTATTGCGCGCTGTGGCGTAAACTCATCGATATGTCGATCGCCGATCTGAAGGTGGGCTATGCAAACTTGAATGTAAGTTTTGATCTTTGGTACGGAGAGAGTGATTCCCAGCCGTATATCGAGCCCATGATCGCCGATATGAAAGCGAAAGGCCTTCCTTATGAGAGCGAAGGCGCTCTTGTCATGGATGTAAAAGAGGAGAGCGATACAAAGGAGATACCGCCGATCCTGCTTACGAAGTCGGACGGAGCTTTTCTCTATGCTACTACGGATCTGGCGACATTAGCCCAGCGCGAGCATGACTACCATCCGGATCATATCATCTATGTGGTCGATAAACGCCAGGATATGCATTTTACGCAGGTATTCCGTTGTGCGCGTAAGGCCGGCATTGTCCCCGAGACTACGAAACTTACGTTTATCGGTAACGGCACCATGAACGGAGCCGACGGCAAGCCGTTTAAGACACGTACCGGCGGCGTTATGCGTCTGGAGCAGCTGGTCTCCGAGATCCGCGAAGAGGTGATCTCGAAGATGAAGGAAAACCATCCGGACGAGCCGGTCGATGAGAGCGTGGCTGAAAAGATCAGCATCGCGGCGCTGAAATACGGCGACCTGTCCAACCAGGCATCGAAGGATTACATCTTCGATATCCAACGGTTTTCATCTTTCGACGGTAACACCGGACCGTACATCCTGTACACGATCGTGCGTATCAAATCGATCCTGCAGAAGTATTTTGATACGGCTGAGGCAAGCGAGAAGACGAAGGTTACCGCTGCCGATCGTGCAGTCGACCTTCTGCCTCCGACCGATGCTTCCGAGCGCCAGCTCTACCTGATGCTCACACGCTATAACGAATTCATGCAGAGCGCGTATGAGGATCTGGCACCGCACCGTGTCTGCTCGTTTATCTTTGAAGTGGCGAACCGTTTCAATAAATTCTATCACGAAACACATATCCTCAACAACGAGGATGCTGCCGTAAAACGCAGTTATATCGCATTTATCCTTCTCGCGAAGGAGATCCTGGAACAAGCCATCTGGACATTGGGATTTGATGCTCCCGAGCGCATGTAAGCGTTTCAGCTTCGGATCCTTTCGAGGACTGTCATGGATAAATTTCAACTCATATTAACGACCCTGGTCTTTTTGTTCGGGATAGGGAGCGTTACCGGCTGGTTCATCGAGCTATTCTACCGCCGGTTTCGCTCGAAGCAGAACCCCGAGCGTAAATGGATCAACCCGGGATTTCTCGTAGGACCGTGTCTGCCTTTGTACGGATTCGGTCTTATTGTGCTGTACGGGATCTCTTCACTTCCTGTGTTGCAAGGAGAGAATACCCCCGGAAAAGTCATCATGACCATCATCTTGATGGGCATCTTGCTTACTTCACTGGAGTTTGTCGCCGGCATGGTCTTTATCAAAGGCCTCCGCGTAAAACTCTGGGATTATTCCGATTGTTTCGGAAATATCTACGGCATCATATGCCTTCGTTTTTCGATCTACTGGACCGTGCTCGGCGCATTCTACTTTTTCTTCGTTCAGGAGCATGTGTTGAATATGGTCACCTGGCTATGGAATAACATCGTCTTCAGTTTCTTTGTCGGCGTGTTCTTCGGCATTTTCCTGGTCGATGTCGGCTACTCGATGAACATCGTCGTCCGCATCCGCCGGTTTGCAGCGGAACATAAGATCATTGTCCGCTATGAACTGCTCCAGGCGCAGGTCAAATCCATCGTGCGCACCGGAAAGAAACCGTTCGACTTTCTGTTCTCTCTGGCCAATGACCTGCCTTTTATCGATAACCTGAAGAATTACGAGGAAAAATACCGCAACACACTGGAACATATAAAAGAAAAGACCAAACGAAAGAAGAAGTAAAGGAGTCTCTATGTCGGCCCTCAACCGTTCCGCGATCATGCTCAGCGCAGTCAACAACCTGGAATATTATAACGGACTGTCGCTGTCCCGGACGGGAGAGTACCGTGTCTTCAACGTCAGTTCGTTTTGGAAAGATGAGATCACCGTGACCGGTGGGACCGACGATTCTGCAGATCGGAGCGATCCCGCCTTTATTAAAGTTACCTATCATCCGAATAACGAGCGGTTCACGCAAAACGTTTGCAGCCGCTGCCATTTTTCGGGCAATCTCTGCCGCCACGGCGTAGCTATCGCTTTGCTTTGGTCGAAATCGACTGCAGCGGATGAAATGCAACAAGCGAAGAAAGCCGATCCGGAGGATCCCGTGATCGCCTCCCTGATCGAGACCTATTCGAACCGCGAGGCTGACGACACCGAGATCACCGAACCCGTGAGCCTGATCCCTCAGATCGTGCTTAACGACGATGAACGTTATCCTTATGCGGTGGAATTCAAGATCGGGACGAACCGCCCCTATGTTTTAAAGAACCTGACCGAATTTGCCGGGCATGTCTGGAATCAGGAGTATATATCCTATGGCAAGCAGTTGGCGTTCCGGCACAGCCGCGATGCATTTGCCGAAAGCTCACAAGCGCTTTTGGATTTCATCCTTCGCACCGAGGATGCGCGCCGGATTTCGACGAGAGAGAATGACCTGCTCCGCAGCATGCACCGGATCCCTCTGACCGATAACAATACGGCCGACTTTCTCCGGGCCCTCGATCCGAAGCAGATCCTGGTCTACGACAGCGAACTTCCGCACCTCATGCCCGTAATCGCCTCAAATCCGGACATTTCCTGTGAAATTGATAAAATACACGACGAACATATAAAAGTGGCCTTAAAGGGCCAAATACGCTTAATTTCGGCAGGGTACGAGCTCGCACTCATCGTCGATAACTCCATTTACCTCTGTGATCCGGAGTTTTCCGCGAAAACCGGTGCTTTTTTCTCGGCATTTTTGAAAGATAAGACCGGGCGGAAGAGCACAGACATTTCCCGTGTGATCCATAAAGATCGTTTCGGTGAATTCTACGCGAAAGTCCTGTATCCGATATCGACCTGTTTGAAAACCGAAGCGTCCGACGCCATCAACCTGACATCTTATGTGCCGGCCGTTCCCGTGATCTCTTTTTATCTGGACATTCCGGAAGAAAAAGATCAGGGGCTTCTTGTGTTACGCACGAAGATCTGCTACGACGACATCCGGGTCCGCCTGGGTGAAAACTCGGAGAGTATCGATGGCATGCCGGTTTATCGTCGGAACATGATGCTCGAGCGGAAGATCCGTATGCGCATCCGTCGGTATTTCCAGAGCGATCCTGCGGATAAAGATCGTTTTGTCCTCGATACGGAGGATAAACTGTTCGAGTTCTATTATGACGGCATCGAGTTCCTGTACCGTCACGGCACCGTCTATGCTTCCGAAGATGTGAAGCAGATCCGGGTGCGTCCGAAATCGAAGATCCGCGTCGGTGTCTCCTTAAACGGTAATCTGCTGGATCTGAAGGTGTCGGATGAAGACGGGCTGACCATGGATGAGATCGCGTCCCTGCTCGACCAATACCGCAAGAAGAAAAAGTATTTCCGTTTGAAAGACGGGACCTTCTTTTCCCTGGAGGAAGGGACCGAAGCGATCGAAGAAGCCGACCGTCTGTTCCGGGAAATGCATATCTCAAACAAAGCATTGACCGACAAAAAACACGCAGGACTTTCCGTGCCTGCCAACCGCATATTCTATCTGGAACAACTGGCGAGAAGCCTCGATGACGACACCATAGCGATCGGTGCGGATGCCAAGCAGTTCTCCGAAAACTTCATGGCGGGAGAGGATGATAAGCTTCCGAAAGTGCCGGAAAGCCTGAAGCCCGTTTTGCGCGATTATCAGATTCAAGGTTTCTACTGGCTGAAGCGTCTGCAAAAATACGGTTTCGGCGGTATCCTGGCCGATGAAATGGGTCTGGGTAAGACCATCCAGCTCCTGACTCTGATCCTGTCGGAGAAGGAGGAAGGCCGCCCGCACCACACCCTGATCGTGTGTCCTGCCTCATTGATCTTCAACTGGTACAATGAGATCCGCAAATTCACGCCGTCCCTGTCCGCCGTTATGGTCATCGGCACGGCGCCCGAGCGCCAGTCCATCCTTCAGGAGCATTCGGAATATGACATTCTGATAACTTCTTATGACCTGCTCCGAAGGGATTACGAATTCTACGAAGATGTCGAATTCACGTTTGAGATCCTCGACGAAGCACAATATATCAAGAATCAACAGACGAAGAACGCCCAGTCGGTAAAGACCATCCGTAGCGCGACGCGTTTTTCATTGACCGGAACCCCGATCGAAAACCGTCTGAGCGAGCTCTGGAGCATCTTTTCCTTCCTGATGCCGGACTATCTGTACGACTATTCCGAAGTCCGCGAGCGGCTCGAGATCCCGATCGTGAAGGATGGCGATGAGAGAGCGGCTGAGAAGCTTCGCTCCATGATCGCCCCGTTCATCCTGCGGCGTCGTAAGAAGGATGTATTGCCCGAACTGCCCGACAAGCTCGAAGAAACCGTTTACGTACGGCTCGAGGGTGAGCAGCGCAAGCTCTACGATGCTTGGACCGCGCGACTGCTTGAGCAGCTGTCCGGCCAAAGCGACGAAGCCTACAACCAAAACAAGATTGAGATCCTGTCGCAGCTTTTGCGTCTGCGCCAGATCTGTTGTGCGCCTGACCTCCTTTACGAAGATTACCAAGGGGGCAATGCTAAACTGGACGCGTGCATGGAATATATCCGGCAGGCCCTCCAGGATGGCCATAAAATGCTCATATTCAGCCAATTCACTTCCATGCTGGAAATTATCGCTGAACGCCTAAAACAGGCGGATTTGGGCTTCTATCGCATTACAGGGGATACTCCGAAGCAGGAGAGGATGGAACTGGTCGAAAAATTCCAGGATGAAACGCAAACCGATGCGAGGATCTTCCTGATCTCACTGAAAGCCGGCGGCACCGGCCTCAACCTGACCGCAGCCGACATCGTCATCCACTACGACCCGTGGTGGAACGTTTCCGTACAGAACCAGGCCACTGACCGCACGCACCGCATTGGCCAGAATAACGTGGTTTCCGTGTTCCGTTTCATCATCGAGAACACGATCGAAGAAAACATTCTGAAACTCCAGCAGGCGAAAGGCGACCTGGCCGAGCGCATCCTCGATACCGAGAAGGCATCCTTCGGCAACCTGACGCGCGAAGAGTTGCTTGAATTGCTTCGATAAACAGAACATAAAAAACAAAGGCTGTCACCTCGTGACAGCCTTTTATATGTTTCTCAGAAGATTCGGAACAGTCCGACGACCTTTCCGAGGATCTTACAATCCTTTACGATGATGGGCTCCATCGTATCATTTTCCGGTTGCAGGCGATAGCGCCCCTTTTCTTTATAAAATGTTTTAACGGTGGCTTCGTTTTCGATCAATGCCACGACCACATCGCCGTTTTCGGCAGTGGGAGTGGAGGAGACGATGACCTGGTCGCCGTTTCGTATCCCGATATTGACCATGCTGTCGCCTCGCACCTTCAACATGAACAGGGTTCCTCCACGGGGCAATGCATCGCTGTTCACGGAGAAATATCCTTCGATATTCTGTTCAGCCAGGATCGGCAGGCCGGCAGCTACACGGCCGATCAACGGGATATGAACGATATCCGAACGCAGGTCACGGTCACTGACGATCTCGATGGCCCGGTTTTTACCGGTCCCGCGGCGTATGTAGCCCTTTTTCTCGAGCGTTTCCAAATGTCCGGCAACGGTAGCGGTAGATTTTAATTCAAGATCCTCACATATCTCGCGCACCGAAGGGGCATAGCCGTTCCTGTGCGTGAATTCAGTCAGATATTCATAGACCCGCTGTTGTTTTGCGGTCAGTTTATCATTTGCCATGTGTTACTCCCCAAAAGGATATAAAGCGTACCGTTTACTCTACGGTAACCGATTTAGCCAGGTTTCGAGGCATGTCCACATCCAGTCCGCGCGCATCTGCAGAGTAGTAAGCGATCAACTGCAGGATCGCGGAAGCAGGAAAGACGGAGAACACATCCTCGGTCTCCGGAATATTCAATTGGATCTTGCATAAGTCTTTATCAACGACCGTCTGTTCCTCCTTGATCAGGATCACATATGCGCCCCGGGCGTTGACCTCACGAATATTGGAGATGGTCTTGGAAAAAACAGTGCGCTGGGTCGCCACGGCGATCACGGGAACCTTATCGGTGATGAGAGCGATGGTACCATGCTTCAGTTCACCGGCGGCATAAGCCTCCGCGTGGATATAGGAGATCTCCTTGAGTTTCAGCGAGCCTTCGAGCGAGAGTGAATAATCGTTCCCGCGTCCGATAAAAAATGCGTCTTTCGCTTTTTTCAGGTATTTGGCAGCCTTACGGATGGGCTCCTGGTTATCCAAAATGCTCTTGATCTGCGCCGGTACCTGCTCAAGGTCATGGATAAACTGTTTTGCAGCTTTGACCGTGATCTTTTTATTGGCCAATGCGATGCGGCAACCGATCAGATACAGGGTTGCGATCTGTACAGTGTAAGCCTTCGTGCTGGCAACGGCGATCTCCGGGCCTGCATAGGTATATACAACATAATCACTCTCACGGGCAATGCTGGACCCCTGTACATTGACCACAGAAAGGGTAGTAGCGCCGTAACGCTTCGACAGGCGGAGCGCCTCTAAAGTATCGATCGTTTCGCCGGACTGGGAAATAGCGATAACCAGAGTATGATTATCGATGATCGGATCCTGATAACGAAATTCCGAAGCGATATTGACCGTTACAGGTATGCGAATCAACGGCTCAACCATGGCTTTAAAGACCATGCCGGCATGCATTGCGGTACCGCAGGCTACGATCTGGATGCTCTTTAAGCCCTTAAAGATATCGTCGGGCACATTGTCGTTAGCGAGAGAGGGGAGACCTTCTGCGATACGGCCATGGATCGTTGCTGCGATCACATCCGGCTGTTCCATGATCTCCTTCATCATATAATGCTTATAACCGCCTTTTTGTGCGGCGGAAAGATCCCAATCGACCGTCAGATATTCCGGAGTGAACGCATGTCCGCGCATATCCTCGATGGTCATGGAATTCTTACCCAGGGTCACAATATGGTTTTCCGGAACTACGAAGTATTTATTTGTATATTTGATCAATGCGGTGATATCCGAAGAGATAAAAGCGCCGTCATCGCAAAGCGTAGCAACCAAGGGACTTACGCTGCGGATCGCATAAATCTCATCGGTCTTGCTTTCTTCGGAGTCTTCCTCAACAAACATAATGCAGAAAGCGTAGGTTCCGATAAACTCCTTTACGGCCTTACGGATGGCTTCCTTGGGATTTCCCTTATAATATGCATCAAAAACAGCCGCAGCGATCTCGGTATCGGTCTGAGTTTTTAATTTACCCTTCAAACCGAACTTTTCTACGAGTTCACGGTGATTTTCAATAATTCCATTGTGTAACAATACGACACGACCAAACGTATGCGGGTGTGCATTGACTTCGCAAACGCCGCCGTGCGTAGCCCATCGTGTATGGCCAATGCCGCAGGTCGATATAACGTCAGCAAGTTCCGGCAGACGTTCCTTAAGCTTAGAAACCTTACCGACTTCTTTGATCACATGAAAGGAACCGGTCTTGCTGTCTTTAACAGCGATACCGGCGCTGTCGTAGCCACGATATTCCAAACGCTCCAAACCTTCGATGAGAAGACCGGGAGCCATCAGATTTCCATTGTAACCGATAATACCACACATATATTTTACTCCTTGAGTTTATTTCGAAACCAAAGCACATTTGCTGTGCACAAAACACGTGTACATAGTAGCACAGAAGAGTGGAAATTGCAAGCCATAAGAGGTAAGGGCAGGTCTGCATGATCGGCATGCAACTATTCGCGAAACTCAAGTTTAACGCATAGTTGACGTGAAGAACGTTTAAAAATTATGGTTATTCCGGTCAACTATACGTTAAACTTACATTTTTAATGCGTCATGGCCATACCTCAACTATTCGTTAAACTTGTATTATTATCCTGTACGTGATATACTACGCTCAGAGCGTTTTTCAGAACCTCCGGGCATATTTTTACACCCTGAAACTCACAAAAATACGTTCATACATATCAATGTTACCACGAGGTTATCTTCATGACACTTCAACGTCTTTTAAGTTATACACGTCGCGCCGTTGATCTTTATCATCTGATCGACGACGGCGACAAGATCGCCATCGGGATTTCCGGCGGCAAAGACTCACTTACTTTACTGTATGCGCTACATGGGCTCAAACGATTTTATCCCAGACATTTTGACATCGTAGCGATCACCGTAGATCTCGGCTTACCGGACTTCGACACATCCGAGATCGCCGCTCTGTGCGAAAAACTCGATGTACCGTACCATGTTGTAAAAACCGATATCTACCAGATCATTTTCGATCAGCGCAAAGAAACCAATCCATGTTCCCTCTGCGCCAAAATGCGCAAAGGCGCGCTCAACGACGAAATTAAACGTCTGGGATGCAATAAAGTAGCCTACGCGCATCATGTCGATGACATCATCGAGACCTTCCTAATGTCCCTGATCTTTGAAGGGCGCTTAAATACATTTGCCCCGAATACTTATCTGGACCGCATGGACCTGCACGTCATCCGCCCGCTCATCTATGTGGAAGAAAGAGAAATTATTGCTTTCAAGAAAAAATACGATCTTCCGGTCGTAAAGGCAAAATGCCCGGCTGACGGATTTACCAAACGTGAAACCATGAAACAACTGGTCAAATCCTTAGAGGCGGAAAATCCCCGCATCCGCAGCTGCCTGTTTTCGGCCATCGAGCATGGAAATCTTAAGGGTTGGGAACCCGATTCGGACTATAAGGGCAGATTATAGCCCTGCCAGTTTGGGCATATAAGTATTGATTATATCGCTGCAAACCATTGATTTTACAGGCTCAGAAAGGATAATCCCATGAAATACGCAGATATCAAAAACCGTGAAAATGTATTGAAACTGAGAGAATTGACCGCCCCTCTCCCGCCCTTTGTCATGGATTTCTTCCGTGGCATTGAGCACAAAACGGCGACGCGCACACGTATCGCCTATGCCTACGATCTCAACGTTTTTTTCCGCTTTCTGGTCAATGAACCCACACCTCTTCAGGGTCGTGAGATCTCTTCGATCCAGGTTGAGGAACTCGATAAGATACGCGCGCTTGAATTGGAACAATATATCGAATACATTAAATACTATAAAAGCGACGAGGATGATACAGAACACGTAAATGGTGCCCGAGGCATTAAACGTAAGATCGCATCCATCAAATCCTTCTACAAGTATTTCTATCATATGGAGATGATCAAAACCAACCCTGCGGAGCTCATCGAGATGCCGAAACTTACAGAGAAAACGATCATCCGACTCGACCCGGATGAAGTCGCCATGCTCCTGGATACCATCGAAGGCGGTGAAGAACTTACCGAAAAGCAGCAGGAATATCATAAAAAGACCGTGACCCGCGACCTCGCTCTCATTACTCTCCTGCTCGGCACCGGCATTCGTGTATCTGAATGCGTCGGCCTGAACATCAAAGATGTAGACTTCAAAAACGGCTGTATCTCCATTGTTCGAAAAGGTGGCAAAGAGGCCAATGTCTACTTCGGCGACGAGGTCGACAACGCCCTGGCCATGTATATGGAGCAACGTGAAAGTATGATCCCGTGCTCCGGTCACGAGGAAGCGCTCTTTTTGTCGCTTCAGTTAAAACGCATGAGCGTACGTTCTGTCGAGAACCTCGTAAAAAAGTATGCTTCGATCGTCAATCCGATCAAGCCGATCACGCCGCACAAACTGCGTAGCACTTACGGCACCAATCTCTACAGAGAAACGGGCGACATCTACCTCGTTGCCGACGTTTTAGGCCACTCCGATGTAAATACCACCCGTAAGCATTACGCAGCCACCGATGAAGACCAACGGCGGCTCGCAAGAAATAAAGTAAAACTGAGAAAAGACTAAATGAAAAGCACGCTGAAGCATAAACTTCGGCGTGCTTTTTTATGTTCACTCTTTACTCAGGCTTTGTAACAGTTCGTGGAATTCCGGATAGATCTTTTTCACGATCACCGGACGACCTTCCGGATCGATGAAGCAATGTGTCGAGTCTCCTTTCGCACACAACTCTCCTGTCGCCTTATTGTAAAACTCATAGCCTACATGCAGGCGGATACCTGTAAACTCCAGGATCCGCGTGTGCATCTCGACGATATCGTCGTAATGCATGCTCCGCATATATTTACAGTTCACGTCGACCACAGGGGAAATGAGTCCGTTTTTTTCAAGCACGTCGAAGGGCCAGCCAATCTCTTTCAGTAAGGCTGTGCGGGCCTCTTCCATCCAGCGGATATAATTCGAATGATGAACGACCTTCATCTGGTCGGTCTCATAATATTGTACCATGTGTTCGTAAGTAAAGATCTTCATTTTATTTCCTCAATGGTTCCTTAATTTCCGCAGCAATTCCTCAAAGTATTCCGGAAGTTCGGATTCAAACTCCATATATTCCCCTGTCCTCGGATGAATAAATCCGAGTTTATAGGCATGCAGCGCCTGCCCTTCCAATCCTTTGAACGGACATTTCTCCGGTCCGTAAACGTCATCCCCCACCAGCGGATGATGAATGGATGCCATATGCACGCGGATCTGGTGCGTGCGTCCTGTCTCCAGCCGGCATTCGATAAAAGTGTAGTCTCCGAAACGCTCTTTTACAATGTAATGCGTGATCGCTTCTTTGCCGCCGGGCACGATCGCCATCTTCTTGCGGTCCTTCGGCGAACGCCCCAGAGGTGCATTGACCGTTCCGTCCTCTTTGATATCACCATACACCAGAGCATAATAACGGCGCGTGATCGAATGCTCCGCCAGCTGTTTGGCGATCGCCTGGTGCGCCGTGTCATTCTTGCACGCGATGATGATACCGGTCGTGTTTCGGTCAATGCGGTGCACGATGCCGGGACGCAGGACGCCGTTGATGCCTGACAGATGATCCTTACAGTGGAACATCAAAGCATTGACCAGCGTGTCCGTGTAGTGGCCCGGAGCAGGATGCACGACCATATTCTTCGGTTTATTGATGAGGATCACATCCTCATCCTCATAGACGATATCGAGTTTGATATCCTGCGCGGGAATATCCGGTATGACCGGATCGGGAACATCCATGGAAAGAACATCGCCCTCCACGGTGATATAACTCGGTTTTTCAAACTTCCCGTTAACGGTGATGCGTTTATCAACGATCAAATTCTTTATAAATGTCCGGGAAAAGTTCTCGTTAAGAAGGGCCAGACATTTGTCCAGCCTTTCCTCACAACTCTCTTCGGTCACTGTATAAACGAGTTTGCTCATTCTTTATCCTCAGAATCATTTGGTAGCAGATCGTCATTTTTCTTCTTCCGAATCGAATATACATCAAAATCTTCGTCCTTATACACGAAGAAAAAGAAAATGACCAGCATAAAACATGCAACCGTAACATAGATATCCGCCACATTAAATACAGGAAAATCGATCGGTTCAAAATAGATCATATCGATGACGTAACCACGTACGATCCTGTCATAAGAGTTTCCAAGGGCTCCGGCAGTCAAAACAACGGCTACGCTGAAGATCGGAATATAACGTTTGGTGCAAGGCGTGCGCAGGAACACAAAAACCACGACCGCCAACATGAGCGCCGTAATGATATAAAAGATGAGGAACTTCCCCTGCATCATGCCGAACGCACTGCCCCGGTTCTCGACATAAGTTAACGATAATACGTTTTTGATCAGATCGATCTTTTCTTTGTTGTGAATATGTACATCTGTCAGATGCTTCGTCCATTGATCCAAAAAGATCAAAAGCCCCAAGGCCACCAGGCAGATCGCCAAAACGATGCGTCGATCGACCACTTTGAGCTCAGGCTTCTTGCCTTGCGGCAGGACGAGTCTGACTTTCTTTTCTTCATTCATAGTAATACCTGTAGAATTTATTCCGGTTTATTCGTAGATCTCCAGTTTAACCATCTGACGATCTTTTTTCGACCTGCCCAGTTCCTCCGAATAGCGGAAACGACCGAAGCCGCGGACCGATACGATATCTCCTTCTTTCAGTATGTAATCCGTTCGCATGATCAGACGCGAATTCACAAACACACGGCGCGCGGGGAACAGTTCGCTCATCTTCGATCTGGAACCGTTAAACGCAGCCGATATCATACTGTCGATCCGGGGAGAAGCTACGCTTACTTTTGCCTCCCGAAACGTCGGTGTAAAGGCGATCGCCAGATCCGGCGGAGCAGGTTCACAGACCACAGTCGTATGTTTCATACGATCCACGCTGCGAATGATCAGTTCTGCAATATCTTCCGAGATCACAAAGACCAGGATCCTTCCCTTCTCATCATTCAAAAAGAGGATATCTCCGATACAGGAACGATCGATATTCAGTCCCATAAGCGTTCCCAATACATCACGATGAGATAAACTCTCAGCAAAATTGCCGTTTTTCGGACGAATCGTAATCATAGAAAAAGGGGGCGCAGTATCTTTCAAATACTGAGCACCCCTCGGATAAAAACAGGCCACTCTTCGTTCGGCAAATGCATAACCGCCGTCCATAACAACATCCACACCCGATAAAGCATGGCTATCTTCAGCGATCAACGACTGTTCGGCCAGGTTCAGAAACCTGCTGAACATCGGTACGGATCTTTGTTCGCAGCGATTTGCCAAATCCATCAAGTGACGTTTTGTAATCAATAATTCCGCTTGATCATCCGCAGGACTATGCTTTGGATCAATACTCATTGTATCTGGTCGTGCGGAAACTGCTCGTCGAAGACTCCAGCCCCTTTGCATCTCCCTTAAAATCGCCGGAAAGCTGAACATGAATCGGACTGAAAACAAAGATGCTGCTTGCGATCGTATCAAGGTTGCATCCCATGCAGTAGCTGGCACCGGAAATATAATCAAATACATGCTGAGCCAGTTCGTTATTCAGGCCATCCAGATTTAAAATAACGGTCTTGCCTTCCTTTAAAGCATCGATGGCTGCTTTCGCATCGTCATCGGTCTTCGGTTTGATCAAACTGATCTCGTTTACGTTAGCATTACGAAGGTTCAATTTCGTCGCACCTCCTGTTGTTACCTGGCGAGGTCCGAAACTACGAGGAGCCGGTTCAGCTTCTTTCGCCTTGCGGGAAAAATCAGGTGAAGCATATGTTTTTGCAGGTGCCTCATCCAGGTCGTCTTCTTCCTCCGAATATCTTTCTTTCTTCTTGCGGAAAAATCTCGACTTCTTAGGTGCCGCAAAATCCTCTTCCTCTTCTTCCAATTCATCTTCGAAATCTTCATCGTCAAAATCATCGTAATCCGAGTCAGGATTGATCTTGAAAATGTTCTTGAAGTTGAAGCTTTCCATAAATCCCATAGTTTTTTCTCCCTCCGAAATAATAATATATCTTTACGCTTTACGTCGATGGTATCGTTCCTGTTATCCTGTCTGTTCCGACTTATGACTTCAGCGAGTAGTCTCTCTCACCGAAAATACCGGTTCCGACCCTCACCATGGTCGCCCCTTCTTCGACGGCAACCTCAAAATCGTTCGTCATTCCCATGGACAAAACATCCATACATACATTATGTGCTTTTTTCGACTGAATGTCAAGGAAAACTTTACGCAAATCCTGAAAAATTTTACGATTTTCTTCGGGATTTTCCACATAGGGAGCGATCGTCATCAGGCCTCGTATCCGAAGGCTTGAAAATGCGGCGATCTTGTCGATCATTTCGGGCACCTGTTCGAGGGAGATTCCGAACTTTGTTTCCTCATTTGCCACATTGACTTCCAACAGAATATCGACCGTTACTCCCCTCTTTTTAGCCTCTTTATCGATCTCGGCGGCTAAACGCTCGGAATCTACAGAATGTATAAGAGAGGGCTGATTTTGACCTATTATATACTTTACCTTGTTTCGCTGTAAATGTCCGATCAGGTGCCATTCGACATCCTCGGGCATCTGGGGCATCTTATCGCAGAGCTCCTGAACTTTGTTTTCACCAAATATTTTTTGGCCGGCATCATAAGCTTCTTTCAGCATGCTTACAGGCTTTGTTTTGCTGACCGCAATAAGGGTTATTTCAGCGGGATCCCGGCCACATTTCAATGCCGAATTTTCTATTCTTTGTTTTATATTGTATAAGTTTTCTTTAACACTAACCATTAGTAGACGAAATCTCCTTCCTGATAGTCTGCGGCGTTATTGGAAATACGCTCATATTCCTTCACGGTGAACGGTGCATTCTTATCGATGATGTAATAACCGTCTCCGGTCGTATATATGATCTCGATCGGTTTAAATACGGTGTATCCCCGGTCGATATTATATACGCCTTTGATCTTCTGGGTATTAAACAGTCGATAGCGCAGATTTGTCGTTGATTCCTGCGTTTCTGACGGCGACTGCATCACATCCTCATCCGGCTTATAATACAGTTCATCGCCCTTTTCGACATCGGATACGTTAATAATAAACTCATCTTCCGTTGAACGAATGATAGAGACCTGCCGTTTGGAGAGCTCGCCTTTATCCGTGTAGACCATCAAATAAGGCGTTGCTTTCGAAGTGTTGACGTAATCCTTAGGCACGGCAAAATACTCTTTCTCCGTAACGGCACTCACGGGAATCTTATAACCCGAGATATTGCTGTCAGCGATCTGGATACTCACGAAACGCGTATTCAGGAAAGGATAACCATTGCCTGTGAAGTCAACTCTGGCATAACTGTTACCATCAGCACCGGTAAAATGCTTATAAGCTCCTTCCATTGTCACTCCCTGCTCTTTAAAGATAATGGAGATCTTCTGGCTCAGGAAATATTGAAGTTTATCGGAATCCTGAAGAGGAAAGATCACAGAAAATGCATCTGATTTGACAACACGGTACAGCGGAGTTCCGCTCTCCACGAAAGAACCGGCAGCGATCTTCTTCAATTCATATTTCGACTTATTGAACAAACTGCTGTTCACTTCGGACTCTTTCATATTCGAATAGTTATCGTAACTGAACATGATGATGCCGGGTTCGGTGGTGCGGATCATATCAAAGACGGCCTCGCCTTTGGAGTTCTTCGAAATGAGATTATAGACATCCGTGTTCAAAAGATCCATCAGATCATTTGTGATGTCGTATTTCCCGTAATAGAGGCCGGAATAATCATGAATATCGAAGTTCTGGTTAAAACGGGCCAAAACCTCTTGAAAGCCTTTCAATGTCTCTTCGGACAGTTCGTTGTTCTCCCGGGCTTTCATCTCCTCTTCCATCTTCTTGAAAAAATCACCTTTGGCATCCATCGTGCAAACGATCGAGTTGGCTCCGATCCGATCGCCGTTTTTGGTGTAGTAGTTCATGTACCCGTCCATCGGACTCATGAATATGGTCTCATCACGCAGGATAACCGCAGAATAGATATTGGAAGTACTGTTGCTTCCGCTGATCACCTGATAGGAAGAGACCAATCGATGATCGTTCAATTGGAAAATGTGGACCGCAAAATATATGATGCAGATAGCCAGGGCTATCAGCGCCCAATACGGAAGATATCTGTCATTCTTCATGGCACGCCTGCTACGCAGATCGTTTTTTGAATGTCGGATGTGATGCTCGGAATCTCGGCTCATATCGCCCTGCCTCCTTTCATAATAATGGTCCTTCTCATTTAGAAAAGGGGTTGCGAAACCGCACCCCTTTATCTATGCAGCTACCCTAAGGCTATGCTGCTTTTACCGATATAGTTGATTACAGTGACAATGTTACAAACTGCTTGATGTATTCAGGCAGATCTGCTTCATCCAAAGAAATGGAAAGGACGAATGAAACATGGAATTTTTCACTCATGGAATACAAAGTACTGATGGCTTCGGAAAGACGACTGAGGTCACTCTCAAGTCCGGAAATGGTAAGAAAACTGTCAAAAAAGATCTTATCCAGGTCATAATCCTGTGCGATCAGGCCGGATACAAATCCAACAAATGCCTCATAAGAAGAAACAGGATAATTGTAAACATTCACAAGACGGATCTGATTATTCAGTTCGTACATGTGTTTCGTAGATTTGTCCACATAGCAGATGGTTCCGCTCGTTGCTTCCATCGCTTGGTTTGCCTTCTCGAGAAGGTATTTTGTCTTACCTTTTCCTTTTCTTCCGGTTATAATTTCAATCATGTGCTAGTCCTCCGTTTTCGTTTAATTTGTATTCAACTTTCACGTCTCAACCATGGTTTAATTATACATCAAACCGGGAATGAATGCAACACAAAAAGACAAATTTAAGTATTTCCTTAATAAATGCCGGGAATATAGGTGACCAGACTTTGCATCTGCTCAAAGCAATCTTCATAGGAAGAACATCCGGCTAAAAGCGCTATATATTGTGTTCCGTAAACATCCTTAAACAGGCAAAAGATCTGTGTGGGGTTTGATGATGCAGGCTCACAGATACCGCCGACCAAAATGAGTTGTTCAGGCAATTCAACAGCTTCCTCGGTATTGAAATACGGAAGTGAACTGCTCCAACTGGCGCTCGCCGGTTCATTCTTACTATTCATGTACGTACAGAAGTAAACAGGTTTTCCTATGATCTCAATAAACTCCGGATGCGTTTCGATCAAATCGCGAACGACCGAAAACACGTCAAGCAGCGTAGTCTCCTGCTTTGCGCCTCCGGAGGGATAGCCATATACATTCGAGAACCATGTGGACTTCAGGTTCTTGCTTTCGGAAAGCGCATTCATTTCTTTCAGGAACGAGGAAATGCTACCGCCGGGTCGTGAGGCAGAAAGCGCGATCACCGCATCGTTTGCGCAATACATCAAAGAGGCATACAGCAGATCCTGAACCGTATATACGTCATCCTTTTGAAATTTACATAATACGAGATCGTTGCTCAGATTGTATGTGTCTTGAGAGATCGATATCGTCTGTTCCGGGTTCACTTCGTTTTGCAAAACCACGCAAGCCGCGAAGATTTTTGTAAAATTGCCCGCAGGAATTGCTGACATAGACTGTTTGCTTAGCAGAACTTCTCCGCTCGTGATGTTAACAAGGAGTGCCTGGCCTGCAGAAATACGCGAAGAATCAAACTCACTGTCAGGCTTGATCAACAAGGTATTTCCGGAAATTCCATCCAGTCGTTTGATCGCTTCTTTTGCTACCGTGGGAGAAATATCGGAATTGGCTTCCGGTGTTGCTCCCATAGGTTCATATGGCTTAAGGATCGCATCTTTCGAAGAACAACCGGATAAAACGGTCAAAAGCATTATTATAGAAAGAAGTATACCGACTTTACGGTATAAGGAACGAATGAAGCTGTGCATTATTTGTATGCCTCCCTCCACTCGAGATCACCGCGCTCTAACGCTTTGATCAAAAGTTCAGCCGTAGCCAGGTTCGTGGCGAGCGGAATATTATGTACGTCGCACAAAGCTATCACCGCATGCGCATCGGGTTCTCCCCTCTTTGCATTCAGAGGGTCCCGCAGAAAGATCACCATATCAATTTCATTGCTCTCGATCATGGCTCCGAGCTGCGTCTCGCCGCCCAGATGACCGGCATTAAACTTATTGACCGAAAGTCCTGAGGCATTCTCGATCAGCTGACCTGTCGTAGCCGTAGCGTAAAGGGTATGCTTGATAAGGATACCTCGATATGCGATACACAGGTTCTGCATCAATACTTTTTTAGCATCGTGTGCTATAAATCCTATGTTCATGTTTCCTCCTTTACAGGTCGCTGAAAATGCTTTCTTTCTTTTCCTTCTTCTTTCGTTGCAAGCCGACATTCAATACCAGGCCCAACAACATAAAACTACTTATAATTGAACTCAGCCCATAGCTCACAAACGGCATGGGAAGGCCGGTGTTTGGCATGAGCCACAGATTGACTGCTACATGAATAAATGTCTGATAAGCAAAGAAACCGGAAACGCCGACGCAGATCAAACGACCTCCGAGGCTGTCCGCATTCTTTGCAATGACCATGATCTCAATGATCAATGTCATGACCAGACCGAGCATGATCATACATCCGACAAAGCCGATCTCCTCTCCTGCAATAGTGAAGATAAAGTCCGTCTGCGCCTCTGAAAGATAATTTCCGTTTTTTACGGATTCGAAACTGGTCGTGTTAAGCCCCTTACCCCAGAAGCCGCCGCTGCCGATCGCCATGACCGCATTTTCCTGTTGATAGATCTTATCCTGATATTTCTGCGGGTCTACAAACGAAAGGATACGGTTGACCTGGTATTCTTTCAGGAACAGCGTATCGCCGTTTAAAAGCGAATAAATAAACCAGATGCCTGTAGGCACGATGACGGCCAATGCGATACCGATGATCTTATAACTGAGTTTCGCTACATAGATCATGGTCAGAATAACGAGCGTACACAGGATCGTAGTTGAAAGATCCGGCTGTGTAACGATCAGCAGAAGCTGGGGCGCGATCAGTGCAATGATCATGCCCCATGTCAACGGGGAGTTAACATGTTTCCTGCGGTATTGAAGTACAGCCGCAAGATTCAATATGATCGCTATCTTGGAAAATTCGGAAGGCTGCAGACGACCGATCAAAGGGAGGTCGACCCAACGTTTGGCTCCCAATGTCGTGCTTCCGAAAACGCGGACCGCCAACAGCAGCACAAAACTCGCCAGGAAAACGATGGGCCAGACTTTGAATAATAAATTGTAATCCACCAACATCATAACGATCATGGCAGCAAGGCCTACGACGATACCGAAGATCTGCCTTTTGGGCATGCTTTCATAGTCTATGTTATCCATCGTGGCGCTCCGGATCAAAAGGACGCCGATGCTGCAGAGAAGCAATACGATGATGATGAGCCGAACATTTAAATTTCGGATGTTGTACTTCTTAAACATGCGTCCTCCTTTCCGTGATGATCATAATACCGTACTATTTCTTATCTTTTTCTTTATCTTTTTCGGGTTCCTTTTCGGAAGCATTTTCCCTCGGATCGTTATTTACATCCTTCAGGATAAACTGTGCGATCTTTCGAAACGTTTTACCGGTTCCGTGCTTAGAACGCGAAGTGAACTTACCGAGATTGTTATCCTGAGCGATCTTAAGTTCCATCGGAAGAACACCGATCAGGTTCGCATGTAAAGTTTCTTCGATCTCATCGGTGCTCATGCAGGCTTGCTTACGAATCAGTTTCTTCTGCACCATATTGATCACCAGATCGATCGAATGCATCTGCTCCGCTTCCAGGATCCCGATCACCCGGTCGGCATCCCGGACCGAAGTCCGGTCAGGCGATGTTATCACCAGAGCCCTGTCAGCCAATCCGGCTGCTTCGAGGAAACCATTGTCGATTCCCGCCGGGCAATCCAACAGGATCACATCGGCCAGAGGACGAAGTTTATCCAGAGCAACGGACAGTTTTGTCTTCGTCAAAGCACTTTTCGTTCTCGTCTGTGCGGCAGCGACCATAAACAGACCGGGAACCTCTTTAATGGCAACCATCGCCTGTTCGGCTTCACAGCGTTCTTCTGCCAGATCCATCAGGTTATAGATCACCTGAATATCCGTTCCCATATGGAGGTCCAGGTTTCGTAAGCCGGTATCCAGATCAGCTACGATGGTCTTCGTCCCGGATATCGCCAGAGCATATCCGAGATTTGCACATATTGTTGTCTTTCCGACTCCGCCTTTACCGGATGTAACTGCGATCACTACACTCACGATCATTTCCTCCGTTTCTTCAGTTTCAGAGCAACATCAGTCGCCGACTTCACCGCTGTTACTGTTCGATGCACCACGGTTGATTAGTTCTTCCAAGGTGATCTCATTATAATAATATTCATAGATATTACGCACCAGCATCGCCGTATATGCGGATGTATAGCCGTTACGGATCGATGCCGTAACAGCGATCTCCGGATTATCGTACGGAGCGAAGCTTACAAAATGCGCATGGTTCGGACGATGGATATCTTCCTGTGCGGAACCGGTCTTTCCGGCGATATCGATATCCGATGTACGAAAATACTCTCTTACCGTACCTTCACGCACAACCGAGCGCATACCCTCTTGAACGGTTTTAAACGACTCTTGCGAAACACCTTCGATCTTCTTCATATCCGGCGTGAAATCTTCGATCGTGCGGCCGTCTGCATCGGCAACGCGGTCGATCAAAGACAGGGAATACAGATTACCACAGCTGGCGATCGCCGTAACGTAACGCGCTAACTGGACCGTCGTATAGTTGTTGGTACCCTGGCCGATCGCAGAAAGAACGGGAAATGCATCCGAGACCATAGGATTCGTCTCATCCATTTCGATACCGGATGTAGTACCGAAACCGAACTTCTCGGCGTATGTCTTTAATCGTGCGAGGCCCAAAGTCTCATTATAGTTGCCATTGGTATCCGTACTCAAACGATATCCCACTTCATAGAAATAGTAGTTACAGGAATTCGCCAGACCTCCGACCAGATTCAACGGGCCGTGCGTGGACTCATTATCATGACGGAAGATCCAGCATCGGGGAGCAGGGGAAACCTTATCATACACACCGAGACATTCGATCAATTCATCACGCGTGATGACATTCTCTTCCAGACCTGCGATCGATGTAAGCATCTTATAGGTGGAACCCGGTGAAGTACGGGACTGCGTCGCATAGTTATAGAGTGGATTGGATGCGTCATTAAGCAAGGAACTGTAATAGGTTGCGTCAACGGTTCCGGAAAACCGGTTGATATCGTAGCCCGGATACGAAACGATCGCCAATACCTCACCGGTCTTTACATCGGTAACGACCGACGAAGCGTTACAGGGATCCAATGCCAGCTGCGCCGGCGTGATCTTTATCTCTTTGATGCAGTTCCGCATGAATTCATAGGTCTGCTCAGCGCTGGCCCGTTTCAGCAGAACGATGCTGGACGAGTCATAGGCCAGAACATTCTGGGAATATAGAGCCAGACAGATTTGGGAACCTGAGATGACGTCATCCCGGATCAGGTTTTTATAGATACGCTTGGAGAAACTCTCGTAATCTTCCAGGTTCTCAAACAGTTCCTTAAGGATCATCTCATAGACATCGTCACCGTTAACGTATTTTCCGAGTTCGGAAAATGCAGACGTATTGATCCATTCATTGGCGATCGCCGAATAGATGAAATCATGCAGAGACAACTCCCCGGCAATAAACTGTTTATATTTCGGATGATTGTATTCGATCTTATCCGTCTGAATGATCTTTGCGTTATCACTGAGATAGGTGTAGATCAGCATCATATAATCCCGCAGGGTCTCGTCCAGATCGTTCATCTTTTGATCTTTGCCGGCCGTAAGCTGTTCCTTAACGGCGGTGACGACCTTTGCATACTCGGCTTTATATGCCTCATAGATCGCCCTCTCTTCATCTCCTGCCGCAGGATCCGTAAAATGCTGGGTCGAAAGAACGTTATTGTTGATCAACTGAAAGTAGACCGATTTGATCGGGATCACGATATCATCGGAATCCATCTGGCTGGTATCGACATCTTCGAAAACGATCTTATCCAGCAAAACGGATGCCAATGTTTGTTCAAGGATATGATAGCATGCGATCGTCAGGTCGTGATCGATCGTCAGATAGACATCATTTCCCACTTGGGCAGGTTCTTCGCTGATGACTTCAATGACCTTCCCGGCTGCATCCAGATACATGGAACGCTCGCCTTTGGTTCCTTTCAGATTTAGCTCCATCAACTCTTCGATACCGCTTCGGCCGATGATATCACCATATTCATAGTTCGGATCTTTTAATTGCAATTCCGCAAGCTGATCGGTGCTGGCTTTTCCCGTATATCCGATAATGTGAGCAAAATACTGTCCGTCCGGATATTCACGGACATACTCCTCTTCCACGTCCACGCCGATGATCTCATCGGCATGCTCGAGAACACTGGCTACCGTGTGATCTTTAACGTTACTGGATACAACGATCGATTTATACTTCGTATAACGCATGTTGAACAGAGCCCAGCGTATATTCAACATCTTTAATTTCACGGCAGGTGAAACCACGATCGGCTGTCCTTCTTCATCGACCCAACGTTCAAAATAAAACTTCTTTTCCAGCAGTTTTACAACTTCATCCGCAGAAATATCCGATGGATATTTCCCGGCAGCATCGTTCAGCTGGTTCGTGTTCTGCAAGCCGTAGACATCACGAAGCAGGCGCAGTCTCTGCGCCTCGGAAGATGAAGTATAAGTATAGATCTCCCCTTCGATAGCCGAACCGGATAAGCCGAGGGAGAGGTAAGATTCAAACGACTCATTACAGGAGTCCAAAAGCGTGACCAGATCATAGACCCACTGGTTTTTCTGTGCCTGCTTGATGTATACGCCGGTATCTTTTAAAGTTACGGAATATACGAGATTGTTTTTCACCAGGATCACACCGTTGCGGTCATAGATATTCCCGCGGGTGCTCTTAGTCGTGATGGTATTTAAGGATTTTTGGATATAGTTATCCATGTGTTCCTTTTGCTCCACGATCTGGAGCCGGAACAGCCGCGTGATCAGCACTATGAATAACAATAAGTAGATCAGCATGACGGGAAACAGCCGCGATCGAAAAAACCGCTGCAGGATCTCCTTGCAGATCTTAAGTATCTCCTTAAACAAACTTCAACGCACTCCTTTTTTCACTCTCTTCCAGCAGGTTGTTCCCGTAATAGAACAGGCCGAACAAGATGATGGAGACTACAACGGTGATCACCGTCTCCGGGAAGATGATGTTATTAAAATAGGATCCGAAATTCAGGCGGTTTCGAACGAGAAAACGGAAAACATAGATATACATATGATAGAGCATTTCACAGAAAAACGCCATAAGGATCGGAATCAACGGCACATCCGTCGTAAGACGTTGATACGTCAGACCCGTAAGGAAGCCGAGGACTATGTAAATGAGGGACGAAAAGCCGACATACTGCCCGAGGATCACATCCATGATCAGTCCGCCGAAGAAACCGGTCATCATGCCGTTAACACTTCCGCGAAGCAAGCCTGCCGAAAACGTGTAGATCAATATTAAGTTCGGCGATGCGTTCAGATACGGTATGCGATTCAGAACGCTGACTTGCAGAAGGATCAGGATTCCCAACAGAAGTCCTTGGATAATGATACGTTTCATCGAAGCAACTCCTTCATCACTGTTTCAGTTTCAGGATCACCATAACATTCTCAATGTTTTCAAAATCGACCGCGGGGATCAAATATCCGGACTTCGTCATATTGTTCGGATCGATCTGTAAAAGCACTGCATACCCGATGGTCAGGTCGGGAAGGTATTTACTGCTGGTAGGCGCGGTGATGATCTCGTCAAACTCGCGGATATCGGCGTCTTTTTTCATATACATGAGCCGAATGTAACCTTCGGACATGGCATCGATATCTCCCATGACCATGCAGGCATCCCGCGAAGAACGGCAGATCGCACTGACATTCATCTGATCGTCCAGGATCGACGTTACGACCGCATAATCCGGTCCGACTTGAGTAACGATCCCCGCCAGCCCACCGGCCGCGATCACATTCATATCTTTTTGGACGCCATCATTACTTCCCCGATTGATCGTGAATCTGGAGAACCAGTTTCCGTTATCTTTTGCGATCACCTTCGCTCCCACCATGGGATAGTTGGAAAAATCATCCTTGATATTCAAAAGTTCCTTCATCTCGGATAGTGAATAGTAATCGCTTTGGTATTTTTTCAGTTGTTCCTGGAGCAGACGGTTTTCTTCTTCCAATCGTTCGATCTTTTCCAAAAGTTCTTCTTTATCCGCCTTCAGCTGACTTCGTTCGGAGAAATGATCCCCGATCCCGGTGATCGCGTTTGAGACCGGTGAGATCACTTTTGAGACCGCGGTCTTATAGACCCCGATCGAATCGCCTCTCGAATACGTAATGACCAATGAAACCAAACAAATGATGGTCAGGATAAGCAGAATGTATTTAATTGAAAAAAGGAAATCCAGTCTTCTCTTTTTCATTTGAATACTCCGTGTTCTTTGAAACTGTAGTAATTCTTGCCGCCGATGATGATATGATCCAGAAACCCCATACCGAGGTTTTTACCGGCTTCCATGGTCCTTAAAGTCAGATTCATGTCTTCCTGACTCGGCGTGCAGTCACCGCTCGGATGATTATGTACCAGGATAATGTTCACCGCGCCGTGTTTCATCGCGGCCAGATAGATCTCCCGCGGCGATATCATAGTAGAATTGACTGTGCCCTGCGAGATCATTTCCCGCGCGAGCAGATGGTTTTTCGTATCCAGGCAGGTCAGCCAGACCTGCTCTACACGACAGTAAGCCAGATCCGCCTGATACAGTGAAACGACGGATTCCGGATCGCAAAAGACACGATTATCGACATCGGCATTACATTTCAGGATGCGCCGCACCAGTTCTGCCATTGTCAGCAGTTGTGTGGCTTTCACCCTGCCGATCCCGCGGATCGCGGTCAGATCGTGATAGGAAACATTCATCAATCCGCCGATGCCTTTGACTTCCGGCAGTTCCAACACTTCCCGTGCCAGTTCCAACGAGTTCTTCGTCTGATCTCCCGAACGAAGCAAGATCGCAAGCAATTCCACTTCGGTCAAAGCAGCGACGCCCAGAGCCTCGAATTTATCATACGGACGCTGGTCGATGGGGATCTCTTTCATAGCAATATGTTTCATCTTTCTCCTTTCGCTCTGAAAGGGAAAAATGGTCGTTCAGCACGATTAATTTTATCATATTTCGGGACTTATGTATAGTGTCATTTTTTGTCCCGAATTTTATGGCAATGGGTATGAGACCTTTTCGGTCAATGCTTCTTCAGCACTTCTTGAAGAGCTTTCAGGGCTCCGAGTTTTGCATGTTCGAAGGTCAGGCCGCCCTGGAAATATACGGTATAAGGAGGTTTCATGGGTCCGTCCGCAGACAGTTCAATGGAGGAACCGGACACAAAAGCCCCGGCCGCCATGATAACTTGTGCATCATAACCGGGCATATCCCAAGGCTCGGGGGTAACATAGCTGTCCACCGGAGCCGCCGCCTGGATACCGCGGCAGAAATCGAGAACCCCCTGCGGTTCATGGAAGGTCACCGTCTGAATAAGGTCATATCTCTCTTCCGAAGAAGCGGGAAATACGGAGAAGCCATGAACTTCAAACAGTTTTGCCAGGAAGATGGCTCCTTTGACTGCGCCTGCCGTAACCGTCGGTGACAGGAAGAAACCCTGGTAAAAACTGCGGATCGTGCCTAAGTTCGGGCCGACTTCCTTACCCAGTCCCGGACTGGTCATGCGGTTCGCACACATCTCGATATATTTCTTTTTTCCTGCGATGTATCCGCCGACCGGTGCCAGACCGCCGCCGGGGTTTTTGATCAGTGATCCGATGATGATGTCGGCACCGACATCCGTAGGCTCCCTCAGTTCGGTGAATTCACCGTAGCAGTTATCGACCATGATAATCGCCTGCGGATGCACCTTGCGGACGATCTTCACCATCTCTTCGATATCAGCCGTTGAGAAGGTCTTGCGCGTCGCATAGCCCTTGGAACGCTGCAGATATACGACCTTCGGCTGATCTTTCACCGCTTCTTCGATCGCGGCGAGATCCAGTTCTCCGTCTGTATTCAGATCGACCTGACGATAGGTCACGCCGAAATCTCGTAGGGAACCGTCTGCCTGTCGGAAAATGCCGATCACATCGTCCAGCGTATCGTAAGGCTTACCTGCGACGGATAGCAGGACATCCCCCGGCCGCAAAATGCCGAATAAGGCCACTGTAAGCGCGTGTGTGCCCGAAATGAGCTGTGGGCGGACAATGGCGTCCTCGGTATGAAAAGTCGCAGCATAGACGCGCTCCAGCTTATCACGGCCTTCGTCGTTATAACCATAGCCGGTGGTCGGAAGCAGATCGCTCTCCCCCACATGGTTCTCCTGCATCGCTGAAAGAACTTTCATCTGGTTGCACTCGGCGATCCGGTCGATCTTCTCGAACCGGTCCTTTAATGCATCGAGCGCCCGTTCCCCGCTCTCGTAAACCTCGCGGGATATGCCGAGCCGCTCATACATATGGATCAGATATTGTTTATCTGTTGAATTCTTCAAAATAACTCTCCTACTCTATCACGGGACGAACGTAACGGTCGATGATATCGAGCAGCCGCCGTGTCTCCGCTTCTTCCTCTTCTTTTGTCGTACATACATGTTTATCGAGCCAGATCACATCGCGTTCACGGCGGAACCAGGTCAGTTGCCGTTTGGCGAAATGTCTGGTATCGCGTTTAATGCGGTAGATCGCCTCTTCTTCGGATATTTCACCATTCAGGTGATCCAGATACTCTTTGTAACCCAAACCCTGCATAGAAACGAGCTCACGCGAATATCCCATGGCACGCAGCCGTTCGACTTCAGCTTTCAGGCCCTGCTTCACCATTTGATCGACTCTCTGCTCGATCCTGTCATACAGGGCCGCACGATCCATATTCAGGACAAAATAGCAGAAATCGTAAGGTGATTCTTTTGCACGCTGTTCTTCGTTATGCTCCGAGATGGGACGTGCATTCTGCTCGTAGAACTCCAAAGCACGGATCACACGTTTGACGTTATTCGGGTGAATGATCTTTGCGCTTTCGGGATCGACCTCGATGAGCCGTTCATGTAACGCTTCCGGTCCGATCTCTTCGGCCAATGCTTCGAGCCTTGCGCGGAGTTCATTATCCGCGCTCTCCTCTGTAAACTCGGCGTCATACAAAAGCGCACGGATATAAAAGCCCGTCCCGCCGACCACGAGCGGTATCTTCCCGCGCCCGTAGATCTCGTCGATCGCCTGTTTCGCCATCTGTACGAACCGGTATACGGAGAACTCCTCCTCCGGCATCAGGACATCGATCAGATGGTGGCGGATACCCCGCATTTCGTCGGCCCCAATCTTCGCGGAGCCGATATCCATATATTTATATACTTGCATCGAATCCGCACTGATGATCTCGCAACCGTACCGCTCGGCGACGCGTAGCGACAGCTCGGTCTTTCCGGCAGCGGTAGGCCCGGTCAGTACGATCAAAGGTCTTTTATCCATCATATCTTTCGGGAAAATTTACGCTCCAGTTCGTATTTCGACATGGAGATCAGGGTCGGTCTGCCATGCGGGCACATGTAAGGATTGTCCAGTTTCAGCAGGTCGTCGACCAGTTTGTCGGCCTCGGCAAATGAGATCGCCATGTTACCTTTGATGGCGGCTTTGCAAGCCATGGTCGCGAGTTTGTCTATGAACAGGGAAAATGCCATCTCCTTCGCTTTTTCTTCCGTTCGTAAGGGCGCATAGTCCAAAAGTTCATCCAGAAGAGATACAAAAAGCTCCTGCTGATCGAGTTTGTAAAGGTTCGACGGCACCGCGCGGATCGCGTAGGCATCGGGACCGAAACTCTCGATCTCGTAACCAAACTCCTCGAAGTAGGACCGGTACTGTTCCAGGCACTGCTGTTCACGATGTGTGATATGCAGAACGATCGGAGGACTCAAATATTGCGCTTCAGTTTTCTTCTCCTTGAAGAATTTGACGTTCCTTTCGTATAACACCTTTTCGTGGGCCGCATGTTGGTCCATGATAAGCAGTTTATCCTCAAACTGGATCAGCCAGTAGGTATCAAAGATCTGGCCGATGAGTTTATACTTGGATTTCAATTCTTTACGGAGCAGTTCATCATTAAACAACGTGACCTGCTCTTCGTCCTTCGTCTCCGCAGGTTTAGCTTGATAGTTTGCTTTTTCTTCCGAAAACGTATTGACCGAAGAACTCGGTCTTTCATGAGCAACATCTGCTGCCTCACGTTTTCTGATGGCTTCGAATGAAGAAAAATCGATCTTGGGGGCAGGTTCGTCTTCCTCGTGCTCCGGAGCAGCGGCCTCATAAGCGGCAATCGTCTTCTTGACATCGGCCACGGAAGGCTTCAGATCGGCAGTAACATATTCAGGACGCGTGTTCTGTGCATGCGTGCGGTTCATGCTCTCCCTGGCCTTCATAAAGGGCTCAGGCGCCGGCGCTGCCGGTTTCGCAACTGGTTCTTTCTCTTCGTCTTCATTGTCTGAATCCAAAATGAGATTCTGCTGTTTCAATCGTGCCGTGATCGAATCCCGTACCAGACGGAACACCTCATCTTCATTGCGAAAACGCAATTCCATCTTTGCCGGATGGACATTGACATCGATCAGTTCGGGTGACACTACAAGGTTTAACGCTACGATCGGATACCGGTGCTGCATCAGGAACCCGCGATAGCCCTCCTCGATCGCGGCAGCAATGATCTTACTCTTTACGTAACGGCCGTTGATGAAATAATACTCCATGTCACGGTTGCCGCGGGAACGATGCGGTTTTGCGATAAAACCGGTCAGTTTCAGGCGGTCGTCCACGGTCGTTTCGGGAAGCTCCAGGAAGTCGGCAACCTCGTTACGGCCGAACACGCTGTAGCAGGCGTCGGCCATCTTACCGCTGCCGTTGGTATACAGTTTATTCTGTCCGTTCACGATCAGCTGGAACGAAATATCCGGATGAGACAGGGCAATGCTTTCCATGATGGACGTGATGTATCCGGCTTCGGTCTGCGCCGATTTCAGGAATTTTCGGCGAGCAGGTGTATTGTAGAATATGTTTCTTACGAAAAATGTTGTTCCCGTCGGTGCCCCGACATCGCGCATGGACTTTTCCTGTCCGCCTTCGATGGTGTACATGGTACCGGAGATTGCATCGGCAGTCTTCGTCACCAATTCGACTTGACATACGGCGGCGATGCTGGACAAAGCCTCCCCGCGAAAACCTAAGGATGAGACGGTCAGCAGATCCAGCGCGGATCGGATCTTACTCGTCGTGTGCGGCTGAAACGCGATCCGCACGTCTTCTTTATCGATGCCGCTGCCATTATCCGTAATGCGGATCAATGACATGCCGCCTTCTTTGATCTCGACCGTGACCGAAGTCGCTTTCGCGTCGATCGCATTTTCCACGAGTTCCTTTACGATCGATGCCGGACGTTCGATGACTTCACCGGCCGCGATCTGGTTGATCGTTTCTTGTGAAAGGGCATGAATCACTCCCATACCGAACCTCCTATATACGATTCTTCAGTTTATTCTGCAGGTTGCACAATGCGTTGAATGCATCCCGCGGCGTCATATTGTCGATATCCATCGACAGGATCTCGTCGATGATCTCGTCTTCTTTCACGGTGTCAAACAGGGTGAGCTGGTTCGAATCCACGTCATCCTCTTTCGGTATGCGCTTCTTCTCTTTCGTACCGAGCCCAGCCTGCACGATCTCCTTCGCGCGTACGGCGATATCATTGTCCGTAAGTTCTTCCACCAGCTGTTTCGCGCGGTGAATGACCGCATCCGGCACGCCGGCGAGTTTCGCCACCTGGATACCGTAACTCTTATCGGCTCCGCCTTTGATGATCTTACGCAGGAATACGATGTCGTCCCCCTGTTCCTTCACGGCGATGCAATAGTTCGTCACACCGGCTAGCGCGCCTTCGAGCTCGGTCAATTCATGATAATGCGTCGCAAACAGAGTCTTGGCGCCCAACAGTTTGGTATCGCTGATGTACTCCACGACCGCCCAGGCGATGCTCATGCCGTCATAAGTCGAAGTTCCGCGTCCGATCTCATCGAGAACGATCAGGCTGTTGCGGGTCGCGTTGCGGAGGATATTCGACACCTCGTTCATCTCGACCATAAACGTACTCTGACCGCTGGCCAGGTCGTCGCTCGCGCCGACACGCGTGAAGATTCGGTCACACAGGCCGATATCAGCCGATGATGCAGGCACGAAAGAACCGATCTGCGCCATCAACGTGATCAGAGCTACCTGACGCATATAGGTCGATTTACCTGCCATATTCGGGCCCGTAATGATCGCAATACGATTGTTATGATTATCGAGGAGAACATCATTCTCCACGAACATTTTATCCGACATCATCTTTTCGACCACCGGATGCCGGCCGCCCTTGATGTCGATCAGGCCCTTTTCATTGATCTTCGGGCGAATGTAATTCGATTGCTGTGCCACGGTCGCGAGCGACGCGATCACGTCCGTAAGCGCGACCGCATGTGCTGTCGTCTGGATACGCTCGACCATCGATGCGATATGGTCACGCACCTGGCAGAACAGTTCATATTCCAGGGAAATGAGCTTATCCTCTGCGCCGAGGATCGCATTTTCCAGTTCCTTCAGCTTCGGTGTTGTAAAACGCTCTCCGTTGGTCAGCGTCTGCTTGCGGATGAAATAATCCGGAACCATGTTCAGGTACGAATTTGTAACTTCGAAATAGTAACCGAAGACCTTGTTGAACTTGATGCGCAGGTTCTTGATCCCGGTCGCCTCGCGCTCTTTTGCTTCGAGTTCGGCCAGCCAGTCCTTGCCTTCCGTTTTCGACAGGCGCAAAGTGTCAACTTCCTCTGAAAAACCTTCGCGAATAATGCCGCCCTCGCGCACGGAGATCGGCGGATCCTCACAGATCGCGCGCTCGACCAGTTCCTTCAGATCCTGCAGATCGTCGAAGTTATCGGCCATCTCCTTAAAAAGGGCGCTCGAACGCTGTGAAATCAGGTCATGGATGTACGGCAGTGTCGACAGCGACTGCAAAAATGCCAGAAGGTCGCGCGGATTTGCCGTTTTATAACTGATACGTCCGAGAAGACGCTCCAGGTCGTAGATCGGGTTCAGGTATTCCCGGATCTCTTCACGGTCAATGTAATTGAGCACTAGCTCTTCCACCGCATCCTGACGCTTACGGATGAGTTCAGCAGAAAGCAACGGCAGCTCAATATAGCGGCGCAAAAGGCGCGCACCCATCGCGGTCTTCGTCTTATCCAGCACCCAAAGCAGCGTGCCTCTCTTCTGCTTATCCCGCAGCGTCTCGCACAGTTCCAGATTCCGGCGTGTGGAAGTATCCAGGAGCATAAAACCACCCGTCGCATACGGTCGGATATGCGTGATATGCTCCATGTGGTTCTTCTGTGTTTCATAAAGATACAAAAGAAGAACGCCGCTCGCGATCATACCGCTGTCATATCCGGACAGTCCCAGTGCGTCCAGGGAAGCCACGTGAAAGTGTTCCAACAGCGTAGACTTACAGCGGTGCTCTTCGTAATAGCCGACATCCAGGGCGCTGATCGCGACCTGCATGCGACCTTTCAAAGTCTCAAAGTCAAAATTCGCCATCAAAAACGGCTCGTTACAGATGATCTCGGACGGGCTGAATTTGCAGATCTCATCCATCAATTCATTTTCCGAGCTGATCTCGGTCATGGAAAAATCACCGGTCGAAACATCGGAGACGGCAACTCCGAAATTCCGATCTGTGTAGACGATGGACATGATGTAATTGTTCTTTGTCTCATCCAGAGCCTGCGCGCTGAGGATGGTTCCCGGCGTAACGACGCGGATGACCTCACGCGGCACCAGTCCCTTCGCGAGTTTCGGATCGATCATCTGCTCCGCGATCGCGACCTTATACCCCGCAGACACCAGTTTATTGATGTATGCTTCCGCCGCATGAAAGGGAACACCGCACATGGGCGCGCGTTCCTCGAGGCCGCAGTCCCGTCCGGTCAATGTGATCTCCAGCACCTTTGACGCAGTCAGGGCATCATCAAAAAACATTTCGTAAAAATCGCCGAGGCGATAAAACAAAATGCAATCCTTGTATTTATTCTTGGTTTCGATATATTGCTCCATCATGGGAGATAATTTAGAAACCGGTGTCATGAAATACCTCCAAATCTACCCGCGATCAGGCATAAGAGTCCCGAAATAATAAAAGCCTTTTGACTCTGTGATCTGCACGGGAACGATGCGTCCGTAGAGTTCTTTGCATCCCTCAAAATGGACCATCGTATTATTGCTCATACGGCCGGTGGCCATCATCTTACAGTCTTCCTCCGAAACGGATTCGACTAAGACGTCCACACATTTTCCGACATCCTTCTTACACTGCTCGGCAGCGATCGCCTGTACCCGTTCGAGCAGGCGGTCAAAACGCTTCTGTGCGACCTCTTTCGGGATCTGGTCCTCGAATTTCGCCGCCGGCGTTCCTGTCCGCTTGGAATATAAAAATGTAAACGCGCTCTCATAGCGAATGCGATCGACCACTTCCATGGTCTCTTCAAAATCCTCCTCGGTCTCACCAGGAAAACCGACGATGATGTCGGTCGTCAAAGCGATATCGGGGATCTCGCGGCGGATCTTCTCTGCCAGTTCGATATAATGCTCCTTCGTGTATCTGCGGTTCATCCGCTTTAACACTTCCGTGCTTCCGGACTGTAGAGGCAAATGCAGATGCCGGCAGATCTTCTTCGAGTTCTTCATGGCCTCGATCAGTTCATCCGACAGATCCTTCGGATGCGAAGTCATAAAGCGAATGCGTTCCAAGCCCGGGATCTCCTCTACCTTCTGTAGCAGCTCTGCAAATGTCATCGGCGTCTCCAGATTCTTCCCGTACGAATTTACATTCTGTCCGAGAAGCATGATCTCCACCACTCCGTCATCGACCAGCCGGCGGATCTCATCCAGGATCTCCTCCGGCGCACGGGACTTCTCACGTCCGCGCACGTAAGGCACGATACAATAGGTGCAGAAATTATTACAACCGTACATGATATTAACGCCCGATTTAAACGGATATACGCGTTTTGCGGGCAGATCTTCCACGATCATCGTCGTATCTTCCCAGATATCGACGATCATCTCTTTATTGATCATGCGGTTGTATAAAAGCTCCGGCAGTTTGAAATTGTTATGTGTGCCGAAGATGATATCTACAAACTTATAGCTCTTCCGGATCTTATCGACGACGGTCTTCTCCTGCATCATGCATCCGCACAGGGCAATGATCATATCGGGGTTCTGCTTTTTCTTGCTGCCCAGGACGCCCAGACGTCCGTAGACCTTCAGGTTCGCATTTTCACGGATCGTACAGGTGTTGTAGATCACGAAGTCCGCGTCCAGTTCCTGATCCGTTTCGACATATCCGCATTCCAAAAGGACTCCGAGCAGTTTCTCCGAGTCTTTTGCATTCATCTGACATCCGACGCACAGGTGGTAAGCTGTCAACGGGCGTCCGAGTTCTTCCTGCCGCTGTTTCACGAGTTTGCGGATCTGCGCCATGTAGTAAAACTGACGCTCCGGTTCATTCTCGGGGATCACAGGCAGGTTTTCATATGCGGTTAAATCTCTTTCATTTAACATGAGAGGACCTCGTCACAGTGTTTTCAAAATATACATTCGGGCGCATTTAGCGTCATGCTCTTCCCGCGGGATCTCGGGGAGGATCTGGAAATCATAAGCCATGCCCATGGTCGTGAAATTTGCATCCTTTACATAGCGGTCATAATAACCGCCGCCATAGCCCAGACGATAACCTTCTTCGGAAAATGCGAGCCCGGGAACTAGCATCAGTGCGTCATTGTAGTCCTCGCTGCAGATATTCCGATAATTCAAAGAGCAGTTTTCATATTCTTCGACCACTGTTTCAAATTCAGGACGGCCCAAAACCAAGGTATCCCCGGATACGATGCGCGGTTCGGGAATATGAAACTTGCCGTCGTCCAGATCCTTCAGATCCTGAACGTTCACGAAAACCATCACGCCATGAGGATAGGTCTTCGGAAGGAACACCGGGACGCCTTTCAAAAGAGCGATCTCGATGGCTCCGCGGGTCGGAGCTTCATTGGCCACATCGATATACGAAAGCAATGCCGAAGGCTTCGCGGAATCGCAAACCTTGCAAAACCAATCGGTCACCCAAAGACGATGTCGTTTGAGATTCTCCTCGGAGATACCGCTACGCAACATTTTCATCCGACTGCGAAGGTTCTTTTTTTCTTCAACTACCGAGCTCATATCAGCATTCTCCGTCGACTGCCTTAAGTTCATCATCTCCGGTTCCGTACTTTTCGTCATGACGCTTTTTAACGTCGATCACGGTTCCGTCGGGCTGCACGATCTTGATCGTCTCCAACTGAGCGCGGAGATTATCGCGATACGCCTTGATATACTCCTTACGCAGGATGTCTCTCTCCTCCGTTTCCTCGGGAGTCAAACCGATCGTTTTGTATTTATGCGCCAGTTCATTGATCCGGCGGATCTTTTTTTCATCCATAGTAACTCCTTTTCCCCGACCGGTCACTTCGTCAGCAGGTTAATGTCCGAAGCGGTCTGGCTGATGCATTTCAGTGACTCACTCTTAAACTTGGAGACCAGTTTGATCGAGGGATATTGATAGATCTCATAGCTTTTTTGCGCCGAGATCAGGCCTTTCTTACCGATCTGCAGGATAATATAATCATGCAGGATGTCCACGATCTCGGAATCTTTCGGAAGGCGGAGCAGGATCTCCTGCTTCTTCACATCCAGGATCTCGAGAAATTTCGAAGTATAACGTCCCACGCACGGCCGTCCTGCCAGACTGAAGAACGAGGCGCTCTCCTCTTTGCCGGATGCATTTTCCTTACGCACCACGATCACTTCTTTCGAAGAAAACTGGTAAAATACCGTATCCACGGAATTGTCAAAAAGACGAGCTTTCGTGTAGATCAAGTATTTTCCGTGCTTCTTCACCTGGATAATGCTCTCTTCGTAATATACGCTGTCGATCAATTCGCGGGTCAGACCCGTGCTTCCGATCAGGATATCCGAAATAAACTGTGAGATCGTTACCAGGCAGAGTTCTTCCTGGGCGGCTTCAGTCTTCGTCAAGCGCATCTTGCTGTCGCCGGGACCGAAAACGGAATATCCGATCTTCAGCGCACACACATTGGGAACGATGGGAAGTACTGCCTGCAGACCATACTTCTCGATATTCTCCTGCCGAATCTGATGTTTCTTCCCCGCCGCGATATCATACATAAAGGACGCGTACTCATAGTACCCGGAGATGCCGGAAGAAAGCTCCTTCAAATACTCGAACTGCATGATGAAATAATTCTCATTCAAAACGAAGACTGAAAGATGCTTCGAAAGAACGTATTCCTTCAGGTTATCTTCGAACCGATAGACCTCACTGCAGGTCATGTCTTTCGCATTGTATCGAAACAACGTGAAGGTCGAATTTGGGTAGTGATCGAAATTGATCGTGAAGAAATACAGGTACGGGCAGTTCTTTTCGGCAAATGAGAACCGCGCGACCTCATACTTCGAAACGTCCGGAAGGATCTCTTCGCGAACGTTGCGCTTCACGTTATAGGTGTAATAAAAGATCCGGTTAAACGGAACGATGCCCGTTCCGATATTGGTCGTGATCTTCTCCCGGTTGATCAACAGCAGCCATTCGTCATCGAGACTTCTGCAGTCAACATCGGTTTTATTGGGGATGATGCGTATATCCATTCCGTAATTCCTTTCGATCGAATGCATATAGAACTATGCCGATCGTACATTTCTTCGGACATCAGTCGTCCGACAAACAATCCATGATATCAAAGTCGGGATCCTTATGAGACAGGAACAGTGTACCGATCTGATCACCGTTTAAGATATCCAAAAGTTTCTCGACATGGCTGGCGTTTGTGATGACCATGTCTGCGCCGGAGCCGGTGGCTATGCGTGCGGCAACCATCTTTGCCTTCATGCCGCCGGTACCCACATCGCTGCTGGAGGAGGATTTCCCC
>JAFZPG010000103.1 GCA_017550425.1 Lachnospiraceae bacterium | reverse complement strand
GTGGTGATCGGCGCGGATTCCCATACCTGTACCTATGGCGCGTTGGGCGCATTTTCCACGGGCGTAGGTTCGACGGATATGGCAGCCGGCATGGCGACCGGCAAGGCATGGTTCAAAGTTCCTGCAGCCATTAAGTTCGAACTCGTCGGTAAGCCGGCGCCGTGGATCAGCGGTAAGGATATCATCCTGCACATCATCGGTACCATCGGCGTGGACGGAGCTCTGTACCAGTCGATGGAGTTCACCGGCGAGGGCATCTCGTACCTCTCCATGGACGACCGTTTCACCATCGCAAACATGGCGATCGAAGCGGGCGGCAAGAACGGTATCTTCCCGGTCGACGAGAAGACCATCGAATTCATGAAAGCACACTCCACGAAGCCTTTTAAGATCTTCGAAGCAGATCCGGACGCCGAGTATGTGGCGACCTACACGATCGACCTTTCGACGCTGAAGTCGACAGTTGCGTTCCCGCATTTGCCGGAGAATACCCACACCATCGATCAGGTGGGCGATATAAAGATCGATCAGGTCGTGATCGGCTCCTGTACAAATGGTTATATGTCCGATCTGCGCTGCGCGGCAAAGATCCTGAAGGGACATCAGGTAGCGAAGGGAGTTCGTTGCATCGTGATCCCTGCTACACAGACCATCTATCTGAAGGCACTGGAAGAGGGCCTGCTCACCACGTTTATCCAGGCGGGCGCTGTTGTCAGCACGCCGACCTGCGGACCGTGCCTGGGCGGTTATATGGGTATCCTGGCTGCCGGCGAGCGTTGCGTTTCCACGACGAATCGTAACTTCGTCGGACGTATGGGACATGTGGATTCCGAAGTATATCTGGCGAGCCCTGCCGTAGCGGCAGCATCGGCCATCACCGGAAAGATCACCTCTCCGGCAGATATTGCGGACATTCAGGCTTGAAAGGAGTATCACAATGAGAGCAAACGGAACCGTTTTTAAGTTTCATGACAATGTAGATACAGATGTCATCATCCCGGCACGTTACCTGAATTCCTCTGATCCGGCAGAGCTGGCGAAGCACTGCATGGAGGATATCGATGCAACTTTCGTAAACCGGGTAGCAAAGGGCGACATCATCGTTGCAGGCAAAAACTTCGGCTGCGGCTCCTCCCGTGAGCATGCTCCGATCTCCATCAAGGCTGCAGGCGTCAGCTGCGTGATCGCAAAGACATTTGCCCGGATCTTCTATCGCAACGCGATCAATATCGGACTTCCGATCATCGAGTGCGAAGCGGCTTATGACGGCATCGACGCCGGTGATACGGTCGAGATCGACTTCGATGAAGGAATTATCTATGACCGTACCAAAGGTACGCAGTTTAAGGGTCAGGCTTTCCCTCCGTTCATGCAGAAGATCATCGCTGCTGAGGGCCTGATCAACTATATCAATCAGGGAAAGAACCAGTAAACGTGGTTTTAGTGTGATCATGAGAAAAAGATGGGCGCCCATTGCGGCGGGCGTGTTACTGGTGGTAATGCTTGTGCTGTGTGTGATCTCTGTAGCGGAGTCGAAGCGTGAGTCTTCCATCAAACTGACACGATCCATGGATATCAATCATAAAAAAATGGAGATCACGGCTTACGCCTTGCGCGGTCAGATGACGGCGGACGATCTGTCCAAATGCCTGGATGGAGCATTTTCCCTATGTCGTGATTACACAGAAAAATATTTTGATGAGGAAAGCACCGAAAGCGAATTGGGACGCATCGCGGATCTTCAGAGCAAAGGTGAGGGCGGACGCTATGAATTGAGTCTTTCACCGCTGCTTTTGGTTCGTTCGGGGCTGGCGCTTACGGAGTTTTCGTCAAGTGCTTACGACATCACGGCAGGCGCTCTGTATCGTTTGTTTGACGATCCGGAAGAAACGCCGACCGACGAAGAGATCGCCGAGGCTTTGAAACGGTGCGGCACGGCCGGACTGAAAGCCGATGATAACGGCATAAAGCTGGACGACGGAGTGGTGTTGGATCTTAAAAGTCTGGCAGACGGTTATTTGTGCCGTGTCCTCGAGGAGTATTTCGTCCTTTGCGGGATCTCCAATGTGTGCGTGACGTATGGCGACGTAGTGTTTGTTGCCGGAGGAAAGCTTTCGACCCAAGGGGCTTTATTCTGGAAGCATATCGAGAAGGAGCCGTTTGATGTGATCCTTCCGGATGCCTATACGGATCTGAAGGAAGATAAGATCGAGGCATACGACGGATATTTTGCCTGGACGGCGCGTCCGGATGCAGCCGCGGCCAATGCCCGCTACATTGACGCCCAACCGTTTATATCTTCCGTCAGCGGTGAAGCCTGCGATCACGATACCGGATCCGTGGCGGTTATGGTCAAGAATGATGCGCGTGCCTGGTATGCGCATGCGCTGTCCCAAATGTTTTTGGCACTCGGTAAAGAAAACTCGATGAAACTGCTTTCGAGCGGCCTGCTCGAATCTACGTTCGATCTGCATATTCAATATGTGCGCTTCGAGTCCACATCGGGAGAGACCGAGGTCTACCGGATATCGGATCAAAATACCGAGAGCACGACGCTCGAGGCAGAATAATTTGTTTTTTCAGCCGGCCCGCAGTCGGCAACGACCGGCCTACGTGTTGTTGTTGCGGGTCGGCTTTTGTATTCGAAGTTGAATGGTTCAAAAGGAGAAGATATGAGCAGAGATGCCGAGGAGATCCGGCGGATCCTGAATAACGACCGTTTGCGCGTGGAGACGTTTCCGGAGGTTGCGTCGACCAATGGGCTTTTATTGTCGCGCGGTGCGGCCGGGGAGGCAGAAGGCCTGATCCTGACGGCGGATCGTCAGAGCGCCGGCCGCGGACGCAGCGGACGTAGCTTCTTTTCGCCCGACGGGGCCGGTATCTATACGAGCATTCTTTTGCGTCCCAAACTTACCATGAAGCAGATCGAAAAACTGACCCCGCTGGCCGCAGTTGCGGTCTGCGAGGTTTTGGAGGAGATCGCGGGTTTTCGTCTGCAGATCAAATGGGTCAATGATGTCTATCGCGACGGACGCAAGATCTGTGGTATTTTGGCGCAGACCGCACCGACATTTTCCGCAGGGATCCCGGACTATGTGGTCATGGGCATCGGGATCGATCTGTTCCCGCCACAGGGCGGCTTCCCCCAGGAGATCCGAAACGTGGCCGGAAGTCTCTTTCGGGAACCTGAAGAAGTTGAAACATATCGATCGGATCCCCGGATCCGCGAGAAGATCATCGGCCGGCTGTGGAAACGATTTTATGAACTGTATCAGGATCCGGACGATGCATCCTGCGTTGAGGCCTATCGCGCTCACATGATGTTTCTGGGTGAGGAGATCGTTGCCTATGACGGGGCAGCAGAAGCTTCGGAACGGACTGCAAAACTCAACGGACTGACCGATGATTATGCGCTTTTGCTTCAGTTTGAGGGTGAGGATGCGCCGACTACGGTCCGCACCGGAGAGATCCGTATACGGAGGCGCCTATGATCTATTTTGTATGTGCCTTGTCGGCAGAGGCGGCTCCGTTTCTTCGGATTTTCGATCTGGAGAAGCGGCGCATGCCGTATCGCTACGAGGTTTACGAGAGCCGCGTCGGAGCGCAGGTGAAAGCCCGACTGACGGTCAGCGGGATCGGAAGTTTTCATGCTTCCTGCGCGGCTGCTTTCCTGTTTGGACTCTATCCGCCGGGACCGGATGACCTTCTGGTCAATGTCGGCATCTGCGGGGCGTCACCGTCCTTAAGCGGGGCGGAGCGTGGAAGCATCTACCAGTGTGGGAAGATCCTTAAGCCCGACGGGGCGGACAGTGTATATCCCGCGGTGCGGACAGACCTGCCGTGGGAGGTCGCGACCTTGCAGACATCGGAGCAGGTCGTGACCGAAAATGAAACAACGACGCGGACGGCGTATCCGGGCGGGTGCTGTGCTTCTCGTGCTGCTGTTGATCGCGGCGGTCGTTCTGTTCGACCGCACGGTGCGTTCGACGGCGGCGAACCTGTGCGAGGCGCGGGTCGACGCAG
>JAFZPG010000102.1 GCA_017550425.1 Lachnospiraceae bacterium | reverse complement strand
GAAGATGATCTACAGCTCGATCAATGCCAGCCTCAACCCGCATGCCGCATTCCAGCTCTTGAAAATACCAAAACCCTCGGGCGTGAGAATTTTCTGCACTCCTTTGGAAGCATATGCGGAAACATGAGTTGCCGCCGAGAAGTACACCGGATGTGCACTTTCCTGCACATCCGGTGTGGGTTTATTTGGCAACAGGGAGTGAATTCGTTGATGAGAGAGGAGAAGTAAAGAGTATAAAGGGACATTACGACATATTTATTGTTCAAAGTTGTCATGTCGTGATTTTTTTGGGGGATTTTTTTAGATTTACGACATGGGTGGAACAGAGTTGTTGTATGTCGTTATCGCGTGTAAGAGGAGTGAGATTTTTACGACACACACGAGAATAAGATAAGTATAAGTCGTAACCGGATGATATCGAAGTGGAGAACCAGCGGTCAGCGATCGCGTGGCGCGCATATATATAAAAGTTTGAGAATCAAAATAACAATATTGACAGGCTTACATGGCTGTGCTAGAATCGTTTGCGGTTAGCGCAGGCTAACGAAGCAGGAGGGCATCTACAAGAACTTCATCCGCGGAAGGAAGCAGGCGGTGAGCTGGAAACTCAGATAAGATATAGCCGGGACCTTCGATTGTGCTTTGAAAAATACAACGGAATACTTGCACGATTCGGCGAAATCCTTTATAATTGTTTACGTATATAAGGATCAAAATTCCTTTGTTGGTGAATGACGTATACCCATGAGCCGGGGTATTCGTTTGTATCCTGAAATAAGATGAAGGAGATTACCGTATTATGAGTTTTATTGATTCCATAAAAGAGCGTGCCCGGAAAGACAAGAAAACGATCGTTCTTCCCGAGTCGATGGATCCCCGTGTGTGGGAAGCAGCCGAGAAGATCATCAAAGAAGACATCGCCGATCTGATCATCCTGGGTACTCCGGATGAGGTCGAGACCTACAGCCGCGGCATTGACCGCTCGAAGATCACGATCATCGATCCGCATACTTCACCGGTGCTTCCGTTGTATGTTTCAAAGCTGGTCGAGCTGCGTAAGAATAAGGGCATGACCCCCGAACTTGCGAAGCAGATGATGATCGAAGACTATATGTACTATGCCTGCATGATGGTAAAGATGGGACACGCCGACGGCGTTGTCAGCGGCGCCTGCCACTCCAGCGCGAATACGCTGCGTCCGTCATTGCAGATCCTGAAGACGAAGCCCGGTGTGAAACTGGTTTCCGCTTTCTTCCTGATGATCGTGCCGGATTGCGAATACGGCCTGAACGGTACGTTCGTTTTCGCGGACTGTGGTATCGAGCAGGATCCGGATGCGGAGAAACTGGCGGCCATCGCCATCTCATCCGCCGATACGTTTTCGCTGTTGACCGGAGAGGAGCCGATCGTTGCGATGCTTTCGCACTCTACGAAAGGCAGCGCATCACACCCGAAGGTAGATAAAGTGGTTGCAGCCACTCGAATCGCTAAGCATTTGCGTCCCGACCTTAACCTGGACGGTGAACTTCAGGCCGATGCGGCCATGGTTGCCTCCGTTGCAGAGTCGAAGGCTCCGACGAGCCGCGTAGCCGGAAGAGCGAACGTTCTCGTATTCCCCGATCTGGATGCGGGCAATATCGGCTACAAACTGGTACAGAGACTTGCAAAAGCGGAAGCGTACGGCCCGGTAACGCAGGGCATTGCCCGCCCGGTCAATGACCTGTCCCGCGGATGCTGCGCGGACGATATCGTCGGTGTTGTAGCGATCACGGTCGTACAGGCCCAGGCACTGGAAGCAGAAGAGAAGGCCAATCAAGGCTGACGGCTTTCGGAAAATGCTTTGAAATTTTTAAAAAAACAGGATTGACAAAACCGAAAGAGTTGGGTATAATCATTTGGTATGCGTATTATGCCCTGGAAACGGAGGCTGATATGCAGATCGATTTGTCTGAATTGACAGCAGCGAATGACACGCGAAAGGAATGTAAAATTCCGATCGATGCTGCGGTTTTCTCGTTCCAGAAAGAAGAGTATCCCGTGGAAGAAGGTTTTGCGGTCCTTCGCATGCATCACACTTCCGATCGTCAGGTCGAGATCGAAGCTGACGTGCGGATCGTGCTCGGGATGGTTTGTTCCCGATGCGCGGTGCCTCTTTCCGAGCCGTTTGATCTTACGGTCTCGTGCCGTTTTGACCTTAACAAAAAGGACGAGAAGAAATCGCAGGATCCGGCAGATGAAAGCGATGAGGATGATGCCTATGACAATTGTGTGATAAACGATCGTTTCCTGGATGTCGACACGCTTGCGTTCGATGCACTGTCGGAGAACATGCCGTTTGCGGTTTATTGTAAGGAAGACTGCAAGGGATTGTGCCCCGTCTGTGGTAAGAACCTAAACGAAGGAGACTGCGGTCATTCGGCGACGGCCGAAGAACCGAAGGATCCGAGGATGGCCAGGATTGCAGACCTATTTAAGAACGTTAAGGAGGTGTAATGTTATGTCAATCTGTCCTAAGAACAAAACCTCAAAAGCCAGAAGAGACAAGCGTCGTGCTAACTGGAAGATGTCCGCGCCTACGCTTGTAAAGTGCAGCAAGTGCGGCGCTCTGATGATGCCTCATCGCGTATGCAAGGCTTGTGGCTCCTACAACAAGAAGGAGATCGTTGCGAAAGACGCAGAATGATCCTGACTTGATTGAGTTTTAAAAGATATAATATTCACGTGAATCGGGAGGCGCAGATGCGCCTCCCAAATGATTCTTCAGAGAAGTGAAAAAAGCTCAAAAAAATTTAAAAAAACAGTTGCAGTTTTCAACATCCTGTGGTATAGTTTTAGAGATTTAAGGCAATGAATAGGGAGGAAGACATGAAGTCTGCCATGCTTATGAGTTTGAATATGCAGAGTGGAAAACACGGGACATACGATTCTCTCATTTCCGTCCCTTTTATTTCTGTTCCCTATATTTTCTTTTGAAGTCAGTTGTTTTCGAGACTGGCTTTTTTGTTGCATTCCTATCGGTTGCGAGTGGGATGTTGAGCATAACTTCCCTATTGATTGCCTTAGAGAACAATATTCATAGATAAGATACGATGGAGGACGAAGATGAGCAAAAGAGAAGACATCAAAAAAGTACTTATTATCGGATCCGGCCCGATCATTATCGGCCAGGCTTGTGAGTTCGACTATTCCGGAACCCAGGCTTGTAAAGCGTTGCGCAAACTCGGTTATCAGATCGTTTTGGTAAACTCGAACCCGGCTACGATCATGACCGATCCGGGTATCGCGGATGTTACCTATATCGAGCCTCTGAACGTAAAGCGTTTGGAACAGATCATTGAGAAGGAGCGTCCCGACGCGATCCTGCCGAACCTCGGCGGACAGTCCGGCCTGAACCTTTGCTCCGAGCTCTCCACGCAGGGCATTCTGGACAAATACAATGTAAAGGTCATCGGCGTTCAGGTCGATGCGATCGAGCGTGGTGAGGACCGTATCGAGTTCAAGAAGACCATGAATAAGCTGGGCATCGAGATGGCACGCAGTGAAGTGGCATACAGCGTGGAAGAGGCGCTGGCCATCGCCGATAAACTGGGTTACCCGGTCGTACTTCGTCCCGCTTATACCATGGGCGGTGCCGGCGGTGGCTTGGTATATAACGTAGAAGAGTTAAAGACGGTCTGCGCGCGTGGCCTTCAGGCCAGCCTCGTAGGTCAGGTCCTGGTCGAAGAGTCCATCATCGGCTGGGAAGAGCTGGAGCTCGAAGTCGTACGTGATGCTAAGGGCAATATGATCACCGTTTGCTTCATAGAGAACATTGACCCGATGGGCGTACATACCGGTGACTCATTCTGCTCCGCGCCGATGCTGACCATCTCCGAAGAGACCCAGAAGCGCCTGCAGGAACAGGCTTATCGTATCGTTAACGAAGTTCAAGTCATCGGCGGAACGAACGTACAGTTCGCACACGATCCGGTTTCCGACCGTATCATCGTTATCGAGATCAACCCGAGAACTTCCCGTTCTTCCGCGCTCGCTTCAAAGGCCACCGGTTTCCCGATCGCGCTGGTATCCGCGATGCTTGCTGCAGGTCTTACTCTCGACGAGATCCCCTGCGGAAAATGCGGTACACTCGATAAATATGTTCCGGGCGGTGACTATGTCGTTATCAAGTTCGCCCGTTGGGCATTTGAAAAGTTCAAAGACTCCGTAGATAAACTTGGTACTCAGATGCGCGCCGTCGGTGAAGTCATGAGTATCGGTAAGAACTATAAAGAAGCCTTCCAGAAAGCGATCCGCAGCCTGGAGATCGGCCGTTACGGTCTCGGCTTCGCGAAGGATTTCCATGAGAAGTCAAAGGAAGATCTTCTTTCCATGCTGATCTACCCGACCAGCGAGCGTCAGTTCATCATGTACGAAGCTCTTCGTAAGGGCGCTACCGTAGATGAACTGCACAACCTTACCAAGATCAAGAAATACTTCATCGAGCAGATGAAGGAACTGGTAGAAGAGGAAGAGATGCTCCTTTCCATGAAGGGCAGTGTTCCTGCAAAGGATATCCTCGAGACTGCGAAGAAGGACGGCTTCTCGGATCGTTATCTGGCGAAACTCCTCGAAGTTTCAGAAGATCAGGTCCGCGCTGCACGTCTGGCTTACGGTATCACCGAGAGTTGGGAGCCGGTACATGTATTCGGTACCCAGAACTCCGCATACTATTATTCGACCTATTGCGCACCGGACCATACCACGATCACGGACCGCAAGAAGATCATGATCCTCGGCGGCGGCCCGAACCGTATCGGT